>NZ_JBAGKV010000013.1:0-180389 GCF_037049705.1 Janthinobacterium sp. LPB2021202312-11-4 | reverse complement strand
CCCATTTCCCAATCGGAGGTAACGGCTCCTATTGGAGTCTCTCGGAGCGAATCAGCTACGCATTGGCTCATGCCCCGGTCTCCAACAGTCCCAATTCCATCAGATAGCCATTGAGCCGCTCATCAATTTTCGCTTCTTCTTTGGCCAGTGCCGCCAGTTGCGCCAAGATAGCGGCAACGTCAACGGTCTCTTCAGTCTCGCCGTTGTCGATATAGCGAGCGATGTTGAGGTTGCCGTCATTGGTGCGAATTTCATCCAACGTGACCACCCGGCAGTAGTTCTCGACCTCTGCTTGCTGCTCGAATGCCGCCTTGTGGGTGCTGACGATGCGGGTGACATCTTCAACGCGAAGGCTATTCTGCGCCTTGCCTTCTAGATAGTGGCGACTGGCATCAATGATGATGACCTTGCCTTTGAGGGCAGCGGGTTTCTGCTTGTTCAGGATTAGCACGCAAGCCGGGATGCCGGTGTTGTAGAACAGGGCCGAGGGCAGCCCGACGATAGCTTCAATAAGGTCGCCTGGCTGGTTGCCGCTAGTTGCGTCAGTACCAAACATCAACCCCTCGCGAATCTTCCCTTCCTCGCCGCTGCGGAATAACACACCATGGGGCAGGATAACTCCCATGCGGCCATCAGCCTTGAGACTGGCCAGCATATGTTGGGCGAAAGCCAGGTCGGCATATCCCCGTGGCGGAACGCCATAGACCAACCGACCATAAGGGTCGCTGACCTGCTTGTAGTTGGGAGCTTTGGTCTTCTTGCCATTCTCCTGCTCGTTTTCGTTGCTCAGCTCTAGCGGCGTCCACCAGGCCTTGGCCGAGAACGGAGGATTCGCAATCACGCGGTCGAAGGTCTTCACCACATTAAAGCGTGGATCATTACTCATCGGCTCTGTGTGTTTAGGGTCTACCAACGTATCGCCGCGCTCAATGGCTGCATGCATGTTATGCAGGTACAGATTGAGTTTAGCGATGGCCCAGGTGCCGAGGTTCTTCTCTTGCCCGTACAGCAACACATTGGGTTTCCCCATCAGAGTGCCGTTTGGCAAACCAGATACATGGTGAGCACTTTCCACCAACATACCGCCACTTCCGCAAGTGGGGTCATACACACTGTGGCCCGACTGAGGATCGATTAGCTCAACCACCAGTTGCACCACGGCCTTGGGCGTATAGAACTCTCCACCTTTCTTACCGGCATCATCGGCAAACTGCTTGATCAGATACTCGTAAGCATCGCCCAGCATATCGGCCTTATACAGGTCGTCATTTCCTAGTTTGTACTGGTTGAAATGGCGTAGCAGGCGCTGCAAGGTGGCATCCGCCAGCACACGCTTGTCACCGTACTGCGTAGCGGTCAGTACGTGTTGCAGTTCAGGATTGTTGGCCTCGATGGTCGCGAACGCCTTATCCAAGGCTTCGCCAATGTTTTCTGTGCGTGAAATCAGGTCAAACCAGCGGGCACTGATAGGGAACTTGCCCCATTTTTCCTCTATTTCTTCCTGAGCATCGCCATAACTCAGATTTTCGTCCTTCATAAGCTTGGTGACGCGCTCATCGAATACATCGTTGTAACGCTTGAGGAAGAGCAAGCCGAAGATGTAGTTCTTGAAGTCGGAGGAGTCGATGGAACCGCGCAGAATATTCGCGGACTCCCAGAGCCAGGATTCCAGCGTTTCGAGTGACAGCTTGTCAGCCATGGGTGAATCAACCCCTATAAAAAACACGACGCCCAATGCCCGCCGATTACTGGTGTGGCGCATTGGCACATCAAAAAAGTAGGCTCGATTGTACAAGTCGCCGCCACCTGAAGCTCAAAAAATCCATCTCTCCTGTAACGAAAAAACCCCGGCAGACCTTTCGGTCACCAGGGTTTTTCGGCAGGGCAGTGGGCTATTAGCTTTGATCGAACCACTTAACTCTGGCCGAACGGGCAAACAACTTTGCCCGCCTACACTGGATCAGAAATCCAGGTTGGAAACCGCCAAGGCGTTACTTTCGATGAAGTCCCGACGGGGTTCGACCGCATCACCCATCAGGGTGTTAAAGATCTGGTCCGCGCCAATGGCGTCTTCGATGGTCACTTTGAGCATCCGGCGCTGGGCTGGGTCCATGGTGGTTTCCCACAGCTGATCCGGGTTCATCTCGCCCAGACCTTTGTATCGCTGAATGGTGTGACGCTTGGTGCTTTCAGCCATCAGCCACTCAAGGGCTTCCTTGAACTCGGTCACTGGCTTCTTGCGTTCGCCGCGCTGGATGTACGCGCCGTCGTCTAGCAAGGTACTCAGTTGAGCGCCCAGCGAGACCACGGTTTTGTAATCGTTGCTGCCGAAGAAGTCGCGGTTGAAGGTGATGTAATTCGACAGGCCATGGGAGATCAGTTCGACCTCTGGCAGCCAGACGTTCCGTTCACGGTCTTCACGCAGGCTGGCTTTATACACCAGGCCAGACTTCTCGACGGTGCGCAGGCGAACTTCGAACTGAGCCATCCAGTCTTGCATCGCGGCGCGGTCGGACAGTTGCTCCAGGGTAACCGCTGGCAGGTAGATGAAGTGCTCGGTCAGTTCCTGTGGGTACAGGCGCGACAGACGCTTGAGGGTCTTCATTACCAGACGGAAGTCATTCACCAGACGCTCAAGAGCAGGTCCGGAAATACCCGGCGCGTCCTCGTTCAGATGCAGGCTCGCGTCTTCCAGGGCCGACTGCGTCATGTACTCTTCCATGGCGTCGTCGTCTTTGATGTATTGCTCTTGCTTGCCTTTCTTGACCTTGTACAGCGGCGGCTGGGCGATGTAGATATAGCCGCGCTCGATCAGCTCCGGCAACTGACGGAAGAAGAAGGTCAGCAGCAGGGTACGGATGTGCGAACCGTCGACGTCAGCATCGGTCATGATGATGATGTTGTGGTAACGCAGCTTGGCGATGTTGTACTCGTCGCGACCGATGCCGCAGCCCAGTGCGGTGATCAAGGTGCCCACTTCTTGCGAAGAGATCATCTTGTCGAAGCGCGCCTTCTCGACGTTCAGGATCTTGCCTTTGAGCGGCAGGATGGCCTGGGTGCGACGGTTGCGACCCTGCTTGGCGGAGCCGCCAGCAGAGTCACCTTCCACGAGATACAGTTCGGACAGGGCAGGGTCTTTTTCCTGGCAGTCAGCCAGTTTGCCCGGCAGGCCGGCGATATCCAGCGCGCCTTTACGACGGGTCATCTCACGGGCTTTACGCGCCGCTTCACGGGCACGCGCCGCGTCGATCATCTTGCCGACGACCAGTTTGGCTTCGTTCGGGTTTTCCAGCAGGAAGTCGGAGAAGTACTTGCCCATTTCCTGTTCGACGGCGGTCTTCACTTCGGAAGAAACCAGTTTGTCTTTGGTCTGGGAGCTGAACTTCGGATCAGGCACTTTTACCGAGATGATCGCGGTCAGGCCTTCACGGGCATCGTCACCGGTGGTCGCGACTTTATGCTTCTTCGCCAGGCCTTCCGCTTCGATGTAGGTGTTCAGGTTACGCGTCAGTGCGGAACGGAAACCCACCAGGTGAGTACCGCCATCGCGCTGTGGAATGTTGTTGGTGAAGCACAACAGGTTCTCGTTGAAGCTGTCGTTCCACTGCAGGGCGATTTCCACGCCGATGCCGTCTTCACGCTGAATGTTGAAGTGGAACACCTGGTTGACCGGAGTCTTGTTGGTGTTCAGGTATTCAACGAACGCACGCAGACCGCCTTCGTACTTGAACAACTCTTCCTTGCCACTGCGCTCGTCCTTGAGGACGATGCCGACACCGGAGTTGAGGAAGGACAGTTCACGAATGCGCTTGGCCAGGATGTCCCAGCTGAAGTGAATGTTCTTGAAGGTCAGGTCGGAGGGCTTGAAGTGAATCTGGGTACCGGTGGATTCGCTCTCGCCGACGATTTTCATCGGTTCTTTCGGAACACCGTGGATGTAGGTCTGTTCCCAGATCTTGCCGCTGCGGCGAACGGTCAGGACCAGTTCTTCCGAAAGGGCATTCACCACCGAAACACCTACACCGTGCAGGCCGCCGGATACTTTGTAGGAGTTGTCATCGAACTTACCGCCGGCGTGCAGCACGGTCATGATGACCTCGGCTGCCGAAACGCCTTCTTCTTTGTGCACGTCTACCGGGATGCCACGACCGTTGTCGCGAACGGTGATGGATTCATCCGGGTGGATAATGATGCTGATGTCGTCGCAATGGCCCGCGAGCGCTTCATCGATGGAGTTGTCGACTACCTCGAAGACCATGTGGTGCAGACCGCTGCCGTCGTCTGTGTCACCAATGTACATACCGGGACGTTTGCGTACGGCATCCAGGCCTTTCAGCACTTTAATGCTCGTTGAGTCGTAGGTATTCGTATTTTCTTCGCTCAATGCCTTCACTCCCGATGGTCGTGGGTCTGGGTGATACGGCCCTGTTCCACGTGGAACAGAGCGACTGGCGTTTCCGTCTGCCAGCCTTCCCTCAATAATTCGTGATCTACACAGGTGATAAACACCTGGCAGCGTAAGTCTTCCAGCAAGCGGCAAAGCGCACGGCGGTGTTGCTCGTCCAGCTCGGACGGCAAGTCATCCACCAGATAAATACACTGACCGCGTCGGGCCTGGCTAACCAAGTGCCCCTGGGCAATCCGCAATGCGCAGACCACCAACTTCTGCTGACCCCGGGACAAAATGTCCGCGGCGTTGTGTGCGCCCAATCGAAGACGCAAGTCAGCACGTTGTGGTCCGGCCTGGGTATGACCCATTTGCTGATCCCGCTGAAGGGACCCGGCGAGCACGGCACTCAGCTCGCGCTCTTTGTCCCAACCTCGGTAATAGCTCAGCGTTAAGCCCTCGAGCTCAACCAGTTCGCTCAAGGTTTGTTCAAAGACTGGTTTCAAGGCTTTGATATAAGCGCGGCGGTATTCATCAATTTCTGCGCTGGCCTGGCACAGTTCCCTGTCCCAAACCGCTTGCGAAACGGCGTCAAGTGTACCATGCCGCAGCCAAGAGTTTCTCTGACGCAGGGCCTTCTGCAAGCGCTGCCAAGTGGACATGAATCGCGGTTCCACGTGGAACACACCCCAGTCGAGAAACTGCCGGCGAATCTTCGGCGCACCTTCCAGCAGGCGGAAGCTATCCGGGTTGATCAACTGCAACGGCAGGATCTCCGCCAGTTGCGCAGCGCTGCGGGCGTTCTGCCCGTCGATGCGGATCTGGAACTCACCTTGGCGGTCCCGGGATATCCCCAAAGCGCTATGCCCGCCCTCGGCCAATTCCACCTGACCAAATACCGTGCACGCCAATTGCTCGTACTGAATGACGGGTAATAAACGGCTGCTACGAAACGAACGGGCAAGCCCCAGCAGATGAATGGCTTCCAGAACACTGGTTTTGCCGCTGCCGTTGGCGCCGTAAAGAATATTGATTCGGGGAGAGGGGGAGAAGGTCACCGGGTGCAGATTGCGCACCGCGGTGACCGAGACGCGACTTAAGGACATCTAGCTTCTGCTGAGCATGATTACAGACGCATCGGCATGACAACGTAGGCCGAGTCATCGTTGTCGGACTCTTGCACCAGCGCGCTGCTGTTGGAGTCGGACAGGATCAGGCGAACCTGCTCGGTGGTCATCACGCCCAGCACGTCGAGCAGATAGCTCACGTTGAAGCCGATTTCCAGGGAACCGCCGTTGTACTCAACGCCCACTTCTTCTTCCGCTTCTTCCTGTTCCGGGTTGTTCGCCTGGATCTTCAGCTGACCGTTGGCCAGTTGCAGACGAATGCCGCGGTACTTCTCGTTGGACAGAATCGCGGTACGGCTGAAGGCTTCACGCAGGGCCTGGCGATCGCCAAGTACCAGCTTGTCGCCGCCCTTCGGCAGAACACGCTCGTAGTCAGGGAATTTGCCGTCGACCAGTTTCGAGGTGAAGGTGAACTCGCCAGTGGTCGCACGGATGTGGTGCTGACCCAGGACGATGCTGACCATACCGTCCGGCTCAGTCAGCAGACGCGCCAGCTCAAGGATACCCTTGCGCGGCACGATCACCTGGTGACGATCTGGCTGACCGATATCGGCCTTCATCGAGCACATGGCCAAACGGTGACCGTCGGTGGCCACGGCGCGGATGATGCCTTCGGACACTTCCAGCAGCATGCCGTTGAGGTAGTAACGCACGTCCTGCTGGGCCATGGCGAAGCTGGTGCGTTCGATCAAACGACGCAGTTTGCTTTGCTCCAGGCTGCAGGTCAGCGAACCCGGGCCTTCTTCCACCGTCGGGAAATCGTTGGCCGGCAAGGTCGACAGGGTGAAGCGGCTACGGCCAGCTTTCACCACCAGCTTTTGCTCATCGACCTTGATGTCGATCAGCGCGTCGTTTGGCAGGCTCTTGCAGATGTCCATCAGCTTGCGCGCCGGCACGGTGATGGAGCCTGGATCAGCCGGTTCTTCGAGTCGCACACGACCGACCAGCTCGACTTCCAGGTCGGTACCGGTCAGCGACAGTTGCTGGCCTTCGACAACCAGCAGCACGTTGGAGAGCACCGGCAAGGTCTGTCGGCGCTCGACGACGCCTGCGACCAGTTGCAGGGGTTTCAACAGGGCTTCGCGTTGAATGGTGAAATGCATGGTCTAGTCCCTTGCCTTAATAAGCTGCGCTGGTGTTCATCAAGTGGTCAGTGTACGCAGCAGGTTCTTGTAGTCCTCGCGGATGTCCGCGTCGGATTCCTTAAGTTCGTTGATCTTGCGGCAGGCGTGCAAAACCGTCGTGTGGTCGCGACCGCCAAACACATCGCCGATTTCCGGCAGGCTGTGGTTGGTCAGTTCCTTGGACAAGGCCATGGCGACCTGACGCGGACGTGCCACCGAGCGTGAACGACGCTTGGACAGCAGATCCGAAATCTTGATCTTGTAGTACTCGGCGACCGTGCGCTGAATGTTATCCACAGACACGAGTTTATCTTGCAGCGCCAACAAGTCTTTCAGGGATTCGCGAATCAGCTCGATGGTGATGTCGCGGCCCATGAAGTGCGAGTGGGCGATCACGCGTTTAAGCGCGCCTTCCAGCTCACGGACGTTAGAGCGAATACGCTGGGCAATGAAGAACGCTGCGTCGTGAGGCAGATCGACTTTGGCCTGGTCGGCCTTTTTCATCAGGATCGCCACGCGGGTTTCCAGCTCCGGCGGCTCGACGGCAACCGTCAGGCCCCAGCCGAAGCGGGATTTGAGGCGTTCTTCAAGGCCTTCGATTTCTTTCGGGTAGCGGTCACTGGTGAGAATGACCTGCTGGCCACCTTCAAGCAGGGCGTTGAAGGTGTGGAAAAACTCTTCCTGGGAACGTTCCTTGCGGGCGAAGAACTGAATGTCATCGATCAGCAGGGCGTCCACCGAACGGTAGAAGCGCTTGAACTCGTTGATCGCGTTCAGTTGCAGCGCCTTGACCATGTCGGCCACGAAACGCTCGGAATGCAGGTACACGACCTTGGCATTCGGGTTCTTCTTTAATAGGTGGTTACCCACAGCATGCATCAAGTGGGTCTTACCCAAACCAACGCCGCCATAAAGGAAGAGCGGGTTGTAACCGTGCTTCGGATTGTCCGCCACTTGCCAGGCTGCCGCCCGGGCCAGTTGGTTGGACTTACCCTCGACGAAGTTCTCGAAGGTAAAGGTGCGGTTCAGGTAACTGGTGTGCTTGAGCGCGCCTTCAACCTGCACGGTGCGCTGTTCGGCGCGGACCGGGGCCTGTTGCGAACTGGCGCCGGCCATCGGGTCGAAGCTGTCGCGGGACGGCTCTTCACTGACCTCGGCTATTTTTTGCGTGGCACGTTTGGTCTGTGTGACAACCGTCGGAGCCGGTGCAGGAGTGTTGTTGACCGGCGCTTGCGCGGCCTGAGCCTGGGAAGCAGCCGCGGCCAACGGAGCATTGGGTGCCGCACGCGGCGCCGAGCTGCGTTTGCTGCCTATTAATAAGGACAGCACTGGCGCCAGGCCATTGCCATGCTCATCCAGCAGTTCGAGGACTCGGCCCAGGTACTTTTCGTTGACCCAGTCGAGAACAAAACGATTCGGTGCGTAGACACGCAACTCGTCGCCTTCGGCTTCGACCTGTAGTGGACGGATCCAAGTGTTGAATTGTTGGGCAGGCAGCTCATCGCGCAAAAGCTCCACGCACTGCTGCCAAAGTTCCACTGACACGGATATCCCCTAAGTTGAAAGCCGGTGAGGCAAAAACAAGCGGCCATTGTAGCGGCCAGACGTCCACTTATCCACATGCAGGTTGCGCACAGGCCATGATTTATCAACGCGTTAACCGCCAAAAATGCGACCAGCGGTGTGTGCATAAGCTCTGTGGATAACCGACCATGAGGGCACTGGACAAGTGGGGGTCAAACTCGGTGGATAACTCGCCTGTGGATAAGTAGCCATTCCACACACAGCTTATCCGACAGTGCAGCACAGGCTGACCACCGTTTTCCACGGTAGTTGTCATTCTCTGTACATCACGGCTTAGAAGGGCTGAAGGCAGTTATCCACAGAGGATGGTGCCCCTAGCTTTTATAAGCTTTACAGAAAAGCTTTAAATAATTCCCTTCTTTATTTCTATATCTAGCGAAGGAGCGTTGATCGAGAAAACGGCTGGAGATCTATTTATAAGGAAACGCTGGTTGGAAATTGACCTAGAGGCTTGCTTTCTCTAGAATCCCCGGTCTCTTAAAACGGGGGCCATTCCGGCCCGTTGTGGACGAACCAGGTAACACGACAATGAAACGTACTTTCCAACCAAGCACTATCAAACGCGCTCGTACCCACGGTTTCCGTGCTCGCATGGCTACCAAAAACGGTCGTGCCGTCCTGTCGCGTCGTCGCGCCAAAGGTCGTGCGCGTCTGGCAGTTTGATAATCCGGCACTGGAGGTGAGTCAGGACTTCAGTCGGGACAAGCGTTTGCTTACGCCCCGGCATTTCAAAGCAGTCTTTGACTCCCCTACCGGCAAGGTTCCGGGGAAAAACCTCCTGCTCCTTGCGCGCAACAACGATCTTGATCACCCCCGTCTCGGGCTGGTTATCGGGAAAAAGAGCGTAAAGCTCTCCGTCGAGCGCAATCGCCTCAAACGTCTGATGCGCGAATCGTTTCGCCTGAACCAGGATTCACTGGTCGGCTGGGACATTGTTATCGTCGCGCGCAAAGGTTTGGGGGACGTAGAAAACCCCGAATTGATTCAGCATTTCGGCAAACTCTGGAAGCGTCTGGCACGCAGCACGCCAGTACCAGCAGTCAAAGCCGAAACTGTAGGGGTAGACAGTCCCGATGCGTAAACTGGCACTCGTTCCGATCCAGTTTTATCGCTATGCCATTAGTCCCCTGATGGCAGACCACTGTCGTTTCTACCCCAGTTGTTCCTGCTACGCGTTAGAGGCCATAGAAAATCATGGTCTTCTGCGCGGTGGCTGGCTGGCCTTTCGTCGTTTAGGTCGCTGTCATCCGTGGAATCCCGGTGGTTATGACCCGGTTCCGCCTATCCCTACCTCCCGTTCTTCTTCGATGGCCGAGTAATCATGGATATCAAACGCACGATCCTGATCGTCGCCCTGGCAATCGTGTCCTACGTTATGGTTCTTAAATGGAACCAGGACTATGGTCAGGCTGCCCTGCCGACTCAGAATGTTGCTTCCAGTACTACCGCACCGGGCCTACCGGACACGGCGACTGGCACTAATGCTTCTGTCAGTGACGACATTCCACGCGCCGCAAGCGATACCAGTCCCACTGCACCTGCCGAAACGCCGGTTGCTGTCAGCAAAGACCTCATCCAGATCAAAACGGATGTGCTCAACCTGGCTATCGATCCACAAGGTGGTGATGTTGCCCAACTGACCTTGCCGCTGTATCCACGTCGCCAAGACCATCCGGAAATTCCTTTCCAGTTGTTCGATAACGGCAACGAGCGGACGTATCTGGCCCAGAGCGGTTTGATCGGTACCGACGGTCCGGACGCAAGTCCAGCCGGTCGTCCGGTTTACTCCTCGGAGAAGAAGATTTACCAACTGGCTGACGGTCAGGACCAATTGGTCGTAGACCTGAAGTTCAGCCAGGACGGCGTCAACTACATCAAGCGTTTCACTGTGAAACGTGGCCTGTATGACGTAACCGTTTCCTACCTGATCGACAACCAAAGCGCCAAGCCTTGGTCCGGTGCGATGTTCGCGCAACTGAAGCGTGACGCCAGCTCCGATCCTTCGTCCAGCACCGCTACGGGCACCGCGACTTACCTGGGCGCCGCCCTGTGGACAAGTAACGAGCCGTACAAAAAAGTGTCCATGAAGGACATGGACAAGGGTCAGTTGAAAGAAACCGTTAACGGTGGTTGGGTTGCCTGGTTGCAACACTACTTCGTGACCGCGTGGATTCCGGCGAAGGGCGAAAGCAACGTCGTCCAGACCCGTAAAGACAGCAAAGGCAACTACATCATCGGCTACACCGCTCCGGCATTGACCGTGGCGCCAGGTGCAAAAGCCGAAGTCAGCGCTGTTTTGTACGCCGGTCCTAAAAGCCAGGCTGTGCTGAAAGAGTTGTCCCCAGGTCTGGAACTGACCGTCGACTACGGCATTCTGTGGTTCATTGCCCAGCCAATCTTCTGGCTGCTGCAACACATCCACGCCATCGTCGGTAACTGGGGCTGGTCGATCATCTTCCTGACCATGCTGATCAAAGGGCTTTTCTTCCCTCTGTCGGCTGCCAGCTACAAATCCATGGCGCGCATGCGTGCAGTGGCACCGAAACTGGCCGCGCTGAAAGAGCAACATGGCGACGACCGGCAAAAAATGTCCCAAGCCATGATGGAGCTGTACAAGAAAGAGAAGATCAATCCGCTGGGTGGTTGCTTGCCAATCCTCGTGCAGATGCCGGTTTTCCTTTCGCTGTACTGGGTTCTGCTGGAAAGCGTTGAAATGCGCCAAGCGCCGTTCATGCTGTGGATCACTGACCTGTCGATCAAAGACCCGTTCTTCATTCTGCCGATCATCATGGGTGCAACCATGTTCATCCAGCAGCGGTTGAACCCAACGCCTCCGGACCCGATGCAGGCCAAGGTGATGAAGCTGATGCCAATCATCTTCACCTTCTTCTTCCTGTGGTTCCCGGCTGGTCTGGTGCTGTACTGGGTGGTCAACAACTGCCTGTCCATCAGCCAACAGTGGTACATCACCCGTAAGATCGAAGCTGCTACCAAAAAAGCCGCTGCGTAACTTACTCTGTGGATAACCACTCAAAACGCCCCCTAGTGGGGCGTTTTGCTATCTGTCACTTTTGTCTGGATACCGGTTTATGAGCGTTCCTCGTGAAACCATCGCTGCTGTCGCCACCGCTCAAGGTCGCGGTGGCGTGGGCATCGTCCGTATTTCCGGGCCGCTGGCGAGTGTGGCGGCCAAAGCCATCAGCGGTCGCGAACTGAAACCGCGTTTTGCCCATTACGGCCCGTTCCTCAATGAAAACGAGGAGGTTCTGGACGAAGGCATCGCCCTTTATTTCCCGGGACCGAACTCGTTCACCGGCGAAGATGTGCTGGAACTCCAGGGCCACGGCGGTCCGATCGTGCTGGATATGCTGCTCAAGCGCTGCCTAGAACTGGGCTGCCGACTGGCCCGGCCGGGTGAATTCAGCGAACGCGCCTTCCTTAACGACAAACTCGACCTGGCCCAGGCCGAAGCGATTGCCGATTTGATTGAGGCGAGTTCTGCACAGGCTGCACGAAATGCCCTGCGTTCCCTGCAAGGTGCGTTCTCCCTGCGTGTGCATAACCTCACTGAGCAATTGATTGGCCTGCGTATCTACGTTGAAGCCGCCATTGACTTCCCGGAAGAAGAAATCGACTTCCTCGCCGATGGCCACGTGCTGAGCATGCTCGACAAAGTCCGGGATGAATTATCCACAGTCCTTCGCGAAGCCGGGCAGGGCGCCTTGTTGCGGGACGGGATGAACGTGGTGATTGCCGGTCGGCCAAACGCCGGCAAGTCCAGTCTGTTGAATGCCTTGGCCGGGCGCGAAGCGGCGATCGTCACCGAGATCGCCGGCACCACCCGGGACATTCTTCGCGAACATATCCACATCGACGGAATGCCGCTGCACGTGGTCGACACCGCAGGCCTGCGGAATACCGATGACCAGGTGGAGAAAATCGGTGTCGAGCGTGCATTGAAAGCCATCGGCGAAGCGGATCGGGTGTTGTTGGTGGTCGATGCCACCGCACCGGAAGCGCTCGATCCGTTTGCGTTGTGGCCGGAGTTCCTCGAAACCCGCCCAGACCCGGCCAAAGTCACGCTGATTCGGAACAAAGCCGACCTGACGGGCGAGGCGATTGCCCTGGAAATCAGTGACGATGGCCATGTCACCATCAGCTTGAGTGCCAAATCGGCCGGCGAGGGCCTTGAGTTGCTGCGTGAACACCTCAAGACCTGCATGGGCTACGAGCAGACGTCTGAAAGCAGCTTCAGCGCACGCCGGCGTCACCTGGAGGCGCTGCGACATGCCAGTGCGTCCCTTGAGCATGGCCGTGCGCAACTGACCTTGGCGGGTGCTGGTGAGCTGTTGGCGGAAGATTTGCGTCAGGCTCAACATTCTTTAGGCGAAATCACCGGTGCTTTCAGCTCCGATGATCTGCTGGGAAGGATCTTTTCCAGCTTCTGTATCGGTAAATAGTCCTTCTGCTGTTCACAGACAGGCCATTCGCGCCTGTCTGTTCCCTCCTTTTCTGAAAATTCCCCCGAGTGCCGAGCAGATTCTTTTTGCCTGGGCGGTTTTCCCGTGTCCGAGATTCCCTCATTTGCGGCTTTTCTGTGGATTAAGCCCTGTGAATAACTGCCACTAAGGGCAGTTGATAACAGGGCCTAAAAACTGAAGATAAACCCCTCTGTGGATAACCACCCCTTTCATCCACAGGCTTAAACCGGTTATCCAAAGGCCTCCTTGGCACATGACCACAGGGTTTTGAATCTCTGTACATATTGAAAATAAAGGCCTGTAGGAATCTATCCACAGAAATGGTGCTCAGTATAAATAAACATAAAAACAAAGATTTAATAAATTTCTTTCTTTTTAATTTCTATAACCCCGACTTCTCCACAGCTGGTTAAATTTTGTGCAAAGGGTTCTTTAGGAAGGGCGAAGTCCCTATACTTGCCGACCGGGTCCAGAAACCGGGCTCAAACTATTCCTGAATTACCTACTTAAGCAGGCACGAGGTGCGTGGTGGATTTCCCTTCCCGTTTTGAAGTGATCGTCATCGGCGGCGGTCATGCCGGTACCGAGGCAGCACTGGCGTCAGCACGCATGGGGGCAAAAACCCTATTGCTGACGCATAACGTGGAAACCCTGGGTGCCATGAGTTGCAACCCTG
Source organism: Janthinobacterium sp. LPB2021202312-11-4 (assembly GCF_037049705.1). Taxonomy (NCBI): domain Bacteria; kingdom Pseudomonadati; phylum Pseudomonadota; class Betaproteobacteria; order Burkholderiales; family Oxalobacteraceae; genus Janthinobacterium; species Janthinobacterium sp. LPB2021202312-11-4. Next base: position 167,010 of record NZ_JBAGKV010000013.1, on the reverse strand, counting down.
CCATTGGCGGGATCGGCAAAAGCCACTTGGTCAAGGAAATCGACGCCCTCGGCGGTGCGATGGCCATGGCCACCGATAAGGGTGGTATCCAGTTTCGCGTGTTGAACAGCCGCAAAGGCCCGGCCGTGCGAGCGACTCGCGCTCAAGCCGACCGGGTTCTGTACAAGGCCGCTGTCCGCGAAGCCCTGGAAAACCAGCCGAACCTGTGGATATTTCAACAAGCCGCTGATGACCTGATCGTCGAACAGGAAACAGTGCGCGGTGTTGTCACCCAAATGGGTCTGCGTTTCTTCGCCGATTCCGTGGTGTTGACCACTGGCACCTTCCTCGGTGGACTTATCCACATCGGAATGCAGAATTATTCCGGCGGTCGCGCCGGCGATCCGCCATCGATCGCCCTGGCTCACCGTTTGCGTGAATTGCCATTGCGCGTCGGTCGCCTGAAAACCGGTACGCCGCCGCGTATCGACGGTCGCTCTGTGGATTTCTCGGTGATGACCGAGCAAGCAGGGGATACGCCGATCCCGGTGATGTCGTTCATGGGTTCCAAAGAGCAGCACCCGAAACAGGTGAGCTGCTGGATTACCCACACCAACGCCCGTACTCACGAAATCATTGCCGCGAACCTCGACCGTTCGCCGATGTATTCCGATGCAGGCTTGATCGAAGGCATCGGCCCGCGTTATTGCCCGTCGATCGAAGACAAGATCCACCGCTTTGCCGACAAGGAAAGCCATCAGGTCTTCATCGAACCGGAAGGCTTGACCACCCACGAGCTGTACCCGAACGGGATATCCACAAGCTTGCCGTTCGACGTGCAATTGCAGATCGTTCAATCGATCCGTGGCATGGAAAACGCGCACATCGTTCGGCCGGGCTACGCCATCGAATACGACTACTTCGACCCGCGTGACCTGAAGTACAGCCTGGAAACCAAAGTGATTGCCGGTCTGTTTTTCGCCGGGCAAATCAACGGCACCACCGGTTACGAAGAGGCCGGCGCCCAAGGTTTGCTGGCCGGGGCCAACGCGGCACTGCGTGCTCAGGGCAAAGACGCCTGGTGCCCGCGTCGCGACGAGGCGTACATCGGCGTGTTGGTGGACGACCTGATTACCCTCGGTACCCAGGAACCGTACCGGATGTTCACGTCCCGGGCCGAATACCGCCTGATCCTGCGTGAAGACAACGCTGACCTGCGCTTGACCGAAAAAGGTCGCGAACTCGGTTTGGTGGATGACGCGCGTTGGGCGGCGTTCTGCAAGAAACGCGAAAGCATCGATCTCGAGGAGCAGCGCCTGAAAAGTACCTGGGTGCGCCCGGGTACCGAGCAAGGCGATGCGATTTCCGAAAAGTTCGGCACGCCGCTGACCCACGAATACAACTTGCTCAACCTCTTGAGCCGTCCGGAAATCGACTACGCTGGTCTGATCGCCGTGACAGGCGGTGGCGCAGAAGATCCACAGGTCGCCGAGCAGGTCGAAATCAAGACCAAATACGCCGGCTACATCGATCGCCAGCAGGATGAAATCGTGCGCCTGCGGGCCAGCGAAGACACAAAACTGCCTGTGGATATCGATTACACGAACATCTCCGGTCTCTCCAAAGAGATCCAGAGCAAGCTCGGCGCGACCCGTCCGGAAACCCTGGGCCAGGCCTCGCGTATTCCGGGCGTGACCCCGGCAGCCATTTCGCTGTTGATGATTCATTTGAAAAAACGCGGCGCGGGCCGTCAGTTGGAGCAAAGCGCTTGAGTTCGTTGGTTACCTCGCAACACGCCGAAGAGTTATCCACAGGTGCTCGCCAGCTCGGTATCACCCTGACAGACACCCAGCACACGTTGCTGCTGGGTTATCTGGCCCTGTTGATCAAATGGAACAAGGCCTACAACCTGACCGCCGTGCGCGATCCGGACGAAATGGTCTCGCGTCATCTGCTCGACAGCTTGAGCGTGATGTCGTTTGTGGAAAACGGGCGTTGGCTGGACGTGGGCAGCGGTGGCGGCATGCCGGGTATTCCGTTGGCCATCCTGTTTCCAGAGTCCCAGGTCACGTGCCTGGACAGCAACGGCAAGAAAACCCGCTTCCTGACCCAGGTCAAACTCGAACTCAAACTGGATAACCTGCAAGTTACCCACAGTCGCGTCGAAGAATTCCGGCCGCAACTGCCATTCAACGGGATCATCTCCCGGGCGTTCAGCAGCATGGAGAACTTCAGCAACTGGACTCGCCACCTCGGCGATAGCGATACACGTTGGCTGGCAATGAAGGGCGTTCATCCCGCCGATGAGCTGGTAGCATTGCCGGCAGACTTCCACCTCGATAGCGAACACGCCCTGGCCGTACCTGGTTGCCAAGGCCAACGCCATCTGCTGATACTGCGCCGCACGGCATGATTGGGAACACAAGCAAGAATGGCTAAGGTATTCGCGATAGCGAACCAAAAGGGTGGTGTGGGCAAGACCACCACCTGCATCAACCTCGCAGCTTCCCTGGTCGCTACCAAGCGCCGGGTGCTGTTGATCGATCTCGATCCACAGGGCAACGCCACCATGGGTAGCGGTGTGGATAAACATGGCCTGGAAAACTCGGTCTACGACCTGTTGATCGGTGAATGCGACCTGGCCCAGGCCATGCACTTCTCCGAACACGGTGGTTACCAGTTGTTGCCGGCCAACCGCGATTTGACTGCGGCTGAAGTGGTTCTGCTGGAAATGCAGATGAAGGAAAGCCGCCTGCGCAGTGCGCTGGCGCCGATCCGTGAAAACTACGATTACATTTTGATCGACTGCCCGCCGTCGCTGTCGATGCTGACCCTCAACGCATTGGTCGCCGCCGATGGGGTGATTATCCCCATGCAGTGCGAGTACTTTGCGCTGGAAGGGTTGAGCGACCTTGTGGATAACATCAAGCGCATCGCCGAACTGCTGAACCCGAACCTGAAAGTCGAAGGCCTGCTGCGGACCATGTATGACCCGCGCCTGAGCCTGATGAACGATGTCTCGGCCCAGCTCAAGGAACACTTCGGCGAGCAGCTCTACGACACCGTGATTCCACGCAACATCCGCCTGGCCGAAGCGCCAAGCTATGGCATGCCGGCGCTGGCGTATGACAAATCATCGCGCGGCGCCATTGCCTACCTGGCATTGGCCGGCGAACTGGTTCGCCGTCAACGCAAAAACTCACGCACCGCCGCCGCTCAGGCAACTTAAGGAATCCCCATGGCCGTCAAGAAACGAGGTCTCGGACGTGGACTGGATGCACTGCTGAGTGGTCCGACTGTCAGCTCGCTCGAAGAGCAAGCGGTACAAGCCGATCAACGTGAGCTGCAACACCTGCCCCTGGACCTGATCCAGCGCGGCAAGTACCAGCCGCGTCGGGACATGGACCCACAGGCGCTCGAAGAGCTGGCGCAGTCGATCAGGGCCCAGGGCGTGATGCAGCCGATCGTGGTTCGCCCGATTGGTGGCGGTCGCTTCGAAATCATCGCCGGCGAACGCCGCTGGCGTGCGAGCCAGCAGGCTGGCCAGGAAACCATCCCGGCGATGGTGCGCGATGTGCCGGATGAAACCGCCATCGCCATGGCGCTGATCGAGAACATCCAGCGCGAAGACCTGAACCCGATCGAAGAAGCGGTGGCCCTGCAGCGTTTGCAGCAGGAATTCCAGCTGACTCAGCAACAAGTGGCCGAAGCGGTGGGCAAATCCCGGGTAACCGTGGCGAACCTGCTACGCTTGATCGCGTTGCCGGAAGTTATCAAAACCATGCTGTCCCACGGTGACCTGGAAATGGGTCATGCGCGTGCTTTGCTCGGTTTGCCGGAAAATCAACAGGTTGAAGGGGCGCGACATGTTGTCGCACGTGGGCTGACGGTGCGCCAGACCGAAGCACTGGTTCGCCAGTGGTTGGGGGGTAAACAGGAGCCTGCTGAACCGGTAAAGCCAGACCCGGATATCGCGCGACTCGAACAGCGCCTGGCCGAGCGCCTAGGCTCTGCGGTGCAGATCCGCCACGGAAAGAAGGGCAAAGGTCAGTTGGTGATTGGTTACAACTCTCTCGACGAGCTTCAAGGCGTGCTTGCACACATCCGCTGAAACATTTCCTCATGTAGCGCGCAGTCGGAAATCACTACCTGACAGTTGAATAGGGGCTGAACCGCCCCTATACTCTGCGCGCATTTTGTCGGCACAAATTATGCCAAGTTATTGAATTCTGGCAGCCGACCATTGGGGAGTAAAAGTGATGGAAAGCCGCACGCCAAACCGCTTGCCGTTCCATCGCCTGGCAGTTTTTCCGGTGTTAATGGCTCAATTTGTCGTTTTGCTCATTGCCGCTTTGGCGCTCTGGCAATGGCACGGAGTCGTTGCCGGGTACTCAGGACTCTGCGGAGGCCTGATAGCCTTGCTACCCAATGTTTATTTCGCTCACAGGGCATTTCGGTTTTCCGGCGCCCGAGCAGCTCAAGCCATCGTCCGGTCTTTTTATGCCGGCGAGGCGGGCAAACTGATTTTGACGGCAGTGCTCTTTGCATTGACGTTTGCAGGTGTGAAGCCATTGGCGCCGCTAGCTGTATTCGGCGTCTTCGTGTTGACCCAACTGGTCAGCTGGTTCGCGCCCCTGCTGATGAGAACAAGACTTTCGAGACCTTAGGGCGTTTGAGGCAACCATGGCAGAAACAACCGCTTCGGGCTATATCCAGCACCACTTGCAGAACCTGACCTTCGGTCAGCATCCAACCGGCGGCTGGGGCTTTGCCCACACCGCAGCAGAGGCCAAAGAAATGGGCTTCTGGGCTTTCCACGTCGATACTCTCGGCTGGTCGGTCGCATTGGGTCTGATCTTCGTTCTGATTTTCCGCATGGCGGCAAAGAAGGCGACGTCGGGTCAACCGGGTGCTTTGCAGAACTTCGTTGAAGTATTGGTCGAATTCGTCGATGGCAGCGTGAAAGACAGCTTCCATGGCCGTAGCCCGGTGATTGCACCGTTGGCACTGACCATCTTCGTCTGGGTCTTCCTGATGAACGCCGTCGACCTGATCCCGGTCGACTGGATTCCTCACCTGGCCATCCTGATCACTGGCGATGCGCACATTCCATTCCGTGCCGTATCGACCACTGACCCGAACGCTACCCTGGGCATGGCCCTGTCGGTGTTCGCGTTGATCATTTTCTACAGCATCAAGGTCAAGGGCATCGGCGGCTTCATCGGCGAACTGACCCTGCACCCGTTCGGCAGCAAGAACATCTTCGTTCAAGCCCTGCTGATCCCGGTGAACTTCCTGCTGGAGTTCGTGACACTGATCGCCAAGCCGATCTCCCTGGCTCTGCGTCTGTTCGGCAACATGTATGCCGGCGAGCTGGTCTTCATTCTGATTGCTGTGATGTTCGGCAGCGGTCTGCTCTGGCTTAGCGGCCTGGGCGTAGTTCTGCAGTGGGCGTGGGCTGTGTTCCACATCCTGATCATCACCCTGCAGGCGTTTATCTTCATGATGCTGACCATCGTTTACCTGTCGATGGCGCACGAAGAGAACCATTAAGACCAGTTTCGACTAGTCTGATGTCCCACTCGGTCAAACGAGTGGGTGCCCGAACAGGGCTTATGAAACGATTTGTTTTACCGCTTTAAAATCTAAAAAACCTAAACCATACGACGTAAAAGTCGGGAGGAAAGATGGAAACTGTAGTTGGTCTAACCGCTATCGCTGTTGCACTGTTGATCGGCCTGGGCGCACTGGGTACCGCAATTGGTTTCGGCCTGCTGGGCGGCAAGTTCCTGGAAGGCGCAGCGCGTCAGCCAGAAATGGTTCCAATGCTGCAAGTTAAAATGTTCATCGTTGCCGGTCTGCTCGACGCCGTAACCATGATCGGTGTTGGTATCGCTTTGTTCTTCACCTTCGCGAACCCATTCGTTGGTCAACTCGCTGGCTAATTACTCGAACCTTCGAGTAATTGGTGTGATGTGCAACGAACGAGCGAGGTGTTGGCGTGAACATTAATGCAACCCTGATTGGCCAGTCCGTTGCGTTCTTCATTTTTGTACTGTTTTGCATGAAGTTCGTGTGGCCTCCGGTCATCGCGGCTTTGCACGAACGTCAGAAGAAGATCGCGGATGGACTGGACGCTGCCGCCCGAGCAGCTCGCGACCTGGAGCTGGCCCAAGATAAAGCGGGTCAGCAACTGCGCGAAGCGAAAGCTCAGGCAGCCGAAATCATTGAGCAAGCCAAGAAACGCGGTAACCAGATTGTTGAAGAGGCTGTTGAAAAGGCCCGTATCGACGCTGACCGTGTGAAGGTTCAGGCTCAGGCCGAGATCGAGCAGGAACTGAACAGTGTCAAAGACGCGCTGCGTGCCCAACTGGGTGCACTGGCCGTCGGCGGCGCCGAGAAGATCCTGGGTGCCACAATCGATCAAAACGCGCACGCGGAGCTGGTAAACAAACTGGCTGCTGAAATTTAAGCGAGGGCGATCATGGCAGAATTGACCACGTTGGCCCGACCTTACGCTAAGGCAGCCTTCGAGCACGCCCAGGCCCACCAGCAACTGGCCTCTTGGTCAGCCATGCTCGGCCTGGCTGCAGCAGTGTCGAAAGACGACACCATGCAGCGCGTGCTCAAGGCCCCGCGACTGACGAGCGCAGACAAGGCCGCCACGTTTATTGACGTGTGCGGCGACAAGTTTGATGTGAAGGTGCAGAACTTCATTCACGTCGTTGCCGAAAACGACCGTCTCCCGCTGTTGCCGGAGATCGCCGCTCTGTTCGACCTGTACAAGGCCGAACAAGAGAAATCGGTAGACGTTGAAGTCACCAGTGCTTTCGCATTGAACCAAGAACAGCAAGACAAACTCGCCAAGGTTCTCAGTGCACGACTCAACCGGGAAGTGCGCCTGCAAGTTGCGGAGGATGCCGCCCTTATTGGTGGTGTCATCATTCGCGCCGGCGACCTGGTAATCGATGGCTCGATTCGCGGCAAACTCGCGAATCTTGCCGAAGCATTGAAATCTTGAGTTTGAAGGGGCAGCAGAGCAATGCAGCAACTCAATCCTTCCGAAATAAGTGAAATTATCAAGGGCCGCATCGACAAGCTCGATGTGACCTCCCAAGCCCGTAACGAAGGCACTGTCGTCAGCGTATCTGACGGTATCGTGCGGATTCACGGTCTGGCCGACGTTATGTACGGCGAGATGATCGAGTTTCCGGGCGGCGTCTTCGGCATGGCTCTCAACCTTGAGCAAGACTCCGTAGGCGCCGTTGTATTGGGCTCCTACCAGTCTCTGGCTGAAGGCATGAGCGCCAAGTGCACCGGCCGCATCCTCGAAGTTCCGGTTGGTAAGGAACTGCTGGGTCGCGTAGTCGACGCACTGGGTAACCCAGTTGACGGCAAAGGTCCGCTGAACAACACCGAGACCGATGCGGTCGAGAAAGTTGCTCCAGGCGTGATCTGGCGTAAGTCGGTAGACCAGCCTGTACAGACTGGCTACAAGGCTGTCGATGCCATGATCCCTGTCGGCCGTGGCCAGCGTGAGCTGATCATCGGTGACCGTCAGATCGGTAAAACCGCTCTGGCGATCGACGCGATCATCAATCAGAAAGACAGCGGCATTTTCTGCGTCTACGTAGCGATCGGTCAGAAACAATCGACCATCGCCAACGTGGTTCGCAAGCTGGAAGAAAACGGCGCACTGGCTAACACCATCGTCGTGGCAGCGAGCGCTTCGGAATCTGCAGCACTGCAATTCCTGGCACCGTACTCCGGTTGCACCATGGGTGAATTCTTCCGCGACCGCGGTGAAGACGCGCTGATCGTTTATGACGATCTGTCCAAGCAAGCAGTGGCTTACCGCCAGATTTCCCTGCTGCTGCGCCGTCCACCAGGCCGTGAGGCTTACCCAGGCGACGTGTTCTATCTCCACTCCCGTCTGCTGGAGCGCGCATCCCGCGTTTCGGAAGAATATGTAGAGAAGTTCACCAACGGCGCAGTGACCGGCAAAACCGGTTCCCTGACCGCACTGCCGATCATCGAAACCCAGGCTGGCGACGTTTCCGCGTTCGTTCCGACCAACGTGATTTCCATCACCGACGGTCAGATCTTCCTGGAATCGGCCATGTTCAACTCCGGGATTCGTCCTGCAGTGAACGCCGGTGTTTCGGTATCCCGTGTGGGTGGTGCCGCTCAGACCAAGATCATCAAGAAGCTCTCCGGTGGTATCCGTACCGCTCTGGCTCAGTACCGTGAACTGGCGGCATTCGCCCAGTTCGCTTCTGACCTGGACGAAGCGACCCGTAAGCAACTTGAGCATGGTCAGCGCGTTACCGAGCTGATGAAGCAGAAGCAATACGCACCAATGTCGATCGCTGACATGGCGCTGTCGCTGTATGCCGCTGAGCGTGGGTTCCTGACTGACGTTGAAATCGCCAAGATCGGCAGCTTCGAACAAGCGCTGATTGCTTTCTTCAACCGCGATCACGCCGATTTGATGGCGAAGATCAACGTGAAGGGTGACTTCAATGACGAAATCGACGCTGGCATGAAAGCCGGTATCGAGAAGTTCAAGGCCACCCAAACCTGGTAAGCCGCAGCGGGAGCCGCAAGGCTCCCGCTTGCTAACCTGATAGGTGTTACATGGCAGGCGCAAAAGAGATTCGCAGTAAGATTGCGAGCATCAAAAGCACGCAAAAGATTACCAGCGCCATGGAAAAAGTGGCGGTCAGTAAAATGCGCAAGGCACAAATGCGCATGGCTGCTAGCCGTCCTTACGCGGAGCGCATCCGCCAGGTTATTGGTCATTTGGCCAACGCTAACCCGGAATATCGCCACCCCTTCATGATCGACCGTGAAATCAAGCGCGTTGGTTATGTGGTAGTGAGCAGTGACCGTGGTCTGTGTGGTGGCTTGAACACCAACCTGTTCAAGGCCTTGGTCAAGGACATGGCGAAAAACCGTGAAAACGGCGTCGAGATCGATCTGTGTGTAGTTGGTAGCAAGGGTGCGGCTTTCTTCCGCAACTTCGGCGGTAACGTCGTAGCCGCTATCAGCCACTTGGGTGAAGAGCCATCGATCAATGATCTGATTGGCAGCGTCAAGGTGATGCTGGATGCCTACCTCGATGGTCGTATCGACCGTCTGAGCGTTGTATCCAACAAGTTCATCAACACCATGACGCAGCAGCCTACCGTGGAGCAGTTGATTCCACTGGTGGCAACCCCGGATCAAGAACTCAAGCACCACTGGGACTATCTCTACGAACCGGATGCCAAAGAGCTGCTTGACGGCTTGATGGTTCGCTACGTGGAGTCGCAGGTCTACCAGGCGGTGGTCGAGAACAACGCGGCTGAACAAGCTGCGCGGATGATCGCGATGAAGAACGCTACCGACAACGCCGGTGATTTGATCAGCGATTTGCAGCTGATCTACAACAAGGCGCGTCAGGCTGCGATCACCCAAGAGATCTCGGAAATCGTCGGCGGCGCTGCCGCGGTTTAACGGTTCAAATATTCAGAGGATCCAGCTATGAGTAGCGGACGTATCGTTCAAATCATCGGCGCCGTTATCGACGTGGAATTTCCACGCGACAGCGTACCGAGCATCTACAACGCTTTGAAAGTACAAAGCGATGCCGGCACCACTCTGGAAGTTCAGCAGCAGCTGGGCGACGGCGTGGTTCGTACCATTGCGATGGGTTCCACCGAAGGCTTGAAGCGCGGTCTGGAAGTCACTGACTCTGGCGCAGCCATTTCCGTACCAGTCGGTAAAGCGACCCTGGGCCGGATCATGGACGTCCTCGGTAACCCGATCGACGAAGCCGGTCCAATCGACACCGAAGAGCGCTGGGGCATTCACCGTCCTGCGCCAACCTTCGCTGAACAAGCGGGCGGCAACGACCTGCTGGAAACCGGCATCAAGGTTATCGACCTGGTTTGCCCGTTCGCCAAGGGCGGTAAAGTCGGTCTGTTCGGTGGTGCCGGTGTAGGCAAAACCGTAAACATGATGGAACTGATCCGTAACATCGCCATCGAGCACAGCGGTTATTCCGTGTTCGCCGGTGTGGGTGAGCGTACTCGTGAGGGTAACGACTTCTACCACGAGATGAAGGATTCCAACGTTCTGGACAAAGTGGCACTGGTTTACGGTCAGATGAACGAGCCGCCGGGTAACCGTCTGCGCGTAGCACTGACCGGCCTGACCATGGCCGAGAAGTTCCGTGACGAAGGTAACGACGTTCTGCTGTTCGTCGACAACATCTATCGTTACACCCTGGCCGGTACTGAAGTATCCGCACTGCTGGGCCGTATGCCTTCCGCAGTAGGTTACCAGCCGACCCTGGCCGAAGAGATGGGCACTCTGCAAGAGCGTATCACTTCGACCAAAAACGGTTCGATCACCTCGATCCAAGCGGTATACGTACCTGCGGATGACTTGACTGACCCGTCGCCAGCGACCACTTTCGCCCACTTGGACGCCACCGTCGTTCTGTCCCGTGACATCGCCTCCCTGGGTATCTACCCAGCGGTCGATCCACTCGACTCGACTTCGCGCCAGCTGGACCCGAACGTGATCGGCCAGGACCACTACGACACCGCTCGCGGCGTCCAGTACGTTCTGCAGCGTTACAAAGAACTGAAGGACATCATTGCGATCCTGGGTATGGACGAGCTGTCGGAAGCCGACAAGCAGTTGGTAAACCGTGCTCGTAAGATCCAGCGCTTCTTGTCGCAGCCGTTCTTCGTGGCTGAAGTCTTCACCGGTGCTTCGGGTAAATACGTTTCCCTGAAAGACACCATTGCTGGCTTCAAAGGCATCCTCAACGGTGACTACGACCACCTGCCAGAACAAGCGTTCTACATGGTCGGCGGCATCGAAGAAGCGATCGAGAAAGCCAAGAAACTGTAATCCCGGCGCCCGGCAACGGGCGCTAATTTAGGTTGAGGCAATCAGATGGCTATGACAGTCCATTGCGATATCGTCAGCGCGGAAGGGGAAATCTTTTCCGGCCTGGTCGAGATGGTGATTGCGCACGGTGCACTGGGTGATCTTGGTATCGCCCTGGGTCACGCGCCGCTGATCACTAATCTGAAACCAGGTCCTATCCGCCTGATCAAGCAGGGCGGGGAAGCCGAGGTGTTTTACATCTCCGGTGGTTTCCTCGAGGTTCAGCCGAACATGGTCAAGGTTCTTGCCGACACCGTGCAACGTGCTGCCGACCTGGATGAAGCCTCCGCTCAGGAAGCCGTTAAGGCTGCCGAGAAGGCCTTGCATGAACGTGGCGCGGAATTCGATTACGGTTCTGCTGCCGCACGTCTGGCCGAGGCGACAGCTCAGCTGCGCACCGTCCAGCAGATCCGCAAGAAGTTCGGCGGTTAATCCGTCATCGGCTTGTTGTGCGATTGATTAAAAAGGGTAGCCTCGGCTACCCTTTTTTCTTTTCCGACTTTCATAACCCGGTCGCAGTTGCTGACCACCCAGGATTGGTAGCCAGTCATGTCTCTTGAAATCGTTATCCTCGCTGCCGGCCAAGGCACTCGCATGCGTTCGGCGCTGCCAAAGGTTTTGCACCCGATTGCCGGCAATTCGATGCTGGGCCATGTTATCCACAGCGCCCGGCAACTTGATCCACAGCGCATTCATGTGGTGATCGGCCATGGCGCCGACGCCGTGCGTGAACGTCTGGCGGCGGATGACTTGAATTTCGTGCTGCAGGACAAGCAACTGGGCACCGGCCACGCCGTCGCCCAAGCCGTGCCGTTCATCACCGCCGATACCGTGCTGATTCTTTACGGTGACGTGCCGCTGATCGAAGTCGAAACCCTGCAACGCCTGCTCAAGCAGGTGGCACCGCAGCAACTGGGCCTGCTCACCGTCCAGTTGGATGATCCGACCGGTTATGGCCGTATCGTTCGCGATGCCGAGGGCAAGGTCACGGCCATCGTCGAGCAGAAAGACGCCAGCGAAGCCGAACGCGCGATCACCGAAGGCAACACCGGCATTCTGGCCGTACCGTTTGAGCGACTGGGCGACTGGATGAGCCGGCTCTCCAACAACAACGCCCAAGGCGAGTACTACCTGACTGACGTGATTGCGATGGCGGTCAGCGATGGTCTGGTGGTGGCCACCGAACAACCCGTTGATGCCATGGAAGTGCAGGGCGCCAACGACCGCAAGCAACTCTCTGAGCTGGAACGCCACTATCAGCTACGCGCCGGTCGTCGTTTGATGGCTCAGGGCGTGACCCTGCGTGACCCGGCTCGTTTCGATGTACGCGGTGAAGTCACCGTCGGTCGCGATGTGCTGATCGATATCAACGTGATCCTCGAAGGCAACGTTGTGATCGAAGACGACGTGGTGATTGGCCCGAACTGCGTGATCAAGGACAGCACCCTGCGCAAAGGCGTGGTGATCAAGGCCAACAGCCACATCGAAGGCGCTATTTTGGGTGAAGGCAGCGATGCCGGCCCGTTCGCTCGTTTGCGTCCAGGCACGGTGCTGGAAGCGCGGGCTCATGTGGGTAACTTTGTCGAACTGAAAAACGCACACCTGGGCGAGGGCGCCAAGGCCGGTCACCTGAGTTACCTGGGTGATGCCGAAATCGGTGCGCGGACCAACATCGGTGCCGGCACCATTACTTGCAACTATGACGGCCAGAACAAATGGAAAACCGTGTTGGGCGACGATGTGTTCATCGGTTCCAACAACTCGTTGGTCGCGCCTGTGGATATCTCTTCGGGTGCGACCACGGCGGCGGGTTCGACCATTACCCAGAATGTGGATAACGCGCAGTTGGCCGTCGGCCGGGCGCGGCAGAAGAACATCGACGGCTGGAAGCGGCCGGTGAAGATCAAGAAGAGCTGAGTTATCCACAGATCAAAAGATCGCAGCCTTCGGCAGCTCCTACAGGGTGTACAAAATCTGTGTAGGAGCTGTCGCAGGCTGCGATCTTTTTGCTTTACCCACAGATCTTTTTTTGGACGCCGGGTTGACGAAGTTTCGCCAATAGGTTTCTATTGCTTCCGTTATCTTTCGAATCGAAACTTACCAGCTCATGTCGAAGCGCAATACACCTCAACGCCGCCACAATATCCTCGCCTTGCTCAATGAGCGGGGCGAAGTCAGCGTGGATGAATTGGCCAAGCGTTTCGAAACCTCGGAAGTTACGATTCGCAAGGATCTGGCCGCCCTTGAGAGCAACGGCTTGCTGCTGCGTCGTTACGGCGGCGCGATCACCATGCCGCAGGAATTGGTCGCAGACCTTGGCCAACCGGTTTCCAAGTTCAAGCAAGCCATCGCTCGCGCCGCCGTCACGCGGATTCGCGAGCATGCGCGGATCATTATCGACAGCGGCAGCACCACCGCCGCGATGATCCCGGAACTCGGCCAGCAGCCGGGTCTGGTGGTGATGACCAATTCCCTGAATGTGGCCAGCGCCCTGAGCGAGCTCGAGCACGAACCGGTGCTGTTGATGACCGGCGGCACGTGGGACCCTCATTCCGAGTCCTTTCAGGGGCAAGTGGCCGAGCAGGTACTACGCTCTTACGATTTCGATCAGTTGTTCATCGGTGCCGATGGCATCGATCTGGTTCGTGGCACCACCACCTTCAACGAACTGCTGGGCTTGAGCCGGGTCATGGCTGAAGTCGCCCGGGAAGTCGTCGTGATGGTCGAGGCCGACAAGATCGGCCGCAAGATTCCCAACCTGGAGCTGCCCTGGAGCAGTGTCCATACCCTTATTACCGATGATCGCCTGCCGCTGGAGGCACGGGATCAGATTCAGGCCCGCGGTATCAATGTGATCCTCGCGGCTGTCAGTCAGGAGAAATAGCATGTGTGGAATTGTCGGCGCAGTCGCAGAACGTAACATCACCGCCATCCTGCTCGAAGGGCTGAAACGCCTGGAATACCGTGGCTACGACAGCGCCGGTGTGGCGGTTTTCACCAATGACGGGATTCTTGATCGCGTCCGCCGTCCGGGTAAGGTCAGTGAGCTGGATCAAGCCTTGGCCGCGTCGCCACTGGTCGGTCGCCTGGGCATCGCCCACACCCGTTGGGCCACCCACGGTGCCCCTTGCGAGCGTAACGCCCACCCGCATTTCTCCGGGCAGAACCTGGCTGTGGTGCACAACGGCATCATCGAGAACCACGAAGCACTGCGCGAACAGTTGAAAGCTCAGGGTTACGTGTTCACCTCCGATACCGACACCGAAGTGATCGCCCACCTGCTGGCGCACAAACTCAAAGACCTGCACGACCTGACTGTGGCCCTCAAAGCCACGGTTAAAGAGCTGCACGGTGCTTACGGTTTGGCGGTTATCAGCGCCGACCAACCGGATCGCCTGGTCGCCGCCCGCAGCGGCAGCCCGTTGGTGATTGGTCTGGGCCTGGGGGAAAACTTCCTCGCGTCCGACCAGTTGGCCCTGCGACAGGTCACCGACCGCTTCATGTACCTGGAAGAAGGCGATATCGCCGAAATTCGTCGCGATAGCGTACAAATCTGGGACGTTAACGGCAAAGTTGTCGAGCGCGAAACCGTGCAATACCGCGACAGTGCCGAGTCCGCCGAGAAGGGTGAGTTCCGCCACTTCATGCTCAAGGAAATCCACGAGCAGCCATCGGTTGTACAGCGCACCCTGGAAGGACGTCTGAGCCAGCAACAAGTGCTGGTGCAAGCATTCGGTCCCCAAGCGGCCGAGCTGTTCGCCAAGGTTCGCAATGTGCAGATCGTCGCCTGCGGCACCAGCTACCACGCCGGTATGGTTGCCCGTTACTGGCTCGAAGAACTGGCCGGTATTCCGTGCCAGGTCGAAGTGGCCAGCGAATTCCGCTACCGCAAAGTGGTGGTGCAGCCCGACACCCTGTTCGTGACGATCTCCCAGTCCGGCGAAACCGCCGACACCCTGGCCGCCCTGCGCAACGCCAAGGAACTGGGTTTCCTCGCCAGCCTGGCGATCTGCAACGTCGGCATCAGCTCCCTGGTGCGTGAATCCGACCTGACCCTGCTGACCCAGGCCGGTCGCGAAATCGGCGTGGCCTCGACCAAAGCCTTCACCACTCAGTTGGTGGGCCTGCTGCTGTTGACCCTGTCCCTGGGCCAAGTGCGCGGTACGTTGGACAAAGCGGTCGAAGCCACTTTGGTGGAAGAACTGCGTCGCCTGCCAACCCGTCTGGGCGAAGCCCTGGCGATGGACAGCACCGTGGAAAAAATCGCCGAGCTGTTCGCCGACAAGCACCACACCTTGTTCCTCGGCCGTGGCGCGCAATACCCGGTGGCGATGGAAGGCGCGCTGAAACTCAAAGAGATCTCCTACATCCACGCCGAAGCCTATCCGGCCGGCGAGTTGAAACACGGCCCATTGGCGCTGGTGGATAACGACATGCCGGTGGTCACCGTGGCGCCGAACAACGAACTGCTGGAGAAGTTGAAATCCAACCTCCAGGAAGTCCGCGCCCGTGGTGGCCAGTTGATCGTCTTCGCGGACGAAAAGGCCGGCATGACCAATGGCGAAGGTACGTACGTGGTGCAGATGCCGCACATCCACGACATCCTGTCGCCGATCCTCTACACCATCCCGCTGCAGTTGCTGTCGTACTACGTGGCTGTTTTGAAGGGCACCGACGTTGACCAGCCGCGTAACCTCGCGAAGTCGGTGACGGTGGAATAAGTTATCCACAGCGGATGCAGAAACTGTCTGCAATAAATAAAGGTTGTCACAAGTGTTGGCGCTGACGTCGAATTGACCCAGTTGCCGAGATGTCCCAGCCCAGTCGGACCCCTGAAACACATCGCCTAAGCAGGGCTTGTGCCGGTTTGGAGGTGTGGCATTCTTGTGTCGGCACGTGGGTCAATTCGGCATAGGCCTCAACACCCAATCCCATCAAAGACGGCAACGCTCGATCGCCTCCAGCGTATGTCGTACTTGCTGAGGTAGGGGACTGGCTGTAGCGACGCATGGATAAACGCCAAGGACCTACGAACGGTGCGAAACAATTTGCCGAGGCTTGAAGTCGAGCTAAGGCTGCCGTTAAGCAGGGTTGCCGAGGTAAGCTGCGGAAACGGAAATATCGGCTCGGGAAATGGCCATGACTAACGAAATAATTTTTTACACGCAGATCGCCTCAATCGTCACCTTCATCATCGCCCTTTTCACGGTTTATAACGTCTTGGTGCAGGCCAAGGATGCAGCGATCCAGTTGCTCAAAGAACGTCTGATCAATAAGGACGAGCAGATTGCAGCGTTAAAAGCTCAGACGTCCGACACACTGGTATCCATCCTCAATGATCGGATCAAGGTTACCCAAGAGGAAATTGGCCGTCTAAAAAATGACGGGGACATGCATCGCATAGAGATCGACTTGAAGGAAGAGGAGCTTCGCGGTATTCAAAACAAGCTGTCCGCCCTGTCCGAATTGATCCGTGAAAGCGATTTCGTTTGCCCGAAATGTGGATATCCACTGGCTGGCCGCCAGTCGCACACGATCTATGGAGGTGCGGACGGTGAACAGGAAGCGGACATCCTGATCAGTAATTATGAGTGCGGATACTCGATCGCAGACGATGGTAGAGAGCTCTCGCGCTGCAAACATCAAGCAAGCTGAATGGAAACGCTGGGTGCCGCTCGTTGGCACATTGATACCCGCTCGCCCCTTCTAAGCAATTGGATGGACTGGAGGAAGATAAGTGCGGGTCTGGGCTATGCAGTTAACGGGGGCTAAAGCCTAATGAACAGCAAGTTCCTTGCTCGACAAATCAGTGCGATCGAATCTTCGAGGCTTCCCAGAAGCCTCTATGGTTACATCTATGCCATAGGCATGGACCGCCAAGATTTCACCGACTACAGCGAGTGGCAGCAATACTGCGTGCTTTATAAGGCAATGGTCGCCTTACAAGGACAGGAAGGATTCGCGATATTAGCCGCCCGAATAATTGCTTTCACAGAAAAGACCCGGCCAAAACCAAGTCTAGCTACTCCAAATACCGCTCAGCGGCTCACCAAGAAAGAGCGGCGCCGTTTGGGGCAGGAAGGGCCGGATCAGAGTCCGAGCAAAGCAGAACGTCGTCTAGCTAAAGAACTACGTAGAGCAAAGCCCACGCCAAGCAAAACGATTGAGGACTGGAACGCATCGCCAAAAATTGGTCTCGGAATCAAAAGCACAATGCCACCCCCGCCGAAAACTAGACGCGATCAAGTGAAGTTAGATGCTCACACGAGCCCTCCTCATCAGAACGACCCATCTCATATTTTGTACGTCGCCGGATGGACAATGGCAGAGGACGAAAATTAGCCCTTTGCCAGCTTCGCTTCCCGGCAACCACTCTTGCGGCGCCTCGCCGGTATTATCCTCGATTCCCGCTCAGCCATCCTCCACGACCCAATGTCAGGTTTTGTCGAGCCGATCCATGTTGAGTTTTGATATGTCGCTGGCGCTGACCAGATCGAGCGGTATCCACTCTGGTCTCCACGGTTTGGATACTTCATCACCTAGAGGAATAAACATGCTCTACAGAGGCGTCTCGCTCGCGATCCATACCGAATCAGCGGGCACAATCAAGGTAAACGGTGATCAGGGGGAAATTATCCCCTTGCATGACGGCAAAGCACGCTATGACGGAACCTTCACATATGGGGCCTCCGAGGAAAATGCCGTGAATGCTCAACAGATCGAGACGGGGACATGGGGCTCTGCGTTCATCTCGACAACTCGAGATAAGAAGACGGCAGAGTATTTCGCTACCCATGATAGAGACGGTAACACCGTACCAGGAGTCGTTTATTGGATCGATGACACACTGTTCGAACAGCACGGCTTGGTAGCCATCGAATCTCAACAGCCGAAGTATCCTGAAGAACGCGAAGTTTCAATCCGGCCCAGCTCAGGCCGAATAATTCCAAGCGAGGTTATCATCAGGATTGAGCACATCGATTCGTAGCCAGCACTATTGATAAATGCTCCATGAAAGGCTGGCGCCAAGCCGGCCGGCGTGTTTAATGCAGACATATCACGCCCCTGGATTACGCGAACCTCCTGTGGGAGCGGACTGCGTGGCGCAGCGGAAAAATGGCATGACCTCAAATTGCCAGCTAAGGTGGCTTAAGTAAAAGTGTCTTGGACTGTCGAGTTGAGAGAACTCAGGGATCTAATGTGCCTAGTCTTGATAATCACATTCTCATTGCGTTGACTCATTATCGGGGGCTGATTGCGAAGCACTTCGGATGCTCATTGCTGGCATATTCCGGCCCCATACACCCTGCAGTCCAAAGCGCGTACGTGAATGCAATCGAAGAGTTAGTTCAGCATCGCGCCGATACAGAAAATCCGAACCGAATTTGCATCGTCATAGCTACGCCAGGCGGGGTGGTTGAAGCTGTTGAAAAAATGGTTGAGGTAACTCGACATCATTTTAATGAAGTCTTTTTCGTGGTACCTACGGCAGCGATGTCCGCTGGTACAATTTTTTGTATGTCCGGCGATAAAATTTTCATGGACTACACCTCCTCGCTCGGCCCCATTGATCCGCAGGTTCCCTTGGCAGATGGGCAGCTTGTCCCTGCTCTCGGTTACATCGACAAGGTGAATCAACTCATCGAAAAATCTGCGGCTGGGAGCCTCACTGATGCAGAGTTCATGATGCTACAGCGTCTGGATCTCGCGACTCTTCGTCGCTATGAACAAGCCAGGGATCTCTCCGTTAGTCTGCTAAAACTCTGGCTTGTGAAATATAAATTCAAAGACTGGACAGTCCATGGTTGTACCAATCCGGGCACGGCCGTATCCGAAGCAGAAAAAGAGGCCCGTGCCGAACAAATTGCAAAAGATCTCAGCGATAACAACCGTTGGCATTCGCACGGCAGAATGATCGGAATCAACACGTTAACCGGTGGTCTGAAGCTAAAGATCGAAGACTATACTGATGATCAAGAACTCAGGCAGAATCTGCGCGTTTATTCAGAACTGATCGCTGAGCACGCAGAACGTCAGCGATCTGCTTTCATGCTTCACTACACATAACCAGCTAGGGAGGGATGCCATGACGACGCTTGCAAACCGTACAGCAGAAGCGCTTGAACGCGAGTCGGTAATCCGTTCGGGGGAGAGATCCCAGCGCCTTTCAGCGATCAACGACCGTTATGATCGCCTTGTAAAGTCTGGAGCCGTTCAGCCTGAGCGCTACAACATTGCTCCAATTAACCCGTCGTCGATGACTCTCCCGCCAAGCTCCCTGTGAGTTTACGTTGAACCCAAAGCCCTGCTATCAGCTGGGCTTTTGTTTTTTTGGCTAATCAACTTTGCAGCAGATCAGTGAGGCTTTCATGCGGAGGATCAGCTATCGCGAATTCATTTCGCCGTGCCGTGACAAGTAGGTAAGGCGAAGTGAGAGTAAAAAGCACAGATCCTCAGGCGGCAGCGGGCTGGCACATTGACATCCTATAGTGATATGGCTTTAGCATTTGCACCTTCTTCAACATGCCACGGATGAGCAATGCCAAGCGCAAAGAATTTGACACCCAGCCAACTATGGGCTCGTTTGATCAAACAGGCTGGCCTAGAGCTTCGGCTTAAACAAAAGCCGGGGCGGGATGCTGATATGGAGCTGGCCGTTCTCCAGCAACTGGACCCCGCCAGCGGCACCGCCGGGGCATACCAAACGATCAGAGCCTTACTAGAGGCTGACCAGGATTTACCTGCACCGACGGTGACGGTGGAGCGCTTGCTGATTGCCGTATTGGAATCGCAGAAGGGCTTTGCGGCCATGATGAACGAGATTCTCGAAACGCTCGTCATGGCAGAGGGTACCTTGGGCGAAAGCAACCTTGAGTTCGAATTCAACTTTGATGCGGTGGCAGGCCCGCTGAGGTTGACCCTTGAGCAGTTCCAAGCGTATGAGGAGCGTACGCGTCGGGTGTGCGCCAGCCGCTTCGTACCGTTGTCACAGCAACAGCGTTGGCAAATCAGTAACATACTGTCCGACCTCCGCTTCCATTGGGAAAATCGCCCGGACGATAGCCTGCCAGACGCGCCTCAGGTCAATGCCAGATCTGCTCCTGCAAGGTTTCATGTGCCTTTGCTCGCGTTGGAAGCCGCCGTGGCAGATTTTCTGCAGCGCTGCAGCTCCGTTGGGCTATCGCGGACAGGCAACTTTCGTCGCCTAAATGAGCAACGGCAAGGCACCCCCAGGACTGCGGAGCAACAGGAAGAGTTCGATAGGATCGTGGATGCAACCGATTTTTGGGATGTTTCAATTGTCGATAGTATCAACTTCATCAAGGACGGCCTGAGCACACGGGACCTGGACCAAGACCGTACTTTCGAAATACTTATGCGGGCGGTGGAATTGATACCGGTCAAGCAACAGTGGATCGATGAGAGCTACCAGGAGTTACTCGACCTGTTGAACCTACCGACCTGGAAACGACGCCATGAGCTCTATTCGGTCTGGGTCGGGACACGCCTGCTGAACGTCGCCAAGCAGCACGCAAGCAAACTTGAATTCCATCCTCGCGATAGGGTGCTGTCGTTCGCCTTTGGGGGTAGTTCGTTGGCCAGTTACGAGGCGCATGGCGAGCATTTTTCCATTCACTGTGAGGTACGCAGTGAACTGGTGGGGGCAAGCCGCAAACGCAAGCGCGCCATCCAGCCGGACTTCAGGGTGCTTCGTGAAGGTGGGACGGCAACAACGAACGATGCCACCCGCTTGGTGGTTGAGTGCAAGCATTACCTGCAGCAAAGCACTTCCAACTTCTCCAGTGCAGCTAACGATTATGCGCGCAGTTGCTGTTTTGCGACCGTATTGGTGGTTAACCATGGCCCGGTGACCGAGGCAGCATTACTGGATGCCGTAGAGCCTGAGGTTCGCAATCGCGCACGGTTCATTGGAGATGCGGTACCGAACGCTTCGGATGGGCTGCAAGAATTCTTACGGACAACGCTGTTTTCGGCACCCGCGACGCTGTCATCGACTCCAGAGCAGCGTTCGCAACCGCGCGCTGATGCTACTAACGTTGTCATACCGGTAGGAGAGTTAGCGCACCCACAGGTGTCGTTGGAAGTGGAGTGGGACGAGACCCTGCAAGACATCGACCTGGCACTTGCCTTTAATCTCGACACGAGCAATGAGCAAGTCATGGTTGATTTCAGAAACCGGGGAGGGCTGAAGGCGCGGTTTTTCGCGCAATTACTCGAAGACGTGCGAGAGGGACCTGGCGTCGAGATGATCAACATCTACCAACTCAATGCAAAGCGCTACGAAGTCATCGTGCGTAATTATAGCGAGCCGGGCCATTTTCCAGCGGGACACCTGCGCGGCCGTATCACCCTCGGGAACAGCACTCTCGTGGTAAACCCGCCTACGCATGGAGTGCACTTGGGCGACTGGAAGATGGCAACCTTGCTGGTCAACGCAGACGGTACGGTCGCAATTCAAACCTGACCGCGCCTAAATTCGGCTAAGGGCGGGCGATCAAGGGCGCCTGTTGCTTGGCCGACCGGGGAAGCTACTTCCGCATTATCTGTATATATGGGCGGTATTGTTGTCTAGGTAGTATTAGGTGATTCGGGACGTGTTGTCGCTCAAGCCGAATTGACCTATGGGTCAAAATCGCATCAGCGCCAACACGCTACGGATCGACAAAGCGCCTTAGCCAGGAAAATATCCCTACACCTACGAACACTAAGAATCCAAGGATGCGTGGCACTGCGACCAGCCAAAGAGAAGGCGGTTTCCACGAGCCCTCCTTCACAAAGCAACCTTCCGGTCTAAAAGGCCCAAGCGGACGCGTCAGGAAGCTGTGCCAGAGGCCGTTTTTTCGAATCAGGCCACCAAGGTTCTCCGGTCTGAAAAAACTGGAATGACCAAAAGCATCGTTTCGAACGTTTATAACCGCCCGGCTCGTATAACCGACTTTCCCACCCGGGCCTGACCCGGGAATGCACCATTGAGCGAATGGCACAGATCCATCCTTGGCAGCGACGTGATTCATCACCGCTTCCACCCGCTTCTCTGCCAAGTGGCGATCCCAATCGAAGTTGGGCGTGATGATGCTCCCGGCAGTGATGACTCGTCCGAACTTCAAGTCCGCAAAGCCGGGATCTTCAAGCACTAACGAGAAGAGGCGTGTCCCAAAGCTATGGGCAACAACGTCAGGACGGTCGGGCCGTCCCATTGACCGCGCCGCCTCAATTGCAGTCCGAAATCGCTCACCTAATTTACGGGCCATCCGGCGATGCACGGGTGCCAAAAGGACTTCGACCGTTGCCCAACCGTACTTGTAGATTAGTACCGGCGCGGAGTACTTTAGCTGGTTAGCGATCTCCCAACTGAACGTCTCCTGCCAGGGAGCACGGCTGTTCATCCCATGGATGACGACCATCCAGCGAATGTCGCGACTGATAACGGCGGTGAGCCGAAAATATTGCTCAGGAATGGCTTTTGCGTCAGCCTCGACAAAGTTTGTCTTACAGTATGGACAGGCGACGGGGTCAACCCCATTCGGAAGTGTCCGTCGGCAGCTGTCAACAGGGCAAATGAAAGCGGTAAACCCGATGGCCGAGCCCCACCCCACTATTTTGGTAAGGAACGCTTCAAGGCGAACAACATCAGACTCACCCAATTGGCGTGCGAGTAAAGCTGCGGAAAACTCGATGTTTTCACCGAGTTCAACCCGACAACTGAGTTCCCTGGCCCATCGCTCCTCTGGTGAATCCTCAGCGGTAGTCACGGTGCGTTGTACCCCCAGATCAATCGGAGAATCACCAGCACGTCCTCACGCTTGCACTGAGCCCAAATTCTCAATTTTGCCTCGGCGCCGAACACCTCCACGGAGAGGTCACGGCTCGTCCCGTGCTCCAGAGAGACGAAATTGAGCATCCCTTGCGCCCTGGCAAACTGGTTCGTGTCCACGGCCTGCAAAACTACTCGCACGGGCCCTACCGCCTCGATCCCCATTCCCGGTAAGTTAGAGCCAACCTCGACGTAGCCGGCATCCTGCTCAAACCGGGTCGATTGCACGCCATTAATCCTCTGGGCTGACGTCCGGATAGCCTGCGTAAGCGGCACGAGCCTTACAGGCAAGTTGCCACACCCGAATCGCGCGAGCATCTCTCCAACGGCCTCAAAAACGTCATGGTGCTTGATCTCAGGATTACGGTGGATGAGGACAAGGCAGTATTCGTCGCCGAATCGCCACTCAAATCGAACGACGCTTCGATCAAGGCGTTGCCGGTAGGCAACGTATCGGTACCGTTCAACCCCTTCCTCCTCCTCGTAATCCTTCCGTGACCAGCGGTTCCATGCTTCCTTGCCTTGGTGCCACACCATCGACAAATGCTGGCCATCCACTGCAATCTGCTTGAGCTCCAGGTCTTCTGGAAACTCCGGGCTAGCCGCAGCATCGTTGAGGTGAGCGACTGGGCTCGCGTTGATGGCTCGAGTTAGCGCTGCAGCATCAATCGCCGGCGGCGATAGCACGTAGACATACTGATCGCCCCAGCCCTCGACCTCTGCAAGCCAAGCCTCCAGGCGGGCCTGGGTCAAGCGACCTTCGTCGATGGCACCGTCCAGGTTCTGGACGAAGTCCTGCTTGGTGGCGCCGATTTTGCTATCAGTGGCACGCAGCAGGTCTTTGATGAAGTTGTTGCCCTGGGCAACCACTACTTGCTTCACTAGCTCTTTGAGCTGCGCAGTGGACAACACTTCGTTGGGCATGTCTGTTCCTTTCGATTAGTCGATGATCCCGAATGCTGATCTAGCACGCCGCAGCATAGCGAGTAGCCATCATACGGGATCCAAACCGGAAGAGAATGGGGGGAGCAGCGTGTTCGTCGGGAGCGTCACGGGAAGCACCAGTACGGGCCGCTCACAGCTGAGTATGGAGGTTGCGCCGTATCCGAATGGCAGATGGCTTGCCGGCTTTGCATGAGCAAACAACCGATGCGAAGCTCAACGCTGACGCTGACGCTGACGCTGACGCTGACGCTGACGCTCAGTTCTGTCGGTGTGCCCGTGTGGACGCCGAATCGAGTTAACGTGACCACCAAAGGTGGACGACCATCTGATGAGCGGTGTGTTTGGGCGCTGTGCCCAGGTGCCGCCTACCTCGACATGCCGTAATGAATCGGCGAGCTATGTGGTGTGCGTTGCCAACGGTTCCAGCGCATCTCTTTACGAATTTCGTAACCCCAAAGGCCTTGTGACAATCTTTATTGTTTGCAATGGAGCCGTTTTTTTGGAGATTTTGAGTTTTGTGACAAACTTTATTTTTATGGAGCTAGCTTTGTAATGACCTACGGGCCCCGGAATACGCGGGGCACTGTGACAATCTTTATTGTTTCATCACAGAAACTGGTTTTGAACAATAAAGATTGACACAAAACAATAAAGTTTGACACTCATGAGCATAGATTGACACAAGGCTCAAACCCCCGTATCTACGGGGGTTTTCCTTTCCAGGCTTTCCCTTTGGTCTGGATTCATCGCTTCAACTTTCAGCGGGTGTAGTCTGGAAAATGTTTTGAATACGGCCGTTTTGGCGGTCGTGTCCTTCTACGACTTTTTCTCGGCGCGAGGTGAAGCGTGATGGGGACCGGTCGAAGGTTGCGCACGGATTTAGACATCGCACTGAGCCTGTGCTGAAAAAACGCTATTTCCGCACAGGTGAGTGACCGGTCGCGCTCACATAATGTTTCGGCCTGAATGAACGCTCTCGATGTAGTGTCAATCTATGTTGTTACCAATCGAGCCCCGTATTTGAAGTGCGACCCATCTGTGTCAATCTATGTTGCTGTTGCCTTTACCCCGAATCATCCTACAGACCCCGATTTACGGGAGGGGCTGTGTCAAACTATGTTGTTGATAACCAGAAACAAAAAGACCGCAGCTTTGGCTGCGGTCTTTTTTTGCCTCGGATAAGGCCGGCTATTTCAAGTCCACCAGTAGCGCACCAGATGAAAGAAGATCGGCGCGGCAAAACACACCGAATCCAGTCGATCCAGCATCCCGCCATGCCCCTCGATCATGTGGCCCCAATCCTTGACGCCGCGATCGCGCTTGATCGCCGACATCACGATGCCGCCGGCAAAGCCCAGCAGGTTGATCAGCAACGCAATCAAGAACGACTGCCACGGGTTGAACGGCGTGGTCCACCACAACGCCGCGCCAATCAGCGACGACAGCAGCACGCCGCCGACAAAGCCTTCGACGGTTTTCGACGGCGACAGGTTGGGGGCGATTTTGTGTTTGCCGAACAGCTTGCCGCACACGTACTGCAACACGTCCGAGAGTTGCACCACGATCACCAGGTAAGCGATCAGCAGCAGGTTGCGGCCTTCATATCCGACGATGTCCAGGGTCAGCAGCGCCGGCACGAACGACACGCAGAACACCGCGATCATTAAGCCCCACTGCACTTTCGAGGCGCGTTCGAGGAAGTGCGTGCTGTCCCCGCCCAGGGACGCGAGGATCGGCAGCAGCAGAAACACGTACACCGGGATAAAGATCGAAAACAGTCCGTACCAATCGAAATAAATCAGCAGGTATTGCAGCGGCAACGCCAGGTAAAACGCCGCGACCAGCGCCGGGTAGTCGCTGCGACGGGTCGGCGTGAGGGTGAGGAATTCGCGCAGGGCATAGAACGACACCGCGTAGAACAGCAGGATCACCGCGCCGGTGCCCAGCCAAAACGCGATGCCGATCACCACCACCATCACCCACCAGGCGTTGATGCGGGCGTTGAGGTTGTCGACCACTGCGTTCGGCGTGCCACGGGTGCGCAGTTTGAGGATCAGGCCGATCAGCGAGGCCAGCACCAGAATCATGCCGATCCCGCCGAACAGCATCAGGGTTTGTCTATCCATGTCAGGAATGCTCCGGGGCGAGGGCCAGCAGGGCGTCGCGGCTGCGGGTCAGAAACTGCGTTTTGCTCTCGTCTTCTTCCAACTGCAAAGGGGCGCCGAAACTGGTGGTGCACAACAGCGGCAGTGGCAGCACTCGACCCTTGGGCATGACGCGATTGAGGTTGGCGATCCACACCGGAATCACTTGGGCCTGTGGGTAACTTTTCGCCAAGTGATACAGACCGCTTTTGAACGGCAGCAGACCGTCCTCCAGATTGCGCGTGCCTTCGGGAAAGATAATCAGCGAATCCCCGTTCTCCAGAGCATCAAGCATGGGCTGCAAGGGGTTATCCACAGGCTCCTTGCGCTCGCGGTCGATCAACACGCCGTTGAACACGCGGTTGATGATGTAGCGGCGCACGACGCTTTTGTTCCAATAGTCGCTGCCGGCGACGGGCCGCGTGAGTTTGCGCAGGGCGGGGGGCAGCGAGGCCCAGAGCAGCACGAAGTCGCCGTGGCTGCTGTGGTTGGCGAAATAAATCCGCTGCACCGGTTCCGGCGCGCAGCCCATCCACAGGCTGCGGGCGCCGGTGACGGTGCGGGCCATGGAGGTGATGAGGGTGGCGACCACGGGTTCGAACATAAACGATTTCCTTATCCGGCGAAGGACAGCCAGGGGCTGGCCAGGATGATGGCCAATGTCGGCAGCACTTGGGCTGCCACCAGGACAGCCTGATTGCGCAGCAGTTTAAGCGCCCCGCGCTGACGCTCGGCCCAGGGCCGCCCGGCACGATTGGCCGGATGCAGGCCGAGGCTGTGCAAGGCTTGATCGAGATCGACAGTGCGGTGCGGCACGGCGTCAGCGTCTTGGGCCACGGCATCGAACAAGTCCGCGTCGAACGCGACGCGCAGTGCCCAGTATTTTTGCAACAAACCGACGACGATCAGCCAGGCACTGAGCAGCAGGCCCAGCGCCACCGGGGTGATCAACAGCAGTTGCAACAGCCCGAACACCACACCGAGCAGCGTCAGCCCTGTGGATAACTGATCGAGGCTGCGACCCCGACGCAGCAGACTGGCGACCACGTGCAATTCCATATCAACCGACATAGGCGTGCTCCAGGGCTTGGCGATGGGCCGGGTGCAACACCACGTGCGGGCGTGCGGCTTGAATCATCGTCACGGCGGCATCGACTGTCGCTGCTCGTCCGCTGTGCAGCAACCACGCAGCCACGGCGGTGGCACTGCGTGAATAACCCAACGCGCAGCACACCAGTAGCGGGCCGTGCTGGCGCAATTGTTCAATCGCTTGGGCGGCGGCGAGGCATTGCTCAGCGCTGGGCGCGGTCAGGTCGAGCACCGGAATACTTTGATAAGCGCGGCCACTTGGATTCAGTGGTAGTTCGGCGCAGAGATCGACCACGGCGTTAAACGGCGCCAACTGATCCGCGTCGGGCAGGCGACCGAGCCAAACGTTATCCACAACCTCATTGGGCTGTGGATGCTTGCGTGTCCACAGCCGTGAATTGATCCACGCCGCCGCGACGTAAGGCGCAAACAACCAACGGGCCGCCGGGCTCAGGCGTCCGTCGGCGCGTTTCTGAAAACCGGCGGCGTCGAACAACGCGTAATTGAGCGCGACCATGAATGAAGCCACGGCGGGCCAGATCAGCCACAACCACCCGCCGCCCAGGCCAAAGGCCGGGATCGCGAAAATCGCAGCGCCGACGCCATATCGCAGGGCCAACCGCCAACGTTTCGAATCCTTGGCCAGTCGCAGGCTGCTCAACGGACTCGGCCGATCCAGCGGCCACAACCACACGCACAGCCAACCGGCGAGGGCACCTGTGGGTAAGTCGATAAAGTGATGTTGATAAGTGGTCAGCACCGAAATCCCGATCAACGCGAACCAACCGTGCACCACCCAGCGCCAAAAGCCTTGGGTGTGCCGTTGATACATCACCCACAAAATCACCAACAGGGCGATGTGCAGCGACGGTGCCTGGTTGAACGGTTTGTCGAACCCGGCCAGTACCGCGAACAGCCAGCCGAACACCCCGTCCAGTTCCGGCCGGTCGAAGGTGAAGCGCAGCGGCCACAGCAGGAAGCAACTGACCGCAATCACCTGAGCGCTCAGTAGCCGCAAGGCGTGGCGTTTGAGCTCGTGGCGGCTGTTGGGCAGCAGCAGGGAAAAGCCGTACAGCAGATCAATCGTCCAGTAGGGCACGATGGTCCACGCCCAGAAGGGCATGGCGCTTTCCCACTCGAACACGAAGGTGCCGACGTCGCTGCGCTGGTTGGTGACCCACGTGGCAAAGCCGTAGCTGGCGAAAAACAGCGGCGCCAGCAGCAACAACCAGAGCACTGCTGGTTTGAGTAATCCCGGTTCCCTTGGCGCTTGGAGCATCATTGCACCCGTTGTGCGAGAGACACCGTGAAGATCCCCCATTCATCCACACGCTGGGTGATCTTGCGGAAACCTGCCGCTTCCACCAGTTGATCCATTTCCGCCTGGCTGCGCCGACGCATCACCCAGGCCTGGCCTTGGCGGTGGCTAGTGAGGGCGCGGGCGATCAGTTCCAGTTGCGGGTGCCACGGCTGGCCGGTGTAGACCAGATAACCACCGGGTTCCACCGCTTCGGCCAGGCCCGCCAGCGAACCGCCGACCAGCCCGTTGTCGGCAAACAACTCATACAACCCGGACACCACCGCCAGTGTCGGCTTCGGCTCCAGCGCTGCCAGATCAGCGCGGTCAAACGCGTCGCCCTTGACGAATTGCGCGATGCCGCCGAGGCCTTTATCGCGGATCAACGCACCGCCGTCGCGCACGTTGATGTCGCTGTAATCGCGCAGCAGGATCGATTCCGGCAGCGGACTCACGCCTTGCAAGGCTTCAAGAATGTAGCGGCCATGACCGGCGGCGATGTCGACGATGCGCACCGGGCGACCTTCGTCGCGCAGTTTGGCCATGGTCAGGCGCAGCAGTTCTTCGACGTTGAGTTTGCGTTGGCGAATACCGCGCCAGCCGATGGAATTCAGGTAGTTCTGGTCAATCATCCGCCCCAGTCCACCCTTGCCGGTGGGCTGGTTGCGGTACACGTAATCCAGGGTGCTGCCGGAGTCGAAACCGGTGTCGAAGCCCAGTTTCACGCCATCGGACAGTTTGCTGCCCAGGCGCATGCTGGCGCGGGTCATACGCCAGTACAGGTCGCGCAGCGAGTTGTGCGGCAGCGGCGCGGCGAGGGATTCGGATTCGGCGCAGGTCAGGCCGATTTTGTCGGCGTCCAGCAGCGAGGCGCGGTCCAGCGGGTAGTCGAAGTTTTGCAGGATAAAACGCTTGGCGCTGGCCACCGCCACGGCGCGATCCCGCTCGCCGAGGGTGTCGTGGAAGAAGCCCGGCAGGATGTGTTTTTCCTTTTTCAGGCTGCCCAGGCGTTCGAAAAACTGTTCCTGGGGTTTGCGATGGACCACAAAGTCCGAGCCGGAAATCAGCAACTGGGTCGGCACCTGGATCGCCTGGGCATCGGCCACCACGCGGTCGGCGGCTTCGTATAAACCGAGCAACACATTCACCGAAATCGCCTTGGTGATCAGTGGATCGCTGTCGTAGGACGCCACGCGTTCCGGGTCATGGCTGAGGAACCTGGCCTTGACGTAGCTGTTGACGAAAAAGTTGCCGCGAAACCTGCGCATCAGCCCCAGGCCCGAACGGGCGAACGGTACGTAGAGCTTGACCTTGAACGCGGGCGAGGCGAGCACCAGCGAACGGATGCGTGGCGCGTAATCGTGGACCCAGGTCGACACAATCACCGCGCCGACGCTCTGGGCGATCACTGCAATGTTCTCTTCGTCGATCTGGTGGGCGCTGTTCAGGTGATCGCAAAAGGTCTGCACGTCCCGCACGCTGGTGGCGAAACTCGGGCTGTCGCCGCGTGCGCCGGGGGACTGGCCATGGCCGCGTGCGTCCCAGGCAAAGAAGTCGAACCCGGGCAGGTCCAGTTCATCCACCAAGTGGGCGATGCGCCCGGAGTGTTCGTGGCCGCGATGGAACAGCAGCACCGCTTTGCGCGGTTCATCCGGATTGCCTGCGGTGGCCGGCCAGTGACGGTAGAACAGCTCGACGCCGTCGTGGGTGGTGAAGGTCTGAGTCTGGGTTTCGCGCATTGCATGCTCCATATGCTGTGTGGCCCTTACGCTGAAGGGGCTGTTTCCTGCACTTCTTTGAGGCCCTGGCGGACCCGGTTGATCAAGGTGTAAGCCAGCAGGACGGCGACCACCCCAAACACAACGTTAATCCACAACGGGTTGATCCAGCCGAGGGCGATGCCGGTGGCCACCACGCCCAAGACAAACGCCCGATCACTCTTGCCCATCGGCCCGTCATAACGCCGGGATGCGCCGACCATCGGCCCGAGGACGCCACTGTACTCGCTGAACACGGCCAGCAGCGTGACCGACAGCACAATCAACACGCTCACGTCGGCAATCAAGGCAAACGGCAGGATCAGCGCGCAGTCGGCGACGATATCGCACAGCTCATTGAGGTAGGCACCGAGGCGCGACTGCTGGCCGAACTCCCGGGCGAGCATGCCGTCGATGGCGTTCAGCGCCATGCGCAGGATCATCCAGACCGGAATCAGCACAAACACCCACGGATGATTGGCCAAGCAGGCAATCGCGACGCCCACCACCACCGAAATGACCCCGGCCAGCACGGTGATTTGATTGGCGGTGGTGCCGTTATCGAACAAGCGTTGAACCAGCGGTCGCAACAGGTTCTGGAAGGCGGGTTTGAGTTGATAAATGGAGGGCATCGGCGGACGGTCTCGGCAAATGAACGCGTGAACGTTCAGGGTTATACGTCACAATAATCGCAATGCCAGCAATACTGCACGGCTCATCCGCTTCCCGCGACCTCCACGCCCTTAGGCGAGGGTTGTTCAGTGCTCAGGAGTTTACCCATGGACCGCTTCCAGGAAATGCAGGTCTTCGCCGCCGTAGCCCAGGCCCAGGGCTTTTCGGCGGCGGCACGGCGCTTGGGGATGTCGGCGGCCAGTGTCACCCGGGCAGTGGCGGCGCTGGAGCAACGCATCGGCACGCTGCTGCTGACGCGCACCACCCGCAGCGTGCACCTGAGCGAGGCGGGCCAGCGGTATCTGGAAGACTGTCGGAGAATTCTCGCCGAGGTGCAGGAAGCGGAGGATTCGGCGGCAGGCAGTCACGCCCAGCCCCGTGGGCAATTGACGATCACCGCGCCGGTGTTGTTCGGCGAGTTGTTCGTCACGCCAGTGATGGTGCGTTACCTCGACCAATTCCCTGAAGTCACGATCAACGGCTTGCTGGTGGATCGGGTGGTGAGCATGGTTGAGGAGGGCATCGACGTCGCCGTGCGCATTGGTGAACTGCCGGACAGCAATCAGCACGCGATTCGGGTCGGCGAGGTGCGGCGAGTGATCTGTGCGTCGCCGGCCTACCTGAACGCCCATGGCCGGCCTCGGCATCCTGAGGATTTGTCCGGGGCGCCGGTGGTGGCTACCTCGTCCATTGGCCAACTGCGGAGCTGGCCGTTCCTCGATAAAGGCCAGCCCATCAGTGTTCGCCCGGAGCCACGGCTGGTGGTCACCGCCAATCAGGCTGCAATCACGGCGGTATCCCTGGGGTTGGGGATGACCCGCGTGCTGTCCTATCAAGTGGCGAGCAAAGTCGCGGCCGGTGAGCTGGAAATCGTGCTGGCCGACTTCGAACTGCCGCCGCTGCCGATCCACATCGTCTATCAGGGCGGGCGCAAGGCTCCGGCGCGCATCCGCAGTTTTGTCGATTTTATGGTGAAGGCACTGCGCGAACACCCGGCCCTGGGATAAGCGAAAACCTGTGGGAGCGGGCTTGCTCGCGAAAGCGGTGTATCAGTCAGCATAAAGGTTGAATGACACACCGCTTTCGCGAGCAAGCCCGCTCCCACAAGTAGGGCAGGGTTTGTTGCGCTGGATGAAATAATAGATTGCGTTTGCTGGTTATTCTGTTGTTTTGGCGATGGGTGGATGATGTCTGCCATCGGTGCTGATCATTATCTGAACGGCGCCACCACCCAGCGGAGTCGATCATGCACGCCATCAAACTCTACAACTTCCCCCGTTCCGGCCACGCTCACCGTGCTGAGTTGATGCTGTCCCTGCTGCAACTGCCGACAGAACTGATTCTCGTCGACCTGGCCAAAGGCGAGCACAAACAGCCGCAATTCCTGGCGCTCAACGCGTTTGGCCAAGTGCCGGTACTGGATGATCAAGGCGTGGTGCTGGCGGATTCCAACGCCATTTTGGTGTACCTCGCGCAAAAATATGGCAACGGTCGCTGGCTGCCCACCGACCCGGTCGGAGCCGCCAAGGTTCAGCGCTGGTTGTCGGTGGCGGCCGGGCAAATTGCCTTTGGCCCCGGCAGAGCGCGGCTGATTACTGTGTTTGGTGCACCCTACGACGCCGAAGAAGCAATCACGCGTTCACACGACTTGCTCAAGGTGATCGATCAGGAACTGACCAACAACCAATATGTGGTGGGCAACGAGCCGACCATTGCTGACATCGCGGCCTACAGCTACATCGCCCATGCGCCGGAAGGCAATGTGTCCCTGGCGGACTACGCCAACGTCCGCGCCTGGCTGGCCCGCATCGAAGCCTTGCCGGGGTTTGTCGGCATGCCGCGCACCGTCGCCGGCCTGCAACAAACCGCCTGATGCTTGCGGCCCGACTGTGTCGGGCCGTCCACATTGCACTTCGGGAGATGGCGTTATGGAACATTCACCGTGGCATGCCGGCGAACGGCAGTTGCAGGAACATGTGGGTGTTGCCGAGCGGATGGAAACCCTCGGCCGTCGGGTGATTCGCAGCGAGATGCCAGACCAGCATCGCCAGTTCTATCAGCAACTGCCGTTCATGCTATACGGCGCGGTGGACGCCGACGGTCATCCCTGGGCGAGCATTCTCGAAGGGCCGCCAGGTTTTGCCCATTCTCCCGAACCTTCAAGCTTGCAGTTCGATCGCTTGCCGGCCGCCGACGACCCTGCGCAGTTGCAGGCCGGGTCCGCCATCGGTTTGCTCGGTATCGAATTACACACCCGGCGGCGCAACCGTCTCAATGGCCGGGTCGGAACGATGACGGCGAGCGGTTTCGGTGTTTCGGTGGATCAGTCTTTCGGCAACTGCCCGCAATACATTCAGCTCAGGCAGTTCCGCACTGTGCCATTGGCCGACCCCTCGACCCGCATCGCGCAGCACCTCAACGGGCTGGACGATGCGGCCAAAGCGCTGATCGCCGGGGCCGACACCTTGTTTGTCGCCAGTTATGTGGACGTCGACGGCCAGCGCTCGGTGGACGTTTCCCATCGCGGCGGCCAGCCCGGTTTCGTCCGTATCGAAGGCAATCGCCTGACGATTCCGGATTTCGCCGGCAACCTGTTTTTCAACACGTTAGGCAACCTGCTGACCAATCCACGGGCCGGTTTGCTGTTCATCGACTTCAATTCCGGAGACTTGCTGCAACTCAGCGGACGCACCGAGGTCATCCTCGATGGCCCGCAGATAGAGGCGTTTCAAGGTGCCGAGCGGTTGTGGACGCTTGAGGTTGAACGCCTGGTGCGGCGTCCGGCGGCGTTGGCCCTGCGCTGGCGCTTCGATGGCATGTCGCCCAACAGTTTGATGACCGGGAACTGGGAACAAGCCGCCGCGCGCCTGCAAGCCCAGGCTTTGGGGGACGCTTGGCGGCCATTGCGGGTGGTGCGCATCGAAGCGGAAAGCCAGAACATTCGCTCGGTCTATCTGGCGCCCGCCGACGGTGTCGGGTTGCCGGTGTTCCAGGCCGGGCAGCATTTGCCGTTGCGCTTCACGATTGGCGGCCAGACCCATATCCGCACCTACAGCCTGTCGAGCGCACCGTCCGACGATTTTTTCCGCATCAGCGTGAAGCGCGACGGGTTGGTGTCTTCCCATGTGCATGACGAGATTCATGTCGGTGACGTGCTGGAAGCCCGAGCGCCCCAAGGGCATTTCACCGTGGCGCCCCACGAACGTCGGCCATTGGTGTTGTTGGCCGCTGGCGTGGGCATCACGCCGTTGCTGTCGATGGTGCGCGAGGTGGTTTATCAGGGCTGGCGCACGCGGCACATTCGGCCGACGTTTTTCCTGCAGAGTTCGCGGACCCTGGCCGATCAACCGTTTCGCGCCGAGCTGGACCGTTTGCTCGAAGGCGCCGGCGATACGGTTCGCGTGCCGCGCCTGCTCAGCCAACCGGAACCCGAGGCGCGGGAGGGCGAAGACTTCGACCTGACCGGGCGCATCGACACGGCGTTGCTCCAGTCGATCCTCGACGTCGAAGACTACGATCAGCTGGATTTTGTCCTCTGCGGCCCGGGCAGTTTTACCCAAGGGTTGTACGACAGCCTGCGGGAACTGGACATTCGCGATTCAAGTATTCACGCCGAAACCTTTGGCCCGTCGACGTTGCGTCGGCGTCTGGACCCGGACGCGATTGTCATCGAGCAACCGCCCGCCGCGACGACCTCGGTGCCCGTGGTGTTCCAGCGCTCGGCCAAAGAGGCGCGCTGGCAACCGGACGGCGGCAGTTTGCTGGAGTTGGCGGAAAGCCGTGGCTTGCGCCCGGAATTCAGTTGTCGCGGCGGCTCGTGCGGGACGTGCAAGACCCGGTTGATCAGCGGCCAGGTGAATTATCCACAGCCCCCGGCGGAAGTTCCGGAGGAGGGGCAGGTGCTGATTTGTTGTGCGATTCCGGCCAAGGGTGCGCAGCCATTGGTGCTCGATCTCTGACCTGTAGGAGCAAGCTTTGCTCCTACGGGGTATGGCGGCTCAGGCGTAGGACAGGGATTTTTCTTCCAGTAGCTCTTGATAAAGCTCCGTCCACTTGCGGCCCATGTCGTCGGCGGTGAACAACTGCCGATAGCGCGCTTCGGCCTTTATGCCCATGTTCGCCGCGAGCACCGGGTTTTCCCACAAGGTACGCATCGCTTCGCGGAACGCCTGTGGATTACTCGGTGGCACCACCAGCCCGGTTTCGTTGTGGATATTGATGTAGCTGGTGCCGGTGCCGATTTCGCTGGAGATCATCGGTTTGCCGTACATCGCGCCTTCCAGCAACGAAATGCCGAACGCCTCGGAGCGCAGGTGCGACGGAAACACGATGGCGTAGCTCAGTTGCAGCAGCGCAACCTTGTCTTCATCCCCCAACCGCCCGAGGAAGTGGATATTGCGCAAACCCAACGCCTTGGCCTGGGTATGCAGTTCTATTTCCTTCGGGCCGGCGCCGACGATTACCATCGGATAGTTCACGTCTTTCAATGCGTCGAGCAGGATGTGCAAACCCTTGTAGTAGCGCATCACGCCCACAAACAGGAAAAACTTATCCCCAAGCTTCTGCCGCCAATGGGCCATGCGTTCGGTGTCAGGCTGTGGATAACCGGCCTTGTTCAAACCGTAGGGGATGATGCGGGTCTTGTCCTGAAACTGCTGCAACACATCGCTGGTGTGCAGGTAGTTGGGCGAGGCGGCGACGATGCGGTCGGCGCTGGCCAGGAAGCGGTTCATCAGTGGCCGGTAGAGTTTGAGCAATGTTTTCTGGCGAATGATGTCCGAGTGGTACGTCACAACGCTGGGCTTACGCGTCCCGCTGGCGAAGTGAACTACATCCATGAACGGCCAGGGAAAGTGATAGTTGATCACGTCGGCCTCGGCCGCCAATTCGCGAAATTTTTTGAAGACGCTCAGGGAGAATCCTGTGGAGGCGAACTGAAGATCGAGTTTGGCCCGATGCACTTCATGCTGTCCGATTTGCACCATGGGTGGTGTTGGATCGCTGCTTAGGGACAGCACTTGGCCCTCTATGCCTTGCTGGGCACAGCTTTCGCAGAGTTGGAAGATCACTTGCTCGATCCCGCCGACGGTATCGGGAAGGGACGTCTTGTAAAAATGAAGAACTCGCATTCAACCTCTCAGAGCCTGGCGATAGGCGCGGGCGGTAATTTTCGCGCAGCGCTCCCAGGAAAAAAGCTTCGCTTGTTGCAGCCCCGCTTCTCGGCAGGCCTGCCAATGCGTCTTGTCGTCGATCAAGCGGCTCATGGCATCACGCAAGCCGTGGGGATCGTCCGGTTCGATGTAGTTGCCCGCCGCGCCCGCGACTTCCGGCATCGCCGAATGCCGAACCAGCATCACCGGCGTGCCGCTGGCCATGGCCTCCAGCACAGGCAAACCAAAACCTTCGTAGAGCGACGGAAAAATCAGCGCCCGCGCGCCGGCCAGCAGTTGCGCCACGTCCTCATCCGGCAAATAGCCGAGCAAGCACACGTGACCGGCGGCCAGGGCCTGGCGCAACTCGTCGCTGAATTGCTCGCGCTGCCAGCCGGCCATGCCGACGATCAACAACGGAAAGCGCTGGCGTTGTGCCTCGGGCAGCAAGGCATGGGCGCGCAGGGCCAAGGTCAGGTTTTTGCGCGGCTCCAGAGTGCCGACGCACAGGAAATACTCCCGAGCCTCGACCCCATGGGCCTTGAGCACGGCGTCGATGGCGTCGGGCTCGCGGGGGTGGAACCGCGCGGCCACCCCCAGCGGCGCGACGACAAAACGCTCGGCCGGCAGGGCGAAATAGTCCCGGGCCTCGTCGGCGATGGCCTGGGAGTCGGTCAGAATCAGCCGCGCCTGCTGCACGCCATTCGCCAGTCGCCGCTCGATTTCCCGCAAACGGGCCGGTGGTTGGGTTTCGGGGTAATGCAGGTGCGTCAGGTCATGCAGGGTGATGACGGTCGGGCCGTCGAACGACAGCGGCCACAGGCTCGGCTCGTGATAGAGGTCGATGGCCTGCAACCGGCCTTGATCAAAGCGTTTCTGCGCCAGCCAGCGGCGGGCCTGATAAGCGCCGGGGATTTGCCGCAACAGTGGCGTCAGTCGCGAGTAACCGGGCATCGCCGCTTCAGGCAGCGAAGCGCTCCAGCCCCAGCCGTGGAACAACGACAGCTCAACGTCCGGCTCACAGGCGAGGGCACCCACCAGTTCGGCGACGTAATGGCCGATACCCGTGCGCGGGGCCTGGAGAATCCGGGCGTTAAGGGCTATTCGCATACTGACGCTCTGGCAGCGGGCTGTTGAGGTTGCGTTCGATCCGTTGCACCAATTGCGCACTCGCCTCGCGCCAGCTCAGCCAGCGCCAGTGTTCGAGGGCCAGCGGTGCCGGAAACACCCCGGAACGCTCCATGTCGGTCACCAGGTCGGTCAGGCTCTGCGGGTCCGCCAGGTCGAAATAGGCCATGTAGTCGCCGCCGATTTCCCGGAACACCGGAATATCGCTGCCCATCGCCGGCAAACCGCGCTGCATGGCCTCCACTAACGGCAGGCCGAAACCTTCGACGTAGGACGGGAACACCAGCGCCGTGGCGTGGGAGTAGGCGTGCTCAAGGCTTTTGTCCGAGAGCGTGTTGAACATGAACAAGCGGTGATTCAGCTGCGGATGCTGGCGGATACGCTCGATCAGCGCGTCGCACTTCCAGCCGATCTTCCCGGCAATACACAGCCGGGCCTTGGACCCGGCAGCCCAGGCGCGTTCGAACGCGTCGAGCAGGTACGCGTGGTTTTTGCGCGGCTCGATGGTGCTGACCATCAGGAACACCGGTTCCGGCTTCTTGAACATCTGCAACAGACCGCGATCAACTTCGGCGACGGGGTCGGTCAGGTCCAGTTCGGAACCGAGGTGGAAATAGTCGAACCAGCGCTGCTGGACCTGTTGCGCACCGATGCGGCGCAGCATTTCCTGGCGCACCTGATCGCGGATGGTGGTGGAAATCGCCACATAGCCGTCGGCCGTGCGGGCGATCCAGTCGAACCAGTCGTTGAACACCTTGACCAGCCCGGCGTCGCAAAATTGCGGGTGGGTCAGCGGGATCAGGTCATAGATCACCGAAACGATGCCGACCCCGTCGCGCTTGAGTTGCTCGGCCAACGGGAAAAAATTCGCGTGCCAGGATGAGTCAAGCAACACCAGTTGATCGCCGGCCCGATGCTGTAACGGCACGCAGCGCTCAGGGATCTGCTTGCCTTTGAGCACCCGGTCCAACAGGCGCATCGGAAGACTCAGGCAGGCAAACGCAAAGAGGCGACAACCGACATACAGCACGCGCCGGGCGAAATGCGATTGGCTGAACGGGCGCCGTCGTTCCAGTGCGCGGTGGCGCATCCAGAAGGTATTGGCCCACTGTTCCAGCTTCACCCGCAGGCTCATCAAATCGACTTTCGGCGTGTTCAACGGCGCCAGGCTTTTCACCTCATAGAGGCGGCCATCGAGCATCACCACCGGGATGCATTCGCGCGTTTCGTCAGCCTTCGGCAGTTGCTGAATCACATTGCGCACCACCCGTTGAATGCCCGAGTTGGCATTGGGGTGCTCGAAGACGTAGGTGCATTCCACCAACAGTCGGCTCATGGCGACACCTGCGGGTCTGCCGCGTGTACAACGGCGTCACTGGAGCGGGTGATGGTGGTTTGCGCTTGCAGCCACGAGCAGCCGACAAAATCTTCCTGACGGTTGTTGATCACGTGGAAGACCAGGCCGTAGTCGCGCCATTCGAAGTTGCGATCCAGGTGCGAGTCCAGGCGTGACAGGCTCAAGGCAATCGAATAATTGCCCTTGCCCAGGCGCATGTCGAAGGCAAAACGGAAGGTGACCCGCTCGCCGGCACTCAGGTCGGTGACCGGTTTGTCCAGACGATGGGTGTTGATGCCGTAAATGGCCTGGCCCAGGCGATCCTTGATCATGAAACCCAGGATCAACCGTTCGATGTCTTCGCGGACTTCGGTCTGCACTTCCAGCACCATTGGCTGGCCGACTTCCGCCACTTCCACGGGGCGCCCTTGGGCGTCGAGCAGGCGCACGCTGAGAATGCGCGCCTCACCGGTGCCGGAGATGGTTTGCACCTGACCGTTGGCGAGCATTTCCTGGCGCACGGTCTGGCCTTCGCGCTGGGCGAGCATGGCGTTGTAGTAGTCCATGACTTCTTCGGGTTTACCGCGCATGGCCATGCGCCCGCCTTCGAGCAGGATGGCGGTGTCGCAGATCGACTGAATCGCCGAGCGGTCATGGGAGACGATCAGCAGGGTAGTGCCGGCCTTGCGGAAGTTGCGGATGCGGTCGAAGCTTTTGTGCTGGAAGTAGGCATCGCCCACCGACAACGCTTCGTCGACGATCAGGATGTCCGGGCGCCGCGCCGTGGCGACGCTGAACGCCAGGCGCATTTGCATGCCGCTGGAGTAGGTGCGCACCGGGTGGTCGATGGCTTCGCCGATTTCGGCAAAATTTTCGATTTCCGGCATCAACCCTTCGATCTCTTCAAGCTGCATGCCCAATAACTGACCGGCCATGAAGACGTTCTGCCGGCCGGTAAAGTCCGGGTGGAAACCCATGCCCAGTTCGAGCAACGCGGCCACTCGGCCTTCGAGTTGAATCTGGCCGCAGGTGGGTTGGGTGGTGCCGGTGATCATCTTCAGCAGCGTGCTTTTGCCCGCGCCGTTGACGCCGACGATGCCCACGGCTTCACCGGGCTGGATCTCGAAATCGACCCCTTGCAAGATCCAGTGCTGGTGGTGATGGGTGCCGGAAAACGGCACCAGCCATTCGAACAGCCGGCTCCAGCGGTTCGGGTACTGTTTGTAGGCCTTGCCCAGGCCACTGACGCGTATATGTCCCATCAGAGTTCGTCCACCATTTCACCGACACGCTGGCGGAAAAGCCGCAGCGCCATCGCGCAGAACACCAGCCCGACCACCAGCAACGGGATCAGTGAGTGCCAGTCCGGCCATTGGTTGTAGAGGAACACGTTCTGGTAACTGGTCATCAGCGCAGTCATCGGGTTGAGCCCGATCACATGCTGGATGCCCGGCGGCAGGATCGAGATCGGGTACACGATCGGTGTCAGCCAGAACCAGAATTGCAGGAGGATGCCGAAAAACTGCCCGACGTCGCGAAAGAACACGTTGAGAATGCCGAGGATCATCCCCAGCCCGGCGGCGAAGATCACTTGCAGGATCAGCAGCGGTATCAGCGCCAGCAACGCCATGCCGGGCAAGCGTCCGCTGATCAGCAGAAAGCCGAAGAACAGCGCCAGGATGATCGCGAAGTTGATCCCGGCGTTGAGCAGGGCGATCACCGGCAGGCAGATGCGCGGGAAGCTGATTTTCTTCAGCAGGTTGGCGTTTTCCAGAAACATGCTCTGGCTGCGGGTGGTGATTTCCGAGAACAGGCCCCAGGTCAGCAGCCCGGCACACAGGTAGACGCTGTAGGCCAGGCTGTCATCCACGCCCGGCAAGCGGGCGCGCATGATCTGGGAAAAGATCACCGTGTACACGACGATCATCGACAGTGGGTTGAGGACGGTCCACAGGGCACCGAACAGCGAATTGCGATAACGCGCCTGGAATTCCCGCTTGACGCTGCCGAGGACGAATCCACGGTAGTTCCACAACGAGCGGTACAGATTAAGCAGCATTCAAACCGTCCTGCCGTATTGGTCTTCGAAGCGGACGATATCGTCCTCTCCCAGGTATTCGCCGCTTTGCACTTCGATGATCACCAGATCGATGACCCCGGGGTTTTCCAGGCGATGCTTGTGTCCGGCGGCAATGAACGTGGATTCGTTCTTGGCCACCAGATGGGTGCCGGTGCCGTTGTTGGTGACCTTGGCCATGCCTTCGACCACGACCCAGTGTTCGTTGCGGTGGTGGTGCATTTGCAACGACAACTTGCCGCCCGGTTTGACCACGATGCGCTTGATCTTGAAGCGCGTGCCTTCTTCGAGCACGGTGTAAGTGCCCCACGGGCGGCTGACGGTGCGGTGCAGGCGATAGGCCTCGTGTTTGTCGTCCTTGAGCTGCTTGGCCACCCGGCGCACATCCTGGGCGCGGTCGGCATGGGCCACCAGCACGGCGTCGGCGGTGTCGACGATGATCAAGTTATCCACACCCACGGCAGCGACCAAGCGGCCCTCGCTCTGGACGAAGTTGTTATGGCTGTCGACGAAAATCGCGTCGCCACTGGCGCGGTTGTTTTGTGCGTCCGCCGGCACCAGCGCGGCCAGGGCACTCCAGGAGCCGATGTCGCTCCAGTCGAATTGGGCGGGCACCACGACCACTTTGTCCGAGCGTTCCATCAACGCGTAGTCGATGGAGATGTCGGTGATCTCGGCAAACAGCGCCGGCGACAGTTCCTGTTGCAGGCAACCACCGGTTTCCACGGCTGCGCTGACGGCCATGCAGGCGCGGGTCTGTTCCAGCAATTCGGGCGCGTGGGTTTGTAGCTCGGCCAGCACCGTGGCCACCGAGAAACAGAACATCCCCGAGTTCCACAGGAAGTTGCCGCTTTCCAGGTAATGCGTCGCGGTTTGCAGGTCGGGCTTTTCCACAAAGCGCTGCACCCTGGCGGCGCCTTTGTCGTCCAGCGGGGCGCCGGTCTCGATGTAGCCGAAGCCGGTTTCCGGCGCCGTCGGCACCACGCCAAACGTCACCAGATAACCGTTTTTGGCCAGCGTCACGGCGTGCTTGACCGCGCTGTGCAAGGCATCCACGTTGACGATCAGGTGATCGGCCGGCATGACCACCATGATCGCGTCGTCACCGTGCAGGGCTTGCAGCGACAACGCGGCGGCGGCGATGGCCGGGGCGGTGTTGCGGCCCGTCGGCTCCAGCAGGAAGTGCCCGCGATGCCGGGCCAGTTGCGCGTCCTGGTAGTGATCCTTGCTCTGGAAGTAGTACTCGCGGTTGGTCACCGTGACGATGTCACCCCAACCATCGAGCAGGCCCGCCGCCCGCCGATAAGTCTTGCCCAGCAGCGACTGGCCGTCGGGCAGGGTCATGAACGGCTTCGGATGCCCTTCGCGCGACACCGGCCACAAACGGGTCCCGGCACCGCCGGAGAGAATCACAGGAATCAGCATGGCCTACTCCTTGGCAACGCGTTTCATGTCCGCATCCATCATCATGCGGATCAAGGTATCCAGATCGGTTTTTGGCTTCCAGCCCAGTACACGCTGGGCCTTGGCCGGGTTGCCGAGCAGCACGTCGACCTCGGCCGGGCGGAAGAACGCCGGGTCGATCTTCACGTAGTCGCGGTAGTTCAGGCCAATGTGATCGAAGGCGATCCGGCACATCTCGCGCACGGTGGTGGTCACGCCGGTGGCGACCACGTAATCGTCGGCCTTGTCCTGTTGCAGCATCATCCACATCGCTTCGACGTAGTCGCCGGCAAAGCCCCAGTCGCGCTTGGAGTCGATATTGCCCAGGCGCAGTTCCTGCTGTTTGCCTTGCTTGATGCGGGCGGCGGCGTCGGTGACTTTGCGGGTCACGAATTCGATGCCACGCAGTGGCGATTCGTGATTGAACAAGATGCCGCTGCTGGCGTGCAGGTTGAAGCTCTCGCGGTAATTCACGGTGATCCAGTGGCCGTAGAGCTTGGCCACGCCGTAAGGGCTGCGCGGGTAGAACGGGGTGTTTTCGTCCTGCTGCTCGGCCTGGATCAGGCCGAACATTTCGCTGGTGGACGCCTGATAGAAACGGGTGTGCGGGCTGAACTGGCGGATCGCCTCGAGCAGGTGGGTCACGCCCAGGCCGTCGACGATGCCGGTGGTCACCGGTTGATCCCAGGAGGCGGCGACAAAGCTTTGTGCCGCCAGGTTGTAGACCTCGTCCGGCGCCGACTTGATCACCGCGCGCTGCACCGAGCAGGCATCGGCCATGTCGCCGTCCAGGTAAACGATGTCACCCTCGACCC
Organism: Janthinobacterium sp. LPB2021202312-11-4; assembly: GCF_037049705.1. Lineage (NCBI taxonomy): Bacteria > Pseudomonadati > Pseudomonadota > Betaproteobacteria > Burkholderiales > Oxalobacteraceae > Janthinobacterium > Janthinobacterium sp. LPB2021202312-11-4. The sequence continues at coordinate 124,398 of NZ_JBAGKV010000013.1, read as the reverse complement.
CCATCTCGCGCAGGCGCCAGCGTGAATCGCTGCTGCGCCGGGCCACCAGGCCGTGAACCTTGTAGCCCTTGTCGAGCAACAGTTTGGCCAGATAAGCGCCGTCCTGGCCGGTGATCCCTGTGATCAGTGCACTTTTAGTCATTCTTCTCTTACTCGCTTCTCCCAGTCGGACAGGATCGCCCGCAGGGATTGTTGTGTTGTGATTTCAGGCGTCCATCCTGTGGTCTGGGCAAGCTTGGCAGGGCTACCACAAACGCGACGCTGATCGGCGCGCCGAAGACGCGCCGGGTCCTGAATCAATTGCAGGTCGACCTGGGCGAGGTCCCCCAGTTGTTCGATCAAACTGCGGATGCTCTGCTCGCGCCCCGAGCAAATGTTGTAGACCTGCCCCGGCGTGCCTTTTTCCAGCAGCGCCAGGTAAGCCGAAATCACATCGCCGACATCGAGGAAATCGCGGCTGACGTCGATGTCGCCGACTTCCAGTTGCGGGGCTTGCAGGCCTTGTTTGATTCGGTTGATCTGCCGCGCGGCGCTGGCGATGACGAAGCTGTCCTTCTGCCCGGTGCCGATGTGGTTGAACGGGCGGGCGACGAGCACCGGCCAGTCTTCGCTCAGACCCCACTGCAGGCTGAGGAATTCCGCCGACAGTTTGCTCACGGCGTAAGGATTGCGCGGGCAGGGTGGCTGGAGTTCGGTGATCGGCAGTTGGGCTTCGCTGACCTGGCCGTAGACGTCGCCGGAGCTGACGTACAGGAAGGTGCCCTTGAAACCGCGCGCCTTGAGGGCTTGCAGCAGGTTCAGGGTGCCGAGCAGGTTGATGTTCAGCGTGCGCGCAGGGTCGCGGAAGGCTTCGGGAACGAAGGTCTGGCCGGCCAGGTGAATGACCGCATCGGGCAGTTCGGGCCACAGGTCTTTGAGGCTGTCCGGGTTGCCGAGGTCATAGCGGGACGGCGCAGGCAGCAGCTCCCATTCCGAGGCCTTTGCATTCAGACGCGATTGGATGTGTTGTCCTACGAATCCACTCAGACCCGTAACGAACAGACGCTTTTTCAAACAGCGACCCCTCGGTCATTACACTTCGTCCATTCCCCACAGGCTTTACGGAGATGTCTTACAGACCGGGTGGATTGCTGGGTCGAAAGACAGGCGAAATGTTTTGTTGTAGTTGTTTGGTAGCCAATCTGTGCCAATTGCTTGGCAATTTCAACAGGCCAAACCGTGACTGGTCAGTTCTCGTTAGCGTCGCCCGATTTATTCTCGCCGGGCGGTTCACGAATCCTCAACGGATGTGTTTAGAATGCCCCTCGTCACGATTACCCAAGGTTCGGTCGGGTTGTTCTGAAACCTCGCGAAGCTGACCATTAAAACAAGAACGTAGACGGGCAAGAAGACGATGGACGAGGGCCGGCAGACGCCGACTCGATCCGTGGCTTTGCCGTCATAGAGTGGGGCTGCCGGAAGGGCGGTTTCATCGTGAGATGCCATGAATTTCATTCTTTACTCGGACGTCAACGACAGCTCCATCAGCCAGAGTCTTGGTCGTCCCGAATACAGTTATTACTTCGTGCTCAAGGCGTATCGCCCGGTGTTGGAAAGCCTTGGGCGGGTGCACGTGGTGTCGTCGGCCGCCGAAGTCGATCCGCTGTATCGGCAATTGCAGCAGGCCGGCCAGGAATGCCTGTTCCTCTCGTTCTCGCCACCGAATAAAACCCCGACCGATTTGCAATGCCCGATGGTGTGCGTGGTGGCCTGGGAGTATGACTCGATCCCGTCCGAGGACTGGAGCGACGACCCACGGCAGGATTGGAGCCAGACCCTGGCGCGGCATGGCCGGGTGATTACCTTGTCCAGCCACACCGCCCACGCTGTACGCCGCGCTTTGGGCGAAAACTTCCCTGTGCTGGTGCTGCCCACGCCGTTGTGGGAGCGTTTCGCGCAGGTGCGTCAGCAGTATCCGAGTGCGCCGATCAATCCGGGTTCCACGCTGCAGATCAAGGGCTGCATCATTGACAGCCGCACCTTGGGATTGTCGGCCGATGGCTTGATCGCGCCGATTCTCAACGAGCAGGAACTGGAACTGCGCGACCTGATTGTCGAAGAGCCTGAACCCGAGCCGGAATCCCCGCCACCACCACCGCCGCTGACCTTGCGCCGCCGTGGGTTCATCACCAAGCATTACCTGCGTGAGGGCTACCGGGCCCTGACGACCGACACTGAGCACCGGCCGCTGTTTCTGCTCAAGCACAACCTGTTGATGTGGTATCGCGAAGCCGTTCGCGACCTGGTGCCGCAGGCCCTGCGCGCGCAACTGACGCGGTTTCGTTCGCCAGCCCCCGAGCCATTGCCAGAACCATTGTCAGAACCGTTGCCACTGCCGCTGGCAACCACCGTCAGCGAAGCGCTGGAGCAGACCGAGCACCCGCAAGCCTGCCTGCCCGACACCACTGAACAGGTGGGCATCGAGGTCAGCGGCGTGGTGTATGTCAGCGTGTTCAACCCTGATGACGGGCGCAAGAACTGGCACCACCTGATCACCGCATTTTGCTGGGCCCTGCGTGATGCCGAAGACGCTACGCTGGTGCTGAAAATCACCCAGAACGACTTGTCGACCTACTACGTTCACTTGATCACGTTGCTCTCGCAACTCTCGCCGTTCGCCTGCCGGGTGGTGGTCATGCACGGCTACCTGCAAGACGAGGAATTCGCCCGGCTCTACGGCGCGGCGAGTTTCTACGTCAACGCGTCCCGCTGCGAAGGCTTGTGCCTGCCGTTGATGGAATTCATGTCCTGCGCCCGGCCGGTGATTGCGCCGAACCACACGGCGATGGGCGATTACATTGATGAGCGCGTCGGGTTTATCGTCAAGTCCAGCCATGAGCCGACGATCTGGCCGGAAGACACGCGCATCCTCTATCGCACCCTGCGCCATCGCCCGGACTGGGGCTCGTTGAAAGCCGCTTATGCGGACAGCTATGCCATGGCGAAAAATCGTCCAGAGGACTATCAGGCCATGGCCAGCGCCGCCAATGAACGTATGCGCGATTACTGCAGTTTTGCGCCAGTGCAGCAGCGTCTGGCGCAGTTTCTCGGGATGACCCCGGGCAGCGAAACCACGGCGCTGGAAGCCGAGGCGGGGACTGCATCATGCTGATCATCATTCATTCGGAAACCAACAAGAGCAACATCCAGCAGAACCTCGGGCGGCCCGAATACAGCTACTACTTCGTGCTCAAGGAATTCCGCCCGGTGCTGGAGCGACTGGGCCAGGTCATCGAAGTCAGCGACCCTGACGAACTGGTCGACCGCTTGTATTTCGACTGCTTGAGCCGGGGCGAGGACTGCATTTTCCTGTCGTTTTCGCCGCCCCATCGCACGCCGATTCATTACGCCTGCCCGACCGTCCCGGTGTTTGCCTGGGAGTTCAGCACCATCCCCACCGAGAGCTGGCAGGGCGAGCCTCGCCACGACTGGCGACTGGTGTTGGACGCGTGCGGCATGGCGATTACCCATTCGACGTTTACGGTCAACGCCGTGCGCGATGTGATGGGCGCCGAGTATCCGATCTGTGCCATCCCCGCGCCGGTGTGGGACCGGTTTGCCGCACGGGGCCAGCAACTGAGCAACCGCCCGGTGGTGGAACCGGTGCAACTGAACCTGCGTGGTTTGTTGATCGACAGCCGCACCACGGATTTGCGCGCCTATGGCCCGGCCGAATTACGCGAGGGGACGCCAATTGCGCTCGACGGCCCGCCGCAGGATTGCTCGTTGCAGCTTGCAGGCGTGGTCTACACCTCGGTGTTCAACCCCTACGACGGGCGCAAGAATTGGCAGGACATGCTCAGCGCGTTCTGCACCACGTTCCGCGACACCCCCGATGCGACCCTGGTGTTGAAACTGACGCACCATGACATCGCCAACGCGCTGAACGACATGCTGCACCACCTCTACAAGAATCAGTCCTACCAGTGCCGGATCGTGCTGATCCACGGTTATCTGGCCGACGCGGATTATGAACGGTTGGTGGAGGCCACCAGTTACGTGGTCAACAGCTCCTACGGCGAGGGGCAGTGCCTGCCGCTGATGGAGTTCATGTCCTGCGGCAAACCGGCGCTCGCGCCGCTGAACACGGCGATGGCCGATTACGTCGACAGCGACAACGCGTTCATCGTCGCGTCCACCGACGAGCTGACCGCGTGGCCCCACGATCCCCGGGCGGCCTACCGCACGCTGCGTTACATGACCGATTGGGATTCGCTGTGCAGCGCTTATCGCGCCAGCTATGACGTGGCGAAAACCGATGCGCAACGCTATGCCCGGATGTCGGCCCATGCGGTCGAAAGCCTGGAGCGATTCTGCAGCCAGGCCAGCACCGAACAGCGCTTGCTGAGGTTTTTCGAACAACGGTTGCACCGGGCCAAGGCCTTGCCTGTGGAAGCCTCGGGCGCATGATCCGGCGCTTGCTCGCACGATTGCGGCCAGCGTCGCCGCCAGCGCCAGTGGCGATCGCCAGTGTGTCGCCGCGCGATGTCGGTTTGCATGACGCCATCCTCGACGGCTGGTTCTTGAACGCCACCGGCGAACTGCTCAAGGGCTTTGCGATCACCGCTGAGGACACGTTGCTCGACGTCGGTTGCGGTGAAGGCGTGGCGACCTTGTTTGCGGTGCGGCAGGGCGCGTCGGTGATCTTTACCGACAGCGAACACGACAAGGTCCGCGACCTCGCCCGGCAAGTGGAAGCGCAGTCCGACAAGCCGAATCTGGGGCTGGTGAGCAACAGCCTGCCGCTGCCCCTGGCCGATGGGTGCGCGAGCAAAGTCGTGTGCATGGAAGTGCTTGAGCACATCGACCAGCCGGAACCGTTCATGGCCGAACTGGTGCGCATGGGCCGCCGCGGCGCGCTGTACTTGCTGAGCGTGCCGGCGCCTGTGGGCGAGCATTTGCAGCAAGGCATCGCGCCGGCCAGCTATTACCAGGCACCCAATCACGTACAGATTTTTACCCCCGAGCGCTTTGCCGCGATGGTGGAAGACGCCGGGCTGGTGATCGAACATCGCCAGGCCAGCGGGTTTTTCTGGGTCATGGGCATGATCTTTTTCTGGGCCAGCGAACGGGCCGCCGGGCGTGACTTGGGCGGCGCGGTGCGCGACCGGATTCAGGCGCCGTACCCGCCGCTGATGGAGAGTTGGGCGAAAACCTGGCAAGACCTGCTGGCACAGCCCAACGGTTTGGCGATCAAGCAGATGCTCGATCAGTTCATGCCCAAGAGCCAGGTGATCATCGCCCGCAAACCGCTGGCTGCCGAGGCAACGCCCGGGAGAATCCCATGAGCAGCAAACGGATCATGGACATCGAGTTGCTGCGGGGCATCGCGGTGCTTGGCGTGTTGTTCCATCACCTGCAAGGCAGCCTGTTCACCGACACCGTGCCGTTGCTGGAAAACATCCATGCCTGGGCGCAGCCGTGGTGGGGCGTCGATCTGTTTTTTGCGATCTCCGGTTTTGTCATTGCCCGCAGCCTGATCCCGGCGTTGCAGGGTTGCAGCACGCGCCAGGAATACTGGCAGCAGACGCGCAACTTCTGGCTGCGTCGGGCCTTTCGATTGTTGCCGTCGGCGTGGCTGTGGCTGGCGCTGATGTTGCTGGCCTGCGTGCTGATCAACCGCTCCGGGGCCTTCGGCACCTTGCACGCCAACCTGCAAGCAACCCTGGCCGGGGTCGCGCAGTTTGCCAATTTCCGGTTTGCCGACAGCTTCTATCGCTACGAGTACGGCACCAGTTTTGTCTACTGGAGCCTGTCGCTGGAGGAGCAGTTCTATCTGCTGTTCCCGCTGCTGATTCTGATCTGCCGCAAGCACCTGGTCTGGGCCTTGCTGGCGTTGGTCGCGGTGCAGTTGTTCACCTTGCGCACGCCGATCCTGATGGTGGTGCGCACCGACGCACTGGCCCTCGGCGTGCTGTTGGCGATGTGGAGTGCGCGCCCCGATTACCAGCGTTGGGAACCGACCCTCTTGCGCAAGCCGTGGGCCGGTGTATCGGCGCTGCTGATCCTGGCGGTGGCGCTGAGCGTGATGGCCACCGATCGCTTCACCTTCACCAGTTACCGGATCGGCGTGATTGCCGTGCTCAGCGCGGTGCTGGTCTGGATCGCCTCCTACAACCGCGATTACCTGATGCCCGCCGGTTGGCTGAAAAACCTGATGGTGTGGATCGGCAGTCGCTCCTACGGGATTTACCTGATCCACATTCCGGCCTATTCGCTGGTGCGGGAAATCATCTTCCGCTTGCAAGCCGCCGGTTTGCCGAGCCCGGCCGGCCACCCGGCGCTGACGATCCTGATCGCGGGCGTGCTGATCGTGCTGTTGAGCGAACTGAATTACCGCTTGGTCGAAATGCCCATGCGCAATCGCGGCGCCGCGCTGGTGCAACGCTTGAGCACATCCCGAACCGCCGTCCCATCCTCTGGAGCGACCTCATGCTGAGGCTTTTGAAGAAACTCACGGCGGGCACGCCCGCTCCTGCGCCTGTGCATCCCGTGGCTCCGGTCGCCAACAAGGTTGACCCGTACATGCTCGGCCTGCGCGACGCGGTGCTCAGCGGCTGGTTCAACCAGCAAACCGACGAGCTGTTCACCGGTTTCCGGATCACTCCTGAGGACACCGTGCTCGACGTCGGCTGCGGCGATGGCGGCAACGTGCATTTCTGCGGCATGCGCGGGGCGAAAATCATCATTGCCGACATCGACGGGGCCAAGGTCGAAGCGACTCGCCAGCGCCTGGGCGACACGCCGGCGCGGGACGTCGAATGCCACGTCACCGACTGCAACCCGCTGCCGATTGCCGATGCGACCGCCACCCGCGTGGTGTCCACCGAAGTCATCGAGCACGTCGACGACCCGGCGCAGTTCCTCGCCGAGCTGGTGCGGGTCGGCAAACCGGGGGCGCTGTACCTGCTCAGCGTTCCGCATCCGAGCTCCGAAGACCTGCAAAAGGACATCGCCGCGCCGGAGTATTTCCAGAAGCCGAACCACATTCGCATCATCAGCGAAGAACAGTTCAAGGCGATGGTCAGCGACGCCGGCCTGGAAGTCCTGAGCCACACCCAGTACGGGTTTTACTGGTCGATGTGGATGCTGTTGTTCTGGGAGGCCAAGGTTGATTTCAGCAATGCCGACCATCCGTTGCTCAACCATTGGGCCGACACCTGGGAAGCCATCCTCGCCTCGCCACGGGGCGCGCAGATCAAACAGGCGCTGGACGCGGTCGTGGCGAAAAGCCAGGTGATCATCGCCCGCAAACCCTGAACCCGCCTGCCTGTGGGAGCGGGCTTGCGCTCGAAGAGGGCCTGTCAGTCACCCTCATGGTTGAATGACACACCGCTTTCGCGAGCAAGCCCGCGCCCACAGGTTTTGTGTACCCTGTAGGCCTGCGTTTTCAGGGATCAGGGATTTCATGCCGTTTTTCGTTCGTCTCTCGGTCCTGCTTTGCGCGGTGCTGTTGCTCAATGCGTGTGAGCAACCCAATGCACCCCCACTCGATCAACAACTCTACGTCTGGCAACGCCAATGGACCCCGGCTCATGAAGCCGCGTTGCGGGACAGTCGCGCCGATTTCTCGACGTTGCGGGTGTTAGCGTTGCAGGCCTTCCCGCAGGAAGGCTGGCGGCGGGCGCGGATTGATTCGGGGCTGCTCAAGCAGGATGGCCGGCCGCTGATTGCGGTGATTCGCCTGGACGGCCAGCTCAAGGCACTGGATCAGGACGACGTCATTGCGCAGATCCAGCACGTGCTCGGCGACTGGCAAACCCAAGGCTTGACCCTGGCCGGGGTGGAAATCGACCACGATGCCGGCAATGCGCGGCTACCGGCTTATCGGATGTTTCTCACGCAGTTGCGCGCCGCATTGCCGGCCGCTTTACCGTTGAGCATCACGGCATTGCCAGCATGGCTCGACAGCCCGGAATTGCCAGGGTTGCTGGCGACGGTCGATAGCAGCGTATTGCAGGTGCACGCAGTCAGTGATCCACGGCGTGGGTTATTCGATGCCGATCAGGCCAGGCAATGGGCCAAGGCTTGGAGCCGCACCACCGCCAAGCCGTTCTATCTGGCGCTGCCGGCCTATGGCGTGGCGTTGTTGCCGGACATCAAGGGTGCCCCGGTCGTGGAAAGTGAAGTGCCCATTGCGCGCGGCGGCAAACGCCGGGAATTGCTGGCCGATCCTGTGCTGTTGCGCCAATTGGTCCTGGAATTGCGCCGCGATCCGCCGAAGCATCTGGCCGGGCTGATCTGGTTCCGCCTGCCGCTGGCCGGTGACCGCCGGGCCTGGAGCCTGACGACCCTGGGCGCCGTGGCCCGTGGCGGTTCATTGAGCAGTCGCCTGAGCCTGCAACTATCCGAACAAAACGGCCTCTATGACATCGCCGTGCGCAATCAGGGCAACCTCGACAGCGCCTGGCCCGAACGCCTGACGCTGGCGGTGCAAGGCTGTGATGGCGCCGATGCCCTGGCCGGATATGCGTTGCAACAAACCCCGGACCTGCTTACCTTCACCCGCTTGCGCGACGGGCGAATGGCGGCCGGAGGCCAGCGTGCCATCGGTTGGGCACGTTGCACAAAAATTGATCAAGGAGGTTCGAATGTTCAGCCGTAACTGGCCACGCCATCTGCTCTGCCTGAGCCTCAGTTTGCCGCTGGGCTCGGCGCTGGCCTGCGGGCCGATTTTCCCGATGCGCCTGCTGGATGACCGGGAGCAGTCACTGTCGGAGCTGCCGGAAGGCAACTTCCGCTTCGAGGTCAATCGCCTCGGGCAGGCCATCGCCGGGCTGAAGAAGGTCACGGCGGCCACCAACAGCCCGGGTTACAACTACGGTGATACGCCGTCCTACACCGAGCAACGGGACAGCGCCGAGCAGGCCGGTTTGACCGCTGAACAGCAAGCGTTGGTCAAGCAACTGCGTAGCCTGACCGATGGCCATCAAGTGGAGGCTCAGGGCGCGATCCTGCCGATTGATCTGCGCTTATACCTGGCGGGGGCCGTGGCGTTCAACGCCGGGGAGCATGAGCTGGCCGCCGAGTATTTCCAGAAGGTGCTGGCACTGCCGGCGGACCAACGAGCGTTGCGCAGCACCTGGGCGGCGTATTCGTTGGGCCGGGCACTGTATGAAATGAGCGCCGAGGCGGATGCCGGGCCGGACCTTTTAAATCAGTCAAAAAAGGCTTTCGAGCTGACCCGCCAGTTGAGCATCGACGGCTTCAGCGATCTCCTGGAACTGGGCGTCGCCAGCCTCGGCGAAGAGGCTCGCGTCGTTCGCACAGCGGGGGACTGGGACCGCGCAATCGAACTCTATGCCACGCAAACCCTTCACGGCTCAGAGGTGGGTTACTCCTCGCTCAAGCAATTGATGAACGAACTCACGGCGCTGCCGGACGATCAATTGGCGGTGTTGCTCAAGGGCAAAACGGTGCAGCAATTGGTCACGGCGTCGTTGATCAGCCGCGTCGGCTGGTCATTCGACGAACAACCGCCGGGCGAGAAGCGCTTGATTCAACGGCTGCAAAACAGCACGCGCGGCAGCCTGGATAACGCCGATCGGCTGGCGGCGATGAATTACCAACAGGGCGACTACGCCAGCGCCAAAGCCTTGGTCGAACACGCCGGCGACGGCGGCCTGGCCTGGTGGGTGCGGGCCAAACTGGCGCTGCGCGACGGCGACAAAACAGCCGCCGCCGGGGCGTATGCGAAAGCGGCCCAAGCGTTCCCGCAGAGCGAATCCTGGAGCGAGCGGCCCACGCCTGACTGGGATTTTGAAGGCATCATCATCCAGCCCAAGTGCCGGGTCGAAGGTGAAAGCGCGATCCTCGCCCTGCAACGTGGCGATTACCTGCAAGCCTTCGATCAGCTCTATCGCAGCCAACACATCTACTGGCTCGATGCGGCCACGGTCGCCGAGCGGGTGCTGACCGTCGACGAGCTCAAGCATTACGTCGACACCCAAGTGCCGGCCGTACCGCCGCTGTCCCAGCAGGATCGCGACAACTACGTGCCGCTGCCGGTGGCGGCGAGCCTGCGGGATTTGCTCGGGCGGCGCTTGTTGCGCGAGGGCCGTTACGACGAGGCGCCGGGTTATTTCGACAATGTCGATTTGCAGAACAAGGCCCGGGCCTACGCGCAATTGCGCCAGGAGGCCGACTCCGCGTGGTGGCCGACCACTCGCGCCGCCGCGCTGTTCAACGCCGGGAGCATGGCCCGTGAGTGGGGGATGAGCCTGCTGGGCTATGAGATGTCGCCGGATTTTGCATCGCTCGAAGGCAACTACAGCCTGGAGACGACGGCGCTGAAGGTCGGGCCGTTGGTGGCCGAAGGTGAGGTGCAGCGTCAGCAAGCCACCCTCGCCAAACCGGATGTGCGCTTCCATTACCGTTTCGTCGCCACCGCGTTGGCCAGTCAGGCGGCGGACATTCTGCCCCACTCCAGCCAAGCGTTTGCGGCAGTGCTGTGTCATGCGGTGGGTTGGAATTCCAGCCTTGAAGAGCAAAGTGCGTTTTACCAACGCTACGCTGAGCAAGGGCCCTACGTGAACTGGGCCGCGAACTTCGGCCATCAATGCCCGTCCCCGGACTTCCAGGCTGCCAATAAACGCTATGCGACCGAGCTGGTCGCGCCATTGCGTTCAGCACTGCGGCCTTACAAGCAGGCGCTGGAATATGGCGGTGTGGTGGTGATCGTGGCGGCGGCGTTGTTCTTGATCAATCGCCGTCGCCGCAAGGCGCAGTAAGGCTCAGGCCTGTTGCACAAAGGTCAGCCTCACGGCGAAACCGATCAACAGGCTGCCGAACAGCCATTGCTGCACCCGTTGGGCCGAGGGACTGCGTTGCAGCCACCGGCCCAGCGCCGAGCCGAGCAGGGCGTAGGTGCTATCGAACAACAGGCCGGCGCCGACCAGCACCGCGCCGAGCAGCGCAAATTGCGCGAGCACCGGCCCGGCGTGCGGGTCGATGAACTGCGGCAACAGCACCGAGCAGAACAACAACGCCTTGGGATTGAGCAGGTTGGTCAGCAAGCCGCGCTGCACCGACTCATGCCAGCGCGGTGGTTCGGCGGTTGTCCCAGAGCCGTTCAGGCTTGGCAGCATGGTGGTGCGCAAGCATTGAATACCGATCCACAACAGGTACGCGGCCCCGGCCAGACGCACCACGTCGAAGGTCCACGGCGCGGCTTTGAACAGCGCCGCCAGCCCCAGCGCCGCCAACGCCACATGACAACCCCGGGCAATGCCCAGCCCCACGGCGGTGGCCAGCGCCGCGCTCTTGCCGTGACGGGCGCCGGTTTGCAGCAGCAGAATCATGTCCGGGCCGGGCAACAGGTACACCACCGCCAGCGCCATGAAAAACATCCACAATCCCGCCATGTTGCACTCCATTCGTTGTCGATTTGGTAGGGGCAGTCTAGGGCCGGAGGGCAGGGCAGGTGCTTGCGTAGTTCGCTTCTAAAGGCGTTGGGTTTGGCATAACCTGCCACGTTATGACGCCTCGACAATCAGGATCTGCCAAATCATGAAACTGGACGCCTACGACCGCAAGATTCTCGCCGCCCTGCAACGGGACGGACGCCTGAGCAATGTGCAATTGGCCGATGAAATCGGCTTGTCGGCGTCACCGTGCCTGCGTAGGGTGCGGATGCTGGAAGAGGCGGGGGTGATTCGCGGCTATCAGGCCAACCTTGATCGGGACGAAGTGGGGCTGGGGCTGACGGTGTTTGTCGGGGTCAAGGTCGAGCGTCACAACGATGAACAGGCTGACGCCTTTCGCGACGCGGTGACGGCGCTGCCCGAGGTGATTTCGGCGTTTCTGGTGTCCGGGGAATCGGATTTTCTGCTGCAAGTGGTGGTGCCGGACTTGCGTGCCTACGACCGGTTCCTCACCGGGCGATTGCTGAAGTTGCCGGGGGTGAGTGACATCCGCAGCAACTTTGCGATTCACACGGTGAAGACGCCGGGGGCGTTGCCGCTGGGGCATTTGCCCGATTAGAAGCAAAAGATCGCAGCCTTCGGCAGCTCCTACAGGGTTTTGTGTACACCGTAGGAGCTGTCGAAGGCTGCGATCGTTTGATTTACATCTGCGTCGCCATCCCCTCCACATTCATCGCCGCCTGGCGCAACGCCTCGGAGCGGGTCGGGTGCGGATGGCAGGTCAGGGCGATGTCCTCGGCGGAAGCGCTGAATTCCATCGCCACGCAATACTCACCGATCATTTCGCTGACGCTCGGGCCCACCAGATGCACGCCGAGGATTTCGTCGGTGCGCTCATCGGCCAGCACTTTGGCGAAGCCTTCGGTCTCGTGGTTGATCTTCGCCCGGCTGTTGGCGGTGAACGGGAATTTGCCAACCTTGTACGCGCGGCCCTCAGCCTTGAGCTGTTCCTCGGTCTTGCCGACGCTGGCCAGCTCCGGTTTGGTGTAGATCACGTTGGGGATCAGGTCGTAATTGACCTCGCCGGCCTTGCCGACGATCTGTTCGATGCAGGCCATGGCTTCGTCTTCGGCCTTATGCGCGAGCATCGGCCCGGACGTTACATCGCCGATCACCCAGACGCCTGCCGCTTCGGTGTGATGGCCCTTGTTGGCGAGCATGCCGCGTTTGTCGGTAGCGAGGCCGACGTTCTCCAGGCCCAGGTCTTCGGTGTAAGGCCGGCGTCCGATGGCCACCAACACGTAATCGGCTTCCAGTAACTCGGCGCTGCCGCCAGCGGCGGGTTCGACGCTGAGCTGCACGCCGTTGGCCGAGGTGGTGGCGCGGGTGACTTTGGAACTCAACTTGAAGCTGATGCCTTGCTTGGTCAGCGAACGTTGCAGGGTTTTACCGGCCTCGCCATCAACACCGGGGCAGATGCGGTCGAGAAATTCGACCACCGTCACCTGAGCCCCCAACCGCCGCCAGACCGAGCCCAACTCCAGGCCGATCACTCCGGCGCCGATCACCACCAGATGTTTCGGCACTTCGGCCAGGGACAGCGCGCCAGTTGAATCGAGGATGCGCTGGTTATCAATGTCCACGCCGGGCAGGGGCGTGGGCTCGGAGCCGGTGGCGATGATGATGTCTTTGGCGCTCAGTTCGGTCTTGCCGCCCTGACTGTCGGTCACGGTGACCTTGCCCGGCCCGTCGATGTGGCCCCAGCCCTTGATCCAGTCGACTTTGTTTTTGCGAAACAGGAACTCGATACCTTTGGTCAGCCCGGCAACGCTTTCGTCCTTCTGCTTCATCATCTGCGCGAGGTTGAGCGTCGGTTTGACCTCGATCCCCAGGTTGGCGAATTCCGCGCCCATGGCCGCGTCGTAGAGTTCGGAGGCGTGCAGCAGCGCCTTGGAGGGCATGCAACCCACGTTCAGGCAGGTGCCGCCGAGGGTGGCGCGGCCTTCGACGCACGCGGCTTTGAGGCCGAGTTGGCCGGCGCGGATCGCTGCGTTGTAGCCGCCGGGGCCACCGCCCAGAATCACGACGTCATAGGTGCTCATGCTTGTACTCCTGGAGTGAAGGGGACCGGATGGGTAAACGTAGTTGCTGGTAAAAATTACGAACGTAATATGTGCATTCCGGTGCATTTCGGTCAAGGCTTCAGCTAAGCGACAGGTTGTGCACCTTTGAATAGAACGATTTAGAACGGAAATTTCACCACTTTCGTTATAAGGTAACGAGATGTGACGGGCTTCGACGTCAGCAACGAATAAACACTGGGGTGGTATGCAAGTCGATCTAGATGTCGATGGAACGCAAGTAGCCGGTTTGCCGCGCTTTCAGCAGGCGTTGTTTCATGGGCGACGATTGCGTCAGTACGCAATCGGTTTGAGTGCTGTGGCGGCGCTAGGGTTGCTGCTGGCGTTTTTCACCGGGCTGTTTGCACCGCAATCGCTGTGGGCGGCGCTGTTGGTCAGTCAAAGCGCCGGTTTGCTGGTGCTCGTGGCGGGCCTGCAATCGGCGTGGTGGGTGACTCACTGGCGCGCGCAGGCGCTGAACCCGGCGCAATCGGTGCCGGTGGTGATCGACGCCGACGAAACCGCTGAGCCCCAGGGCGGCTACGAGCGCCTGTTGGATAACCTCGGCCAGCGCTGGCAACACATGCTGGCGCAGATCGGTGCGCCGACCTTGTGGCTTGGCGGTTGGGCGCTGCTGGCGCTGTTCAGCCTTGAGCAATTCTGGAACCTGGCACTCACCCCCGCTGCGCTGGGCTTGTCCGCCAGTGTCGGTGCGGTGCTGTCGTTGTTGCTGGCGTTCGGTTTACTGGTGCTTGAGCGGCAACTGGCCCAGGAAAATCCCGCCGAATGGCCTGAAGCGGGATCGCTGGCGCAACTGACGCGGGTGGCGATTATTTGCCTGGTGTTGAGCGCGTTGTGCCTGCTGTTCGGCAATGACACAGCGGTGTGGCCGGTGCGTCTGGCGGTGCTGATCGGTTTGCTGCCGGGGCTGGTGGCGGTTGAGTTGCTGCTGCGTGCGGTGCTTTCGCTGTTCAGCCCGCAACGTGAACAACTGGAACCGTCGTTGCTGGCCCGAAGTTTTGTCGCCGACATGCTGCGCTGGCCGCCGCAACCGTTGCTGGCGTTGCAGCACGAGCTGCACAACCGCTTCGGCATCGACCTGCGGCAAATCTGGGCCTTCACCTACATGCGCCGGGCGTTTTTGCCAGTGCTGGCGGTGGTGGCAATCGTCGGTTGGGCGCTCACCGGTATTCACGAAATCCCGTTGCAAGGGCGCGGCATCTACGAACGTTTTGGCAAACCGGTGGAGGTCTTCGGCCCGGGTTTGCACGCCGGTTTGCCTTGGCCATTGGGTCGGGTGCTGAGCGTCGAGAACGGCGTGGTCCACGAGTTGGCCACCAGCGTCGGTGAAACATCGGTCCCGGTCACGGCTGAGCCCGCCGAAGGCCCGGCCCCGGCGATTGCCAATCGTTTGTGGGACGCCAGCCATGTGAACGACAAATCCCAAGTCATCGCCAGCAGCCGCGCTGACAAGCAGAGCTTTCAGATCGTCAACATGGACGTGCGCTTCGTCTATCGCATTGGCCTGACCGATAAAGACGCGCTGGCCGCGACCTACAACAGCGCCGATGTCCCGACGCTGATTCGCAGCACCGCGAGCCGGATTCTGGTGCACGACTTCGCCTCGCGAACCCTCGACGGTTTGCTTGGTGAAGACCGGGTAGGGCTGGGCGAAGAGATTGGCCAAGCCGTGCAGGCCGACCTGCACAAACTCGACAGCGGCGTGGAAATTCTTGCCACCGTCGTAGAAGCGATTCATCCGCCGGCCGGTGCCGCCAACGCTTATCACGGCGTGCAAGCGGCGCAGATTGGCGCTCAGGCCTTGATCTCCCGGGAACGCGGCGCCGCAGCGGAGGCGACCAACCAGGCACAGTTGCAGGCCAGCGTTGCTCGCGACCAAGCCACCGCCAGTGCCCGGGAAATCAACGCGACGGCCCAGGCATCCGACCTGCGATTCAGCGCCGAGCGCAAAGCCTACGCCAGTGCCGGCCAAGCCTTTGTGCTGGAGCAATATTTCACTCAACTGACCCAGGGCCTGGCCAACGCCAAGTTGCTGGTGCTCGACCATCGTCTGGGCGGCAGCAGCAATGCGCCGACCATCGACCTGCGTACTTT
The DNA here is from genome assembly GCF_037049705.1 of Janthinobacterium sp. LPB2021202312-11-4. Taxonomy (NCBI): domain Bacteria; kingdom Pseudomonadati; phylum Pseudomonadota; class Betaproteobacteria; order Burkholderiales; family Oxalobacteraceae; genus Janthinobacterium; species Janthinobacterium sp. LPB2021202312-11-4. The sequence continues at coordinate 108,761 of NZ_JBAGKV010000013.1, read as the reverse complement.
CACGCTGCCGGCTGACCCCGCGCCGGCGCGTAATACCGCTCAGCCAGGAGCCACCCATTGAGCCAGTCCCCTACTCACGATCACGATGACCACACTGGCCACGATCACGGCCATGGCGGGCATCATCATGGGCATCACCATCATCACCACGGTGATCCTCAAGAGGCGGGCCCATTCCCGTGGCGGCGCATGGGTTGGGCGGCGCTGCTGGTAGCGTTCGCCATCGCGGCGGCGAGCCTGGTGCAAGTGCGTTCCGGGGAGGCCACGGTGATCACCCGTTTCGGTAACCCGTCGCGGGTGTTGCTCGAACCGGGGCTGGGGTGGCGTTGGCCGGCGCCGTTCGAAGCGGCGATTCCGGTGGACCTGCGACTTCGCACGACGTCGAGCGGTTTGCAGGATGTCGGCACGCGGGACGGTTTGCGCATCATCGTTCAGGCTTACGTGGCGTGGCGGGTGCAGGGTGATCCGGACAACGTGCAGCGTTTCATGCGCGCCGTGCAAAACCAGCCGGATGAAGCCGCGCGGCAGATTCGCACTTTTGTCGGCTCGGCACTGGAAACCACCGCCAGCAGTTTTGATCTGGCCAACCTGGTGAACACCGACGCCAACCAGGTGCACATCGCCGATTTTGAAGCGCAGTTGCGTCAGCAGATTGATCAACAGCTGCTCACCACCTATGGCGTGCGCGTGCTGCAAGTCGGCATCGAACGCCTGACGTTGCCATCGGTGACCCTCACCGCCACGGTCGATCGTATGCGCGCCGAGCGTGAAACTATCGCCACCGAACGCACCGCCATCGGGAAGCGTGAAGCGGCGCAAATCCGTTCCGCCGCCGAGCGAGACGCACGCATCGTACAAGCCGACGCCACGGTGAAAGCCGCCGACATCGAAGCGCAATCCCGGGTTGAAGCCGCGCAGATTTACGGCCGTGCCTACGCCGGATCGCCGCAGCTCTACAACTTGCTGCGTTCGCTCGACACCTTGGGCACGATTGTTTCACCGGGCACCAAACTGATTTTGCGCACCGATGCCGCGCCATTCCGGGTGTTGGTTGACGGGCCGCCGAGCCTCGATAACAAGTCCGGGTCGCAGCCATGAATTTGGTTCCACGTGGAACAAATGAGTTAAGCAGCCCCTGGATTCAGGCCGGGCGTCTGGCTTTTTTGGCGCTGTACGCGGTGACGGTACTCGCCGCATTGGCTTGGGCGTTCTCCAATGTTCGGCAGATTGATCCGCAGAACCGTGCCGTGGTGTTGCACTTCGGCGCGCTGGATCGCATTCAGAATGCCGGTCTGTTGTTGGCGTGGCCGCGTCCGTTTGAACAGGTGATTTTGTTGCCGGCGGCGGATCGGGTGATCGAGCGGCGGGTGGAAAATCTGCTGCGCAGTGATGTGGCTTTGCAGGCTGATCGCGTGGCCACGTTTGCCACACCGCTCAGTGATGCACTCGCCGGCTCCGGTTATTTACTGACCGGTGACGCTGGTGTGGTGCAACTGGATGTGCGGGTGTTTTACAAAGTCACCGCGCCGTACGACTTCGTCCTTCAAGGTGAACATGTGCTGCCAGCGCTGGATCGGCTGGTCACCCGCAGCGCCGTTGCACTTACCGCTGCCCGCGATCTGGACACCATTCTGGTCGCCCGTCCTGAGCTGATCGGTGCCGACAACAAAGCGGCCGAACGCCGCGAACGCTTGCGCGGTGATCTGGTGCAAGGCATCAACCAACGCCTGGCCGAACTGACCGCGACGGGGCAGGGGATCGGCATTGAAGTCGCCCGCGTCGATGTGCAGTCGAGTTTGCCCGGCCCGGCAGTGAACGCCTTCAACGCCGTTCTGACCGCCAGTCAACAAGCCGACAAAGCCGTGGCCAACGCGCGCACCGACGCCGAGAAGCTGACTCAAACCGCCAACGAACAAGCCGACCGAACGCTGCAAGTCGCCCACGCCCAGGCCAGTGAGCGATTGGCCAAAGCCTCGGCGGATACCGCGACCGTATTGAGCCTGGCCAAAGCCCAACAGCAGGGCACCGACCCGCAAATGCTGCTGCGGATATACCGCGAGCGGATGCCGAAGATTCTCGGCCAGGCCGGGTCGGTGACCACGGTCGATCCGAAAGACGATTCCCGCCTGATCATTCAGGGAGCTGCACAATGACTGCCCACACCGCCGCCGCACCGAGCATGTTGTCCTCGGCCGAGCAACGCAGCGCCGCGCGTCAACTGACCCTGGCGATGCTCGCTCTCGGCTTGCTCGGGCTCGGTTTGATCTGGCGCTGGTTCTCCCCGGAGCAGACCGGCGTCAGCCAATTGCTGCTCGGCTTCGCCTCGGTACTGGTCGCCGTGCCGGTGATGCGTTCGGCCTGGTACAGCCTGCGTTATCCGAGCCTGCACGGGATCACCGATCAGTTGATTGCCTTGGCCATGCTCGGTGCCTGGGCCACCGGTGATCTGCTCACGGCGGCGCTGCTGCCGATCATCATGATCTTCGGCCACGTGCTGGAAGAGCGCAGCGTGATCGGTTCCCAGGAAGCGATTCACGCCCTCGGCAAACTGACCCGCAGCCACGCGCGTAAGGTTCAGGCGGACGGTGCCATCGTCGAAGTCGACAACGGCACGCTCAGGGCGGGCGACATCGTCGAAGTGCGCGCCGGGGATCGGGTGCCGGCGGATGGTCGGGTGTTGTCCGGTCAGGCGAGCCTCGATACCGCTTCGATTACCGGCGAATCCGTACCGTTGGAAGCGAACGTCGGCATGACCGTATTCGGCGGCGCGATCAACCTCGATGGCCTGCTGCGCATCGAAGTGACCCTTACCGGCAACGAATCGACCCTCGGTAAAGTTATCGCGCTGATGCAAAGCGCCGAGCGTTCCAAGCCACCGATCACCCGTTTGCTGGAGCGTTACGCTGGCAGCTACATGGTGCTGGTGTTGTTGCTGGCCGCCGTCACCTGGTTTGTGACCAATGATGCCCAGGCGATGCTGGCGGTGTTGGTTGCGGCGTGTCCGTGTGCGCTGGTGCTCTCGGCTCCGGCCACGGCGATTGCCGGGGTCGCGGTGGCGGCGCGTCACGGCATTCTGATTCGCAGTTCGGCGTTCCTTGAAGAGCTGGCGGACCTCACCTCGTTGGTGGTGGATAAGACCGGGACGCTGACCTTCGGCACCTTGCGCCTGCAATCCATCGACAGCCCGTTGGAGGATCGCAGTCACGTCCTGAAACTCGCCGCCAGCCTCGGCTCGGCAAGCAGTCACCCGGTCAGTCGGGCGCTGGCCAGCCTGGTCACCCAGGAGCATTTCCTGCTGCTGTCGGACATCCACGAACGCCAGGGCCTGGGCGTGGTGGCGATGACCGAGCAGGGCGAAGCCGCCCTCGGACGCCCGGAGTTGTTCGCACAGTTGGGCATCGACACTTCCGCCGTGCCGGATCACGACGGACCGATTGCGGGCCTGGCGCTGAACGGTGACTTTCTTGCCTGGCTGTTGTTGGCGGACACCGTCAAACCGGAAGCGCGTTTTGCCTTGAACGAGTTGCGCGAGCTGGGTTTGGGTCGGCAATTGTTGCTCACCGGTGATCGGCACAGTGTCGCGCAGACATTGGCGCGGGACGTCGGTATCAGCGACGTCGAAGCCCAGGCGTTGCCCGAGGACAAACTCAATCGCGTGATGACGGAAATCGGCAACGGCTTTCGGCCAATGGTGGTGGGCGATGGCATCAACGATTCCCTGGCGCTGAAGGCCGGCGTGGTCGGCGTGGCGATGGGCGCGGGCGGGGCGGACATTGCCTTGGCGTCGGCGGACATCGTGCTGATCGGCAGCGACCTGCGGCGGCTCGGCACGTGTGTGCGGTTAAGTCGCCAGTGTCGGCAAACACTGCAAGTGAACGTGATCATCGGTCTGGGCTGGACCTTGGCGATTGTCGCGTTCGCGGCGTTCGGCTGGCTCGGCGCGGCGGGGGCAATGATCGCGGCGCTGCTGCACAACTTGAGCACCTTGCTTGTGTTGGGTAACGCCGGGCGTTTGCTGCGGTTTCAGGAGCCTTTGCTTAAATTGAAGGACGAGCCGCTCTAAACCGCAGGATCGGCTCGATTCAAAATTTTCAGAACTGTGTGCCCACTTCGTAGTCATCTAGGGTGTGGGCCATTGTTTTTGGATTCACGACGGCTGTGGCGAGCGCCGCGAATTATAGAAAAAGGCTATTAATTCGATAGCCTGCTATTTTTCAAACATGGTCTACCCTCAAATCAGACGTCTGAAACCAGGGGGATTGACCATGCTCGCGCAACTTCCACCGGCCTTACAGAATCTGCAGCTACCGCTTCGCCTGCGACTCTGGGACGGCCATGAATTTAATCTGGGCCCGACGCCCAGCGTCACCATTGTGGTCAAGGACCCACAAATGGTTACCCAGTTGACCCATCCCAGCCTCGACGCACTCGGAGCGGCGTTTGTCGAAGGCAAGCTTGAACTCGAAGGCTCGATCATTGATGTGATCCGCGTCTGCGATGAGTGGAGCCAGGCATTGTTGGGTGATGCCGACAGTCAACCGGTGCGCCTCGTCCATGACAAGGAAACCGATGCCAAAGCCATTTCGTACCACTACGACCTCTCCAACGCCTTTTACCAACTGTGGCTCGACAGCGACATGGCGTATTCCTGCGCGTATTTCGAGACGGGCAGCGAATCGCTGGAACAAGCCCAGCAAGCCAAGTTCCGTCACCTGTGCCGCAAGCTGCGCCTGCAACCGGGGGATTACTTGCTGGACGTCGGTTGTGGCTGGGGCGGATTGGCGCGGTACGCGGCCCGGGAGTTTGGCGCGAAGGTGTTCGGCATCACCCTCAGCAAAGCGCAGCTGGCCCTGGCCCGTGAACGAGTTAAAGAAGAAGGACTGGAGGACCTGGTTGAACTGCAACTGCTCGACTATCGGGATTTGCCCCAGGACGGGCGTTTCGACAAGGTGGTCAGCGTCGGCATGTTCGAACACGTTGGCCATGCGAACCTCACCGAGTACTGCAAAATCCTGTTCGGCGCGGTGAAGGAGGGCGGTCTGGTGATGAACCACGGGATTACCGCCAAGCACACTGACGGCCGTCCGGTGGGACGCGGTGCCGGTGATTTCATCGAGAAGTACGTGTTCCCCAACGGCGAGCTGCCGCACCTGTCGATGATCTCCGCCGAGATCAGCGAAGCCGGGCTTGAGATCGTCGATGTCGAAAGCCTGCGCCTGCATTACGCGCGCACCCTCGACCACTGGAGCGAACGCCTGGAAGACAACCTGGAAGCCGCTGCCAAAGAAGTGCCGGAACAAGCGTTGCGGATCTGGCGGTTGTACCTGGCCGGCTGCGCTTACGCGTTCGCCAAAGGCTGGATCAACCTGCACCAGATCCTCGCGGTGAAAGCCCACCCGGATGGCAGCCATGAACTGCCCTGGACCCGCGACGACATCTACACGCCTTAAAGGATCGGTGAAATCAGCCGGGCGACCCGCATGCCGACTTGTTGCAGGCGGTGGGTCTCCCGGCTTTCTTCTTTGGCAATTTCGTGGGCCTGGGCGAAGTCATCGTTGAGCATCTGCTCCACCTCGGCGGCGAACACGCTGTCGACGGTCAGCAACATCACTTCGAAATTCAGCCGGAACGAACGGTTGTCCAGGTTGGCGCTGCCGATGGCGCTGATTTCGCTGTCGATCAACACCACTTTCTGATGCAGAAAACCGGGCTGGTAACGGAAGACGCGCACGCCTGCGCGAACCGCTTCGAACGCGTAAAGGCTGGAGGCGGCGTAGACGATCCGGTGATCCGGGCGCGACGGCAGCAGCAAGCGCACATCGACCCCGCGCAGGACGGCCAGGCGTAATGCGGCGAACACCGCTTCGTCCGGGATGAAGTAGGGGCTGGTGATCCACACCCGCTCCGTCGCCGCGTGAATGGCTTCGACGAAGAACAGTGAACAGGTCTCGTAGGAGTCCGCCGGGCCGCTGGCGAGCAATTGACAGAGCACTCCGTCGTCCGGGTACTCGTCCGGCAGGATCAGCGGCGGCAGTGAACGCGCGGCCCAGAACCAGTCTTCGGCAAAGGATTCCTGCATGCTCGCCACCACCGGCCCGCGCACTTGTACGTGGGTGTCGCGCCACGGGGCGAGGGGCGGTTTCTCGCCCATGTATTCGTCGCCGACGTTGTGCCCGCCGACAAAACCGAGCACGCCGTCCACCACCACGATCTTGCGATGGTTGCGGAAGTTGACCTGGAAGCGGTTGAGCCAGCCGCTGCGGGTGGCGAAGGCTTTGACCTCGACACCCGCGTCGCGCAACGTTTGCACGTAGCTGTGGGGCAACGAGTGGCTGCCGATGCGGTCGTACAACAGGTAAACCGCCACGCCTTCGGCGGCTTTTTTCAGCAGCAGGGTTTGCAGGCGTTGGCCGAGGCGGTCGTCGTGGATGATGAAGAACTGGATCAGCACGGCTTCTTTAGCGTGGCTGATGGCCTCGAAAATCGCCTCGAAAGTGGCGGTGCCGTTGATCAGCAGGCGTACTTCGTTGTTCGCCAGGCACGGCATGCGTCCCAGTTTCGGCATTGCCCTCAAGGATGCGTACGCATTCGATGCGCGGGCGGTCAGGGCTTCTTCCACCCACGGGCGCCAGTTCAGTTCGGAGATGGCTTTGCGCATTTCCTCGTTCGCCTGGCGCCGGGCCTTGATGTAACCATCGAAGGTGCTGCGGCCGAAGACCAGGTAGGGAATGAGCGTCAGGTAGGGAATGAACAACAGCGACAGGGCCCAGGCAATCGCGCCTTGGGCGGTTCGAACGGTCAGCACGGCGTGGATGGCGGCAATCAGGCCCAGCGAGTGCAAGAGCGCGATCAGATAGCCGAAAATATGCGGTCCAAAATAATCCATGGGGCAACCTTGCTCCTGAAGATTCAATGCGTAACAGACCATGTTCCGTGCAGAATGTCGCTATTTAATTGGCCCATGAACCGAAGCCCGTGGCTGACGTCTAACGGCCACTATTGATCAGGAGTTTCTCGATGAACGTTCGTCTGCTGGGTGTGGCCATGGCCCTTGGTTTGTCCCTTCCTGTGGCCGCTCAGGCGCAGATGCTGCAACCGGGTTTGTGGGAATTGACTTCGAGCAACATGAAGGTTGATAACCAGGACCTGCCGGATCTGCAATTGATCCTCGGCCAGTTGCAAAGCCAGATGACCCCGGAACAACGGGCACAGCTGGAAAAGCAGGGCATCACCATGGGCGGCAAAGGGATTCGGGCGTGCCTGACTCAGGCCCAGGTCGCCTCCGACAACATTCCGCTGACGGACCCGCAATCGGGCTGCAAACAGGAAATCACCGACCGTAACGGCAACCAGTGGAAATTCCGTTTCAGTTGCCCGAAAGCGCAAGGTGCGGGTGTGGCGACGTTCCTCAGTGATCGCGAGTTCACCACCAAGGTCAACGGTACGTTCAACGCGACCGGCATTCAGCAGAAGGGCAGTCTTGATACTCGCGCCGTCTGGTTGGGTCAGGATTGCGGGACTGTGAAGCCAAGAGCCTAAAAGCATCGCGGGCAAGCCTTGCTCCTACAGGCGGTGATACCTGTAGGAGCAAGGCTTGCCTGCGAAGGCGTCAGCTCAAACACCACAATCTTTCGGGTGTAAAAACCCACACACCTCATCAATCCGCATCCGCCCAAAATCCTCCCCGCTGCCACTGCGCACGCTGACGAACCCGCCGTCCTTTTCCTTTTCGCCGACCACCAACAAGTACGGCACGCTGCGTTCGCTGTGCGCGCGGATCTTGTAGCCGATCTTCTCGTTGCGCAGATCCACATGGGCGCGTACACCGTTGCGCCGCAGTTGCTCGGTGACCGACTGGGTGTAATCGATCTGGCGCTCGTCGATGTTCACCACCATCACCTGAGGCAGTGTCCGCCACTCATCCAGCTCTTGTTGGCAGGACCAGCAGGTGCCGTAGATCCGTTGCAGCGACTCACCGCCGACATGATCAAGGGCAAAGGCTTGCAGTACCTTCGTGGCAGGAACATGAGGACCCTTGGTCAAATATTCGGCGTCGCCCAAGCGGTACACCGAATGCCGTTCGGTCGAACTTAGCGGCTTCTGCCGGATGGAGTGGTTGGTGGCCGCCAGGGTACGCATCCGCGCTTCAATCGGGGTCAGGTCTGCCTGCGTTAGCACCCGCTCCAAGGCAAACTCATAAAAGAACCCGTCGCCCAGCGCCGATCCCTTCAGCAACAACACGCTCGGATACAGCTGTTTGACCGCCATCGCCAGCATCAGCGCGCAGGAACGGCGCAGGATCTCCAGCCCATCCGGCTCCTGAGGCGTGACAATGCTGACCCGAGCATCGCCCTCGATCATGTATCCACAATCCACCAGCCGGCCGTCCACCCGACCCGCGACGGCCGCTTGGGCCAGCGCAAGCCCGATACTCGCCGCCACTTCGTACACGGACAGTGGCTGATCGTATTCACGCTGTGAGCCGTCGGGCAGGGTGATGTGGATCATGTCTGGCGTTCTCGGCAGTGGCGTTAGCGCATAAACCGCAGGGGCAGTCCCTGACAGTTGTCATGTAGACGATTGGCGTGCCAGGCAATTTGCCCCGACACCAGCGTGGTGCTGACACTGTGGCGAAAACGATGGCGGGCGAAGGGCGTCCAGCCGCACTGGGAGAGGATCGGTTGTTGGGAAACGGTAACGCCATCGGGCTCGGGTTTGATCAGCACCAGATCGGCCCAATAGCCTTCGCGTAGATAACCACGATCGGGAATGGCAAACAAATCGGCGACACGGTGACTGGTTTTGGCCACGAGGGTGGTGATCGGCAGCACGTCATCCGCCACCAGTTCCAATAACGCGGGGAGGGCGTGTTGTACCAATGGCAGACCTGACGGCGCCTCACGGTAAGGCCGCTGTTTTTGCGCCCAAGTGTGTGGGGCGTGATCACTGCCGATGACGTCCAGCCGATTGCTCAGCAAGGCCTGGCGCAAGGCATCGCGGTCGGCCTGGGATTTGATCGCAGGGTTGCATTTGATCAGGTTGCCCAGCAGCGCGTAGTCGCGATCATCGAACAGCAAATGATGCAGGCAGACTTCGGCGGTGATGCGTTTTTGCGCCAGTGGCCGGTCGTCGAACAACTCCAGTTCGCGCGCCGTGGTCAGGTGCAAAACGTGCAGACGGGTGCCATGACGCTTGGCCAACGCCACGGCCATCGAGGAAGAGCGATAGCAGGCCTCGGCATTGCGAATCAGCGGATGGGCGGCAGCCGGGATGTGTTCGCCGAACAGTTCTTGCAGGTTCGCGGCGTTGGCCTCGATGCTCGGTGTGTGTTCGCAGTGGGCCAACAGAATCGTCGGGACATCGGCGAACAGCCGCTCGAGAATCCTCGGGTCGTCCACCAGCATGTTGCCGGTGGACGCGCCCATGAACACTTTGACCCCGGCGACTTCGCAAGGGTTGAGCGCGGCGACGGTGTCGAGGTTGTCGTTGCTTACGCCAAAGTGAAAGCCGTAGTTAGCGACAGAGTTCATCGCTGCCCGGCGCTTTTTGTCGGCCAATGCGTCGAGGGTGAGGGTGGCCGGGTTGGTGTTGGGCATGTCCATGAAACTGGTGATGCCACCGGCCACCGCTGCCCGGGATTCGGTGTAGAAGCTGCCCTTGTCCGGCGCCCCGGGATCACGGAAATGCACCTGGTCGTCGATCATGCCCGGGATCAGCCACTGACCCCGGGCATCGATTTCCACGCTCGCCGTTTCGCCTTCGATGCTGCCGGCGATCTTGACGATCCGGCCATTGCTCACCAGCAGATCGGCATCAAACTCGCGACCTTCGTTCACCAGCCGGGCATTGCGAATCAGCACGCTGCTCATGGTCAGAACTCGTTCTGCAGTGCTTTGTAGCCGCGTACCAGATCGACGTTGGTACGCGCCACGTCCTCGGAAAACTCCGAGGCACTGACGCTCACCGGCGGGAACTGCGACAGATCGGTGCCGGGGCCGATGCGCGTAGTGGACGGCACGTAGAAGGCATCGGGCAAGTCCCGGCCGTCGACTACCGAGTTGTGCCGTACCACGCAGCCGTGACCGACCACGCAGTTGAACAGCACGCTGTTGAAACCGATGAATACCCGATTGCCGACGGTGCAGGGCCCGTGAACGATGGAGCGATGGGCGATGGAGCTGAACTCGCCGATGGTCACCGCCGCGCCGGATTTGGAATGGATCACCACGCCGTCCTGGATGTTCGAGTTGGCGCCGATGGTGATCGGCTCCATCTCGCCGGAGGCGTCGACTTCGTCGGCACGAATCACCGCGTAGGGACCGACGAACACGTTCTCGCCGATCAGCACTTTGCCGCAGATGATCGCGGTTTTATCCACGTAGGCGGACTCCGCGATCACCGGCAAATCACCTGAGGGATTCTTTCGGATCATGGCTTGCTCAATGCGTCGTACAGGGTGTTGAGGTTGTATTCGAACAACCCGGCGAAGGTGCTGGCCGGACCGGTTGCCGCCAGAGCATCGGAGTACAACGTGCCACCGATGTGCGCGCCGCTTTCATCGGCAATCTGCTTGAGCAGGCGCGCGTCCTTGATGTTTTCCATGAACACCGCTTTGACCTTGGCCTGGCGGATCTGGGTGATCAGCGCCGCCACTTCCGCTGCCGACGGTTCGCGCTCGGTGGACAGACCTTGAGGCGCCATGAAGTCGATGCCATAGGCCTGGCCGAGATAACCGAAGGCGTCATGGGAGGTGACGATCTTGCGGTTGCCCGGTGGCAGCGAACCGAACTTGGCTTTGGCTTCGGCGAGCAGGGCGTAGACCTGTTTCAGGTAAGCCTGGCTGTTGCGCTGGTAGTCGGCCTTGTTCGCCGGATCAGCCGCGATCAGCGCTTTGGTAATGTTGGCGATGTACAACTCGGTGTTCGCCAGGTTGTGCCAGGCGTGCGGGTCGGGAATGGTTTCGCCGTCTTCATCCAGCGAGCGCGGGATCACGCCGTGGCTGGCGCTGATCACCGGGGCTTTGGTTTCGGTGCTGGTCACCAGGCGATCCAGCCACGGCTCGAAGCCGAGGCCGTTCTTGATGATGAGCTTGGCCTTGAGCAAGGCTTTGGCGTCGTCCGGGGTTGGCTCGTACGTGTGGGCATCGGCGTCCGGGCCGACCATGTTGGAGATCTGGATATGATCGCCGCCGACCTGGTGGGTCATGTCGGCAAGGATGCTGAAGCTGGTGACCACCTGCAATTTTTCAGCGGCAGACAACGACATCGACAGCATCAAACTGAACAGCACGAGTAAAGCGCGCATCGGGAAACACCTCATTGGGATGTGAGCAAAGGCGGGCGGCGCAGCAAGCCGTGCACCGGACCGAACACCACGGACAGCAGATACAAACCGCCAGCCACCAGCACAATCGCCGGGCCGCTGGGCAGCGAGTAATAGAACGACAGCAACAAACCGAACCACACCGAGAGGCAGCCAAGGACCGCCGAAATGGCCATGAGCACCGGCAAGCGGCGACTCCAGAAACGTGAGGCGGCGGCCGGCAACATCATCAAGCCGACGACCATCAGCGCGCCGATGGCCTGGAACCCGATCACCAGATTGAGCACCACCAGGGTCAGGAATACGCCGTGGGCGAGTGGCCCGAGACGGCTGACGGTTTGCAGGAAGAGTGGGTCGAGGGTGTCGAGCAACAGCGGTTTATAGATTAGCGCCATGGCGATCAGGCTGAAGCCGGAGACCCATAACATGCCGGTCAATGTCGGGCCGTCGACGGCCAGCGCCGAGCCGAACAGCAGGTGCAAAAGGTCCAGACGCTTGCCGGCGATGCCGAGGATCAACACGCCGCTGGCCAGGGAGATCGGGTAAATCGCCGCGAGGCTGGCGTCTTCCCGCAGGCCGGTGCGGCGGGTGATCCATGCGGCGAGACCGGCCATGCTCAGGCCGGCGCCGAGGCCACCAATGGTTAACGCCGGAAGACTCAGCCCGGCGAACCAGAAGCCCAGCGCGGCGCCGGGCAAGATGCCGTGGGCGACCGCGTCGCCGATCAGACTCATGCGGCGCAGGATCAGAAAGACCCCCAGCGGCGCAGTGCTGCAGGCCAAAACCAGACCGCCGAGCAATGCCCGACGCATGAAGACGAACTCGTGAAACGGTTGCCAAAGCTGTGCGGCGGCGATCATCAGGCCACCTGCGTTTGCGGTTGTTGGCGAATCAGTTCGGTACTGGGTCCGAGGGTGCAACCGCTGCTTTTGATCAGCAGGGTTTGAGGAATGTGTTGGCGAACGGCGGCCAGGTCGTGGCAGACGACGACCAGGGTTCGACCTTCGGCGTGCCAGGCGTGGATATGTTTCCAAAGCAATTCCTGGCCGAGTTCATCGAGCGCCGCGTGGGGTTCGTCGAGGAGCAGCAAGGGGGCTTCGGCGAGACTCAAACGGGCGAGCAGGGCGCGTTGTAATTCGCCGCCAGAGAGCGCCATCAACGGGCGATGCTCCAGGCCTGACAGGCACCAATCATTGAGTACGGCTTTGAGTTTTTGGCTGCGGGCTTCGGGCGATTGTTTGCTGCCCCAGAATCCGGCGGCTACCAACTCTTGCAGGCTGATGGGGAACTGCCGGTCCAGGTGTTGTTGCTGCGGCAGGAACGAGAGGCCGCCCTTGCGTGGAACCTCCAGCACGATTTTGCCGGCCAGTGGTTTTTGCAACCCGGCGATGACTTTCAACAAACTGCTTTTACCCGAGCCGTTGGCACCGATGACGCCGGTGAGGCTTCCCTTGGGCAGTTCAAAATCCACGGCGGGCGTGAGCGGTTGGCCCGGTGCGCCCCAGCGCAGGGATTGGCAGCGGATCATACGGCCTCCCAGTTGAAACGGCTTTCGGCGACGGCGTCGTGGGCGTGGAGGCTTTCGGCGTGGACCACTCGCACGTAGAAGCCGTGGATGCCGGGGGAGCGTTTCAGCGCGAGGTTCAAGCGTCGCGCGGCGTCTTCGCAGAACATCAGGTTCTGCCCGTTGGCCAAGGCGAAGGCTTGTTCATCCGCGCGTTTGACGGCGGTTTGCACGGCGGTACCGAGGGCCGCTTCGGCGTCGTTGATGACCGCGATCAGTGGCAAGTCATCGAGATAGTCGTCCAGGCGTAGCTGCAATTGCGCGGTGCTGCGTTGACTGTGCGGTGTGGCGACGATGCCTTTTGTGGAGCCGAGCCAGGTCAACACATCGGCGTGCTGCAGCGGCGTATTGGCGAAATCATCGAGGAATTGCTGTTGGATCAGTTGCCGCGATAACGCTGCTGAACACGGGCACGTCGAGGAATAAGGCACGGCGATTTTAAGTTCCACGTGGAACATCGTGTTTTTCAAACTGGCTTCGATGCTGATCGGATAGGTTTTCCACCCCGATAACGGACTGATGAGCGCAGGCCTTTTGAGCAGCAGATCAGTGTGAATTTTCAAATAGGCGTTGTTGGATAAGCCTTCATGAGTCTCAAGAAAACTCTGCAAAACGCGGCGCAATAACCGGGGTGTGAGGTTTTCCCGCTCAAGCATTTCCAGCGCCAGATACAGCCGCGACATATGAATGCCACGGGCCTCACCGTCGTCCAGACTCACGCCGGCATCCGCCGTGGCGCTCAGCCGTTGGCCATCGAATAAAACAGGAAGAGCAATGCCGCACATGCCCACCCACTCTAGTGGCAGGGCTTGGCGTGAGGCCTGCGCGGCGATATCCGGCAGAGTCAGCGCATTCATGAGCAGGTCCATCGTGGGAGTTGATTTGGCATGTTATATTATTACATTCAAATCGACGATGCCTTTTTCACGAGCGGGCTTTCACCATGCACAGACGTCACTTGCTCAACTTGATCCTGGCCAGCGCGGCCTTCGCTTTACCCTTCAGTGTTTCGGCCACACAGATTCGCAGCGCACGACTCTGGCGTTCGGATGACAAGTTGCGATTGGTGTTCGATTTGAGCGGGCCGGTGCAATTCAAGACGTTCTCCCTGAGCGCCCCCGAACGGCTGATCATCGATCTGAGCGGCGCCAACCTCAGCGGCGACTTCACGCAGTTGGCGCTGAACAACACGGTGATCCGTTCCATTCGCTCCGGTCACTACGGTCAGGGCGATACGCGGATCGTCCTCGACCTCAGCGAGCCGGTGCAGCTCAACAGCTTTCTGTTGCCGCCACAGGACGGGCAGGGTCATCGACTGGTGCTTGATCTGAAGACGTCCACGCCAATGCAAATCGCCGCTGCGCCAAGCCGTGAGCCGGTCACCGACAAGGCTCATCCCAAGCGCGACATCATCGTGGTGGTCGATCCCGGTCACGGTGGCAAAGACCCCGGCGCGGTCGGTTCCAAAGGTGAGCGGGAAAAAGATGTGGTGCTGTCGATCGCCCAGTTGCTGGCCAAGCGACTGAAACGCGAGAAGGGCTACGACGTGAAACTGGTGCGTAACGACGACTTCTTCGTGCCGCTGCGCAAACGCGTGGAGATCGCCCGCAAGCACAACGCCGACATGTTCATCTCGGTGCACGCCGATGCGGCGCCACGACTCACAGCGTCCGGCGCGTCGGTGTATTGCCTGTCGGAGGGCGGCGCGACGTCGGCTACGGCGCGCTTCATGGCCGAGCGGGAGAACGGCGCGGACCTGCTGGGTGCCACCAGTCTGCTCAATCTCAAGGACAAGGACCCGATGCTCGCCGGGGTGATTCTCGACATGTCAATGAACGCGACCATCGCCGCCAGTTTGCAACTGGGCAGCACCGTGCTCGGCAGCCTGGCGGGCATCACCACCCTGCATCAGAAACGCGTGGAGCAGGCCGGGTTTGCGGTACTGAAGTCGCCGGATGTGCCATCTATTCTGGTGGAAACCGGCTTCATTTCCAACGCCCGGGACAGTCAGCGGCTGGTCACCGCAAGGCATCAGCAGGCCGTGGCTGACGGTTTGTTCGACGGTTTACAGCGATATTTCGAGAAGAACCCGCCGCTCAACAGCTACGTCGCCTGGCGGCAGGAGCAGAAAAAAGCCCTGGTTTAGCAGCCGGTTATCCGGCTACAGGTGAACTTGCCACTGCTGCCGCCGGAGCTGGAAAACCGATTAATGGTGGTCCAGCCAACCCGGCGGGTGTAGCCGACCCAGGCTTCGCCATCGGAGGCGAGGCCGGTGAAGAAGGTCAGTTGCCCGTAGCGACTGCTGGTCTGCGCCCAATAGCGTTTGCCGGCCACTTCAAAGCCGCGCAGATAGAGCGTGCTGCCGACGGTGTTGACGCTGTAGGCGTTGCCATCGTGGTCGACACAGGCGAGCAGATTGGCGCTGCGTGTGCATTTGGCCAGGCTCGGGATCTGGCCCCAGGCATCGACGGTGATCAATAGCGAAAGACTCAGCAGCGCGCACTTCAGGGCATTTCCCATGGCATTTCTCAAGGAGCGAACGAGCTCCAGCATCGTGCCCTTTGTCGTGGCGAACAAGAGGGGAGTGGTGTATTTGCATTGTTATACTATAACATTAACGATACATCCGCTTTTGCCCCAAGAACGTGAAGAGCTGCGCGAACGCCATCAACGGTGTTTTGACCGGCCATAGCCTGTGAGGAATACCTGATGCCCCATCGTCTCCCCGTGACCGTCCTGTCGGGTTTTCTCGGCGCCGGCAAGAGTACGTTGCTCAATTACGTACTACGTAATCGCGACAATCTGCGTGTCGCCGTGATCGTTAACGATATGAGCGAGATCAACATCGATGGCAGCGAAGTCCAGCGCGATGTCAGCCTGAACCGCGCCGAAGAGAAACTCGTGGAAATGAGCAACGGCTGTATTTGCTGTACGTTGCGCGAAGATTTACTGGAAGAGGTGAGCAAACTCGCCAAGGACGGTCGCTTCGATTACCTGTTGATCGAGTCCACCGGCATTTCCGAACCATTGCCCGTGGCCGAAACCTTCACCTTCCGCGACGAAGAAGGCCAGAGCCTGGCCGATCTCGCCCGGCTCGACACCATGGTCACCGTGGTCGACGGCATGAATTTCCTGCTCGACTACCAGGCCGCCGAAAGCCTGGCGTCCCGTGGCGAAACATTGGGCGAAGAAGATGAGCGTTCAATTACGGACCTGCTGATCGAGCAGATCGAATTCGCCGACGTGATCCTGATCAGCAAGATCGATTTGATCAGCAGCAGCGAGCGCCAGGAACTGATCGCGATCCTTGAACGGCTCAACGCCCAAGCGGACATCATCCCGATGGTCATGGGTGAAGTGCCGCTGAACAAAATCCTCAACACCGGCCGCTTCGACTTCGAAAAAGCCGCCCAAGCCCCGGGCTGGTTGAAGGAGTTGCGCGGTGAACACGTGCCGGAAACCGAAGAATACGGCATCGCATCCACAGCCTATCGCGCACGCCGACCGTTTCATCCGCAGCGCTTTTTCAGCTTCATCGACCGTCCGTGGGTGAACGGCAAATTGCTGCGTTCCAAGGGATTTTTCTGGTTGGCCAGCAAACACATGGATGCCGGGAGCTGGTCCCAGGCGGGCGGTTTGATGCGCCATGGGTTTGCCGGTCGCTGGTGGCGTTTCGTGCCGAAAACCGAGTGGCCGCAGGACGAAGAGAGCACCGCCGGGATCATGGAAAACTGGACCGCGACCACGGGCGATTGCCGTCAGGAACTGGTGTTCATCGGTCAAAACATCGACTTCGCGCAACTGACCGCCGAACTTGATAGCTGCCTGCTCACCGACGACGAAATGGCCCAAGGCATCGAAGGCTGGCGCCTGTTGCCGGACCCGTTCGGCCCTTGGCACGAAGAGGCGGCCTGAATGCTCACGTTCATTCCCGCGAAAGCGTCCGCCCGAGCCATCCGTCAGCACCACGGCGCAACCCCGAAAGTCCTGACGAAGATTCTTCACGACGACGCCAACCTCGCCGTGTGGCAACGCCAACTCCCAGTGCACATCGCCGACTTCGCCAGTTTGTTGCTGTCGCTGAATGAACCGCTGGCCGAGTCGTTGTCTCTGGAAATCGCCAACGAAGATGCCGAGCCCAACCTCAAAGGACTGGCCTCAGGCTTCAGCGACCTCGAAGGCTACGAAGGTTTTATCGCCGACGTGTCCTGGCTGGTCAGCGCTTTCGCCTGTTTGCTCGGCGCCAAGCGCATCGGCTTGCGCCTGCGGGTGCTGGATTCGGCCATGTGTCCGCGCTTCCACGTCGATCACGTCCCCGTCCGGTTGATCACCACCTACGCCGGCATTGGCAGCCAATGGCTGAAAGAAGGGGCGATGGATCGCCGAAAACTGGGCAAACCCGAGGCCGAACCGCAGTCGCCGATCCAGCAAATCAACAGCGGCGACGTGGCGCTGTTCAAAGGGGAGAAGTGGCACGGCAACGAAGGCTTCGGCTTGATCCACCGTTCGCCGCAACCGGCGCCGGGGGAGCGCCGGTTAATCCTGACCCTCGACTGGCTGAGCTAGGGTTTGAGCCAGGTGCCCTGGCTCTGCGCCTCGCAAAACGGCTGCAAATACGCCGCGTCGGTGGCCACGCCGTAATAGTGAATATCCTGGCGGTAAGGCATATTGGCGACTTGGGCGTTGCTGCACACGCCGAAAGCGCCGGTGGGGCATTGGTCGACGTACTGCACGTCGACTTTCTGGCCGGGAAGGTTTGGCTGGCAGAAACCGTCGGCGAAAAGTTTTTCCGGGATGTTGCGGTTCTGCTGGCAGACTTTCACGTCGAGCCGCTGCGCCGTGCTATGCACCACACACGCCTGGGCCAGCGCTTCGCCCGACATCAGCGCCAGCAGCAACAATCCCATCAACCGCATGCCTTACCTCCTCAGAAAACGTCGACCATGTTGCAGAACATTCCCACGCACGTCATTGCCGGCCCCTTGGGCGCGGGCAAGACCAGCCTGATCAAGCACTTGTTGGCCCAGCGGCCCGCGCACGAGCGTTGGGCGGTGCTGATCAACGAGTTTGGCCAGATCGGCCTCGATGCCGCACTGCTGACCCAGGACGCCGATGGTATCGCACTGGGTGAAGTGGCCGGGGGCTGTTTGTGTTGCGTCAATGGCGCGCCGTTCCAGATCGGCCTCGGGCGCTTGCTGCGCAAGGCGAAGCCGGATCGGTTGTTTATCGAACCTTCCGGGCTCGGGCATCCGGCGCAGTTGCTGCGGCAATTGAGCGAGGCGCCGTGGCTCGGGGTGCTGGCGGTCCAGCCTTGCGTGCTGGTGCTGGATGCCCAGGCACTGGCGGCCGGGAAGCCGTTGCCGGCGGCGCAGCAAGAGACGCTGAACAATGCGGGTTTGTTGTTGCTGAACAAGTCGGAAGGTCTTGAGGGCGGTGATCGTCGGCGAATCGCAGCGCTATTGCCGGCGCGTCCGTTGTACTGGACGCAGCAGGCCGTCATGCCATTGAGCGAATTGCCGGGGGTTGAGACCAACGCCGTGGCGGGTGTGGATAACTTTGTCGTGCCTAAGGGATTGGGGCAGATGCCGGCGATCTGGACTGATCCCGCGATGCCGATTTGCTTGAGCCAGGCACAGGAGGGCGGGTGGAGCATTGGCTGGCGCTGGCATCCGAGTCAGAGGTTTGATGCGGTGCTCGTTGGCCGGTGGCTTGAAAGCCTTGATTGGCTTCGCGCGAAAGCGGTTATCCACAGTGGTGAAGGCTGGGTTTCGGCGAATGCGCTGGATAACTCGGTGCTGGAGTGGCGACCGAGTGAGTGGCGGCAGGATTCGCGGGTTGAGCTGATCTTCAATGAACCGCAGGACGCGGCAGTGCTGCAAAGTGGTTTGTCTGGATGCCGGTTGAGGTGAAGATCAAAAGATCGCAACCTTCGGCAGCTCCTACATTTGGAATGCAATCCCCTGTAGGAGCTGCCGAAGGCTGCGATCTTTTGATCTATGGCCGCCACTTCGTATGTTCCTGGCGCCACTGACTCAGCTCAATCACCTCCGCCCGAGGCCGCGCCACATCAACCACGGGTGCGGTGTCGTCGAACGGCATCGGATACGGCGCCAGCTCAATCTGCGCACTGTGCGCACCAAACTGGGTAATGGTCCCGTTATGGCGGGTCTCGCCGGTCACCGTAAATTCAAAGTTGTACACCCGCGCCAGGCGTCGACGGCCGCTCGCATCTTTGATAAAACCGATTTTCTTCAACGCCACGTTGCCATCCAGCAGCTCGATCTGGAGCTTGGCGCAATGTTGCTTGACCCGCTCCAGCGCCCGCTCGCGCAAGCCGTGGTTGTGCCACAGCCACGCGGCGCCGGTGGCCAGCAGCATCAGCACGAAGATATTTCCGAGGGTCAGCATCAACAGGGTGCTCCAACAAGATAGTGCCAGCTTAACTGCGTCGCCGGTCTGTCGTACAGGCTGCGTTTAGTCGCATACTGCGCGGCTCGAATTTCAATCGTTTTACGGAAAACTCACCGCATGAAACGTACGCCCCATCTGCTCGCCATCCAGTCCCACGTGGTGTTCGGCCACGCTGGCAACAGCGCCGCGGTTTTCCCGATGCAGCGGGTCGGGGTGAATGTCTGGCCGCTCAACACCGTGCAGTTCTCCAACCACACGCAATACGGGCAATGGGCCGGTGAAATCCTGCCGCCGCATCAGATTCCCGAACTGGTGGAAGGCATCGCCGCGATTGGCGAACTGGGCAACTGCGACGCAGTGCTTTCGGGTTATCTCGGCAGCGCGGCCCAGGGGCGAGCGATTCTCACGGGTGTGGCGCGGATCAAGTCGATCAATCCAAAAGCGTTGTATCTGTGCGACCCGGTGATGGGTCACCCGGAGAAGGGGTGCAGCGTACCGGCCGAGGTCAGTGATTTTCTGCTGGAAGAAGCGGCTGCCGTCGCCGATTTCATGTGCCCGAATCAACTGGAACTGGACAGCTTCTCGGGGCGCAAGCCGCAGTCGCTGTTCGATTGCCTGGCCATGGCGCGAGCCCTGTTGGCGCGGGGGCCAAAGGCGGTATTGGTCAAGCATCTGGATTATCCGGGGAAGCCGGAAGAGGTGTTCGAGATGCTGCTGGTGACCGCGACCGAGAGCTGGCACCTGCGCCGGCCATTGTTGGCGTTTCCGCGTCAGCCGGTGGGCGTGGGCGACCTGACGTCCGGGCTGTTCCTGGCCCGCGTGCTGCTGGGCGACAGTCTGGTGGCGGCGTTTGAGTTCACGGCGGCGGCGGTGCATGAGGTGCTGCTGGAAACCCAGGCCTGCGCCAGCTATGAGCTGGAACTGGTGCGGGCGCAGGACCGGATCGCCCATCCGCGAGTGCGGTTTGAGGCGATGCCGATCAGTTTGTAGCGCAAGCTTGACGAAAAAGATCGCAGCCTGCGGCAGCTCCTACAGGGGAATGCGTCCTCCGTAGGAGCTGCCGCAGGCTGCGATCTTTGGCTTTAAGCGTCGCCCTTGATTTCCTGATAGCGCTTTTCCAGCTCCTGGCGAATCTGCCGACGCTGCTGCGCCTGCATGAACCGGCGCTTGTCTTCGCTGTTCTGCGGTTGCAGCGGCGGGACGGCGGCCGGTTTACGCTGGTCATCCACCGCGACCATGGTGAAGAAGCAGCTGTTGGTGTGGCGCACCGAGCGTTCGCGAATGTTTTCGGTCACCACTTTGATGCCCACCTCCATCGAGGTGTTGCCGGTGTAGTTGACCGACGCCAGGAACGTCACCAGTTCGCCGACATGAATCGGCTCGCGAAAAATCACCTGGTCCACCGACAGGGTCACCACATAGCGGCCGGCATAACGGCTGGCGCAGGCGTAGGCCACTTCGTCGAGGTATTTGAGCAGGGTGCCGCCGTGGACATTGCCAGAGAAGTTGGCCATGTCGGGAGTCATCAATACCGTCATCGACAGTTGGGCGTTTCCGGGTTCCATAGCGTTCTCACGGGTCAAGGCAGGATTTCGGGGGCGCACCTCTGCGGGTGCGTGGTCGGCTTTTCATAACCAACAGTTATCGGGACGCCGGGCAAGGGGCTGCCGTCACGCCTGGATCGATCTGTTTCCATATATTGCACCGCCTTTCTGCCGGAAGTCGCGGTGTTACGCTCCGGAAAGTCGACCTCAAGGAGCCCCATGCCATGCATGCCATCAGTTTCATACAGGATCTGGCAGTGATCATGTTGGTCGCGGGCGTGGTGACCGTGCTCTTCCACCGCTTCAAGCAACCGGTGGTCCTTGGCTACATCGTCGCCGGCTTCATCATCGGCCCGCACACGCCGCCGTTCGGCCTGATCCACGATGAGCAAACCATCAAGACCCTCGCTGAGCTTGGGGTGATTTTCCTGATGTTCTGCCTGGGGCTGGAGTTCAGCCTGCGCAAGCTGTTCAAAGTCGGGGCCACGGCGTTTATCGCGGCGTTCCTGGAAATCGTGCTGATGATCTGGATCGGCTACGAAATCGGCCGCTGGTTCGACTGGAACACCATGGACTCGCTGTTCCTCGGGGCGATCCTGGCGATTTCCTCGACCACCATCATCGTCAAGGCCCTCAACGACCTGAAGATGAAGAACGAGCGCTTCGCGCAGTTGATCTTCGGTGTGCTGATCGTTGAAGACATCCTCGGTATCGGCATCATCGCGTTGCTGTCGAGCATCGCGGTCAGCGGCACGGTCAGCTCCGGCGAAGTGTTTTCCACGGTCGGCAAGCTCTCGTTGTTCATGATCGTCGCGCTGGTCGTTGGCATCCTGCTAGTGCCACGGCTGCTGGCGTACGTGGCCAAGTTCGAAAGCAACGAGATGCTATTGATCACCGTGCTGGGCCTGTGTTTCGGCTTCTGCCTGCTGGTGGTCAAGCTCGAATACAGCATGGTCCTCGGCGCGTTCCTGATTGGCGCGATCATGGCCGAATCCCGGCAACTACTGAAGATCGAGCGCTTGATCGAGCCGGTTCGCGACCTGTTCAGCGCCATCTTCTTCGTCGCCATCGGGCTGATGCTCGACCCGATGATCCTGCTGCAATACGCCTGGCCCATCGCGGTGATCACCGTGGCGGTGGTGCTGGGCAAGATGTTGTCCTGCGGCCTGGGTGCGTTTATCGCCGGCAATGACGGACGCACCTCACTGCGGGTCGGGATGGGTCTGTCACAGATTGGCGAATTCTCCTTCATCATCGCCGCGCTGGGTATGACGCTTCAGGTCACCAGCAACTTTCTCTATCCGGTGGCCGTCGCCGTCTCGGTCCTCACCACGCTGCTGACGCCGTATCTGATCCGCGCGGCCGACCCACTGTCGATCAAACTGGCGGCGGTCATGCCGCGACGCCTGAGCCGCGTGCTGGGGATGTATGGCGAATGGCTGCGCAGCATTCAGCCGCAAGGCGAGGGCGCGCTGCTGGCGTCGATGATTCGGCGGATTCTGTTGCAGGTGGGCGTCAACCTGGCGCTGGTGATCGCGATTTTCTTCGCGGGCGCGTTCTTTGCCGAGCGCATGTCGGCTTACCTGCAAGACTGGATCGGCGACCCGAGCTGGCAGAAAGCGTTGATTTGGGGCGGGGCGCTGCTGGTGTCGCTGCCGTTTCTGATCGCCGCTTATCGCAAGCTCAAGGCCCTGTCGATGCTGCTGGCAGAGATGGGCGTGAAGCCGGAGATGGCCGGCCGCCACACGCAGCGAGTGCGTCGGGTGATCGCCGAAGTGATCCCGATTCTCTCGCTGCTGGTGATCTTCCTGCTACTGGCAGCCTTGTCGGCCAGCATTTTGCCGACCAACAAGTTGCTGGTGCTGATCGCCGTGGTCACGGCCGCTGTGGCGGCGCTGCTCTGGCGCTGGTTCATCCGCGTGCACACGCGCATGCAGGTGGCGCTGCTGGAAACCCTGGACAACCACAAGGATTCGTCCGGGCATTGACGAACGTGAGGGTGTCGGCTAACTCAGCTTTCCAGCCAGACGTCCCGCGCCCAGTGCCACACCGATTCCCAGGTTTCTTCGGCAATCAGCTCTTCTTCGGCCTGCCACAGCACCACGGTGCCGTCTTCTTCGACCAGGTAGTAGTCGTCACCGTCCTGGCAGATCGGGATCATGCTGCGATCAACGCCAGCGTCCCAGGCGTTGGCGGCAACGTCCGGCAGGTAGGTGTGGGATTGCGGGTCGGTCACAGTGACCGGCTCCAGGCTGCCGTAGACCACGTCGCTGACGGTCAGTAAAAACTCTCTGAAGACGAACGGAATGTCGATGAACAGTTGTTCTTCGATTTCAACGATCTGATCTTCGTCGGGCAACTCCAAGGGGACCGGTACCGGTTCGTTGGCTTCACGCAGTTGTTCGATTATTTCTTCCACGTCCGGGTTCCTCTTGCTTGATGGCGCGGTTTAGTTGGGGCGGTTTATACAGTAGCTCGCTATAGATGCAACCGCGAAATAGAAAACCCCGGCCGAGGCCAGGGTTTTTTATTGAGGCAATATTGCGACAGGACTAACGCGCGTCGGTTCAGCCGTTCTGGCGGATACCGGCGACCAGCCAAGGCTGGTTCTCGCCCTGTGGACGTTCCATGTTCCAGCTTTCGCTGAACACTTCGCCCTGATCGAAACGCGAGGTTTTCGACACGCCACTGAAGGTCAGGGTCGCGATGGTCTTGTCCGCACGATCATCCACGCCGTCCAGTTGGACCTGAAGGTTGTCGATGTAGGTGGACTGGAAGCCGTCGCCCAGATCGGCACGTTCGCGTTTGAGGAACTCCAGCATTTGCGGGGTCACGAACTCGGCGATCTTGTCCATTTCGTTGGCGTCCCAATGCTGCTGCAAGGACTGGAAGTGGTTGCGGGCTGCTTCGATGAAGCTCTGCTCATTGAACCAGGCCGGCGCATTGATCACCGGACGAGCGGCGGCAGGTGCTGCCGAGCCGCCGAAGATCGATCCCATGGCTGCTGGCTTCTGCTCGAACACTTCACGCTGCATCGGTGCGCCAGCCGGAGCCAGGTGCTCCTGCTGCTTGCGGCGACGGGCGGCGATGAAGCGGAAGATCAGGAACGCGATGACGGCCATGATCAGGATGTCGAAGATCTGCATGCCCTGGAAGCCACCGCCCATGAACATGGAGGCCAGCAGGCCACCGGCAGCGATGCCGGCCAGAGGGCCGAGCCAGCGCGAAGCACCGCCGGCCTTGGCCGCCGCGCCTGCGGCACCGGCAGCCCCTGCGGTTGCAGCAGCACCGCCAGCAGCGGAGGAAGGCGCCATCTGACTGGTTTGGTGGGTCGGCGCAGCACCGGCGCTTTTGCCGCCGCCAAAGCGCTTGGCATTGGCGTCGAGGCTCATCGTCAGGCCGATACACAACGCCATGGCGATGCTAAGAAAACGTTTCATAAGGGGAATTCCCATTTGTGGATTGCACGCGGGCCATGTTGCACAGCTGAAGTGTTGCTGGCTAGCGGCAGAGTGTTTCGGGCTTTTGCCTGACAGGTTGCGTTCAGCTTCAATCAGCGCAATAAGGCTTGTTAACTTTGGTCCGTGGGACAAGTGGATAAGCGTTGTAGGAAGGATACCTAGCGTCGCAGCGCCAGCATGACTACACCGGCGGTGATCAGGCCGATTCCACCCCATTGGCGCAGGTCGAGCCGTTCGTCCAGCAAGATCACGCCCAGCACCGCCACCAGCACCACGCTGAGTTTGTCGACCGGCGCGACCAACGACGCCGGACCGAGTTTCAGCGCGCGGAAGTAGCAGATCCATGAGGCGCCCGTGGCCAGTCCTGACAGCAGCAGAAACAGGTAACTCTTGGCAGAGATCGATCCCAATGACTGATATTGGCCCGTGGCGTACAAAATCAAGGCCAGGCTGACGAGTACCACGAAGGTACGCAGGAGGGTGGCGAAGTCGGAATTGACGTTTTCGATACCGATCTTCGCGAAAATCGCAGTCATCGCCGCGAATACAGCGGACAACAGCGCCCAGAATGTCCAGGAGGAAAAGAAGCCTGAGCCCATGAGCATTGTCTTCCTTCAAGAGAGAGGGGCTGGAAAAGATCGCAGCCTTCGGCAGCTCCTACAGGTGTACGCAATCCCATCTAGGCGCTGGCGGAGCCTGCGATCTTTTAGCCTTATATGGCTTCCAGCTTGGCGTACCCGAGCATCAACCACTTGCTGCCTTCACCGAAATTCACCTGCACCCGAGCCTGTGCCCCGGCGCCTTCGAAGTTCAGGATCACGCCGTCGCCAAACACCGAATGCCGCACGGCCTGACCCAAGCTGAAACCGGTGTCCGGGATCTCGCTGCCGCCGAACAAACTGCTGGAGCTTTGCTGCTGTCCACCGCCGAACGGACGGCTGACGCTGTTGGACAGCCGCACTTCCTGGATCAGCCCTTTCGGCACTTCACGTACGAAACGCGACACCTTGTTGTAGGTTTCGCTGCCGTACAGGCGTCGGGTTTCAGCATAGGTCATCACCAGGTTCTGCATGGCCCGGGTAATCCCGACATAGGCCAGACGCCGTTCTTCCTCAAGACGCCCCGGTTCTTCCAGGCTCATCTTGTGCGGGAACAGGCCTTCTTCCATGCCCACCAGGAACACGTAAGGGAATTCCAGGCCTTTGGCGCTGTGCAGGGTCATCAGTTGAATGCTGTCTTCGTGCTCGTCAGCCTGGGTATCCCCGGCTTCCAGCGAAGCGTGGCCGAGGAAGGCGGCCAACGGCGTCAGGTCCTCGTCTTCTTCGGCGTTCTCGAAGTTGCGCGCGGCGCTGACCAGTTCCTCAAGGTTTTCTACCCGGGCCTGGCCTTTCTCGCCTTTTTCCGCTTCGTGGTAGGCGATCAGCCCCGACTGTTCGATGACAGTCTGGGTCATCAGGTGCAACGGCATGTCCATGCACTTGGCGGCGAGGTTTTCGATCAGCTCGATAAACGCCCCAAGCGCACCGGCAGCCCGACCGGTCAGGCCTTTATTGGCGACCAGCAGGCGCATGGCTTCCCACATCGAGACATCGCTGTGGCGCGCATGGTCGCGAATGGCTTCGACGGTTTTCTCGCCGATGCCGCGAGCCGGCACGTTGATCACCCGTTCCAGCGCTGCATCGTTGCCCCGGCCTTCCAGCAAACGCAGGTAAGCCATGGCGTTCTTGATTTCCGCCCGCTCGAAGAAGCGCTGACCGCCATAGATGCGATACGGAATGCGTTCGCGCAGCAGCGCTTCTTCCAAAACGCGGGATTGGGCGTTGGAGCGGTACAAAATCGCGATATCACTGCGGGCCAAGCCGGTTTTCAGCGCGCTTTCGATGGTTTCCACCACGTAGCGTGCTTCGTCGTGTTCGTTGAACGCGGCGTACAGATTGATCGCTTCGCCTTCGCCGCCGTCGGTCCAAAGCTCTTTGCCCATGCGCCCGGTGTTGTTGGCGATCAGAGCGTTGGCAGCCTTGAGAATCCGGGCGGTGGAACGGTAGTTCTGCTCCAGGCGAATGGTCTCGGCATCCGGGAAGTCGTCGGAGTACTGATAGATGTTCTCGATTTTCGCCCCGCGCCAGCCGTAAATCGACTGGTCGTCGTCGCCGACCACCATCAGGCTGTCGCCGCCCTTGGCCAGCAAGCGCAACCAGGCGTACTGCACGGCGTTGGTGTCCTGGAACTCGTCCACCAGGATGTGCCGGAAACGCTTCTGATAATGCGCCAGCAAACCCGGGTGATCGCGCCACAGGTCGAGGGCGCGCAGCAGCAGTTCGGAGAAGTCGATGACGCCGGCGCGCAGGCACGCGGCCTCGTAGGCTTCATAAATGCTGCGCATGGTCGCCAGGAACAGATCGCCACTGGCTTGAATGTGTTGCGGGCGCAGACCTTCGTCTTTCTGCCCGTTGATGAACCACTGGGCCTGACGGGCCGGCCAACGTTGCTCGTCCAGGCCCAGCTCGCGGATCACCCGCTTGACCAGCCGTTGCTGGTCGTCGCTGTCGAGAATCTGGAAAGTCTGGCTCAGCCCGGCTTCCTGCCAGTGCGCCCGCAGCAAGCGGTGCGCCAGGCCGTGGAAGGTGCCGACCCACATGCCGGCCGGGTTCAGCCCCATCAACTGCTCGATGCGATGACGCATCTCCGCAGCGGCTTTGTTGGTGAAGGTCACCGACAGGATGGAGTGGGGCGAGGCGTTTTCGACCTGGATCAACCAGGCGATACGGTGCACCAGCACTCGGGTTTTACCGGAACCAGCACCGGCCAGGACCAACTGACGACCCACGGAGGCAGCTACGGCCTGGCGTTGGGCATCGTTGAGGGAGTTCAGCAGAAGGGAGAGATCATCGCGCATCGGGGCATTCTAGGGGGCGGCGCCACACCGGGCAAACCCCGCTTTGATTTAGCCGATGAAAGATAAAGGGAGGACGACCGGTCGGTCATTGGCTGCAGCCGTTGGCGGGGCTCGCTCACAGGGTTTTGAGGGGGTAACCGGGGTGTAGGATTTTGTCGAATTTATGATCTGGAGCAGTTTGGTCCCGGCCATTGCTTGTGTATGCTCCGTGCACAATTCGGGCTCACCACGCTCATTATAAGAACAAGAATATTGCCTATGACCCTCAGCACCGACCTGTCGGGCCCTTCCGTGGAGCCCCGGGTTATCCGCAAACAGTACGCCATGGAAATGGCGGTCGAGCGCACGCGCCTGCTTTACCAAGGCTCGCTGTTGCCGACGCTGTTCATGCTGATCAATGGTCTGGTCTGCGCCGGTTTGCTCTGGAGCCCGCAGCGCTATTTCCTGGTCAGCGTCTGGCTGGTCTGGTTGTTGTCACTGGTGGCGCTGCGGGTGATTCAGGTCGCGGCCTTCGATTCGGCAATTCCCAACCGTCAGGCCCATCCCGTCTGGATTCGCATGTTCCTGCTCGGGTCGGCCATGACCGGCCTGACCCTCGCCGGCGCCGGCATTGCCCTGGTGCCCGCCGATACCTTCATCCAGCAAGCCTGGGTGTTCGGCCTGATCGGTGCCGCCGCGCTCTCGGCCAGCGTGGCCTACGCGGTCAGCCTGCCAGCCTTTCTCTCCTTCACCTTGCCCTGCCTGTTGCCGGCCATCGGCTATATGTTCTGGGGCGGCGATGAACAGCAGCAGGGTTGGGGCTGGTTCGGACTGATTCTGCTGGCGTCGCTGAGCGTCGTGGCCTGGCAGGTCAATCGGCTGATTGATCGCGGCTTGTTGCGGCGCTTCCAGAATCAGGCGTTGATCGAGCATTTGCAGCATGCCCAAACCCAGAGCGAGCAACTCAACTTTGAGCTGGCCAAGGAAATCGACCAGCGCCGCAGTGCCGAGGAAGAGTTGCGCGAAGCCCAGGTCGAACTGGAAAACCGCGTCGCCGAGCGCAGCCAGGAGTTGAGCGCCGCCACCCAAGCCTTGAGCAAGAGCGAAGCGCGCCTGGCGCTGGCGTTGAAAGCCAGTGAACTGGGGTTGTGGGACTGGAATCTGCAAACCGATGAAGTTCATCACACGCAGATTCAGGAGTTGTTCGGCCTGGCGCCGGAATACGTGACCGCCATGCTCAGCCACCTCCGGCCACGCTTGCACCCCGACGATGTGCCGTCGCTCAAGCGTGCGCTGGTCGAGCATTTGAAGGGGCGTAGCGAGGACTATCAGATCGAATACCGTGTACGCCACGGCGACGGCCATTGGGTGTGGATCGAGGACCGTGGCCGCGCGGTGGAGCGCAGCGAGAACGGCCGGGTGATCCGCATGGTCGGCACCCGTCGTGACATCAGCGCCAGCAAGAGTCTGGAAGAACAGTTGCAACTGGCGGCGACGGTGTTCGAAGCGGCCAGTGAAGGCATCGTGATCTTCGACCCGAATTACGCGTTGATCGCCGTCAATCAGGCCTTCAGCCGCGTTACTGGCTACGACATTGAAGACATGCTCGGGCGCAACGTCGTTGAGCTGCCCTGCAGTCGCGATGCTCGGCGCCACTACAGCACCATTCATCAAGCGCTGGAGCAGCACGGCAGTTGGCAGGGCGAATTGGTGGAAACCCGCAAGAACGGTGAGCTCTACCCGCAATGGCTGCAATTGAATGCTGTGCGCGATTCTCGGGGAAAGGTCAGTCATATTGTGGGCTTCTTCGCCGATCTGTCGGCGCGGCGCGAATCCGAAGAGCGTATGCGTTACCTGACTCATTACGACGAACTCACCGGGCTGGCCAACCGTTCGCTGTTCCGCGAACGACTGAACGAGGCCCATCAGCGGGTGCGTCAGGGCGGGCGGCGCAGCCTGGCGTTGCTGCACATCAACCTGGATCGCTTCAAGTTGCTCAACGACAGCCTCGGTCATGAAATCGCCGACCAGTTATTGCAGAAAATGGCGCGGCGGCTGGTCAATGCGCTGCCGGAGGCGGACACCATTGCGCGGCTGTCCGGCGATGAATTTGCGGTGTTGTTCGACGCTTACGGCAACCTGTCGAGCCTGGCGCGGGTAGCGACACGCCTGTCGACCAAGCTGCGCTTGCCGGTGACGGTTGACGGCCATGAACTGGTGGTCAGCGCGTCCATGGGCATCAGCCTGTTGCCGGACAATGCACGGGAGATTTCCGCGCTGGTCAGTCAGTCGAACATGGCCATGCAGCACGCCAAACACCTGGGCGGTAACAACTTCCAGTTCTACACCGACAGCCTGCAAGCCAGCACCCTTGAGCGGTTGCAGCTCGAAAACCAGTTGCGCAAAGCCATCGAAGAAAAGCAGCTCAAGGTGTTCTACCAGCCGAAACTGTGCCTGGCCACCGGTCGGCTGAACGCTGCTGAGGCTTTGGTGCGCTGGGATCATCCAACCATGGGCCGGGTGCCGCCCAACGACTTCATTGGCCTGGCCGAGGAAACCGGATTGATCGGCCCGATCGGTGAGTTCGTGCTGCGCCAGGCCTGCTGGCAAGCCTGCGAGTGGCAGCGCCAGGGGTTGGCGCCGATCCGGGTGTCGGTGAACCTGTCGGTGCATCAGTTGCGTCAGGGCAAACTGGTCAGCCTGGTGCGCCAGGTGCTCGAGGAAACCGGCCTGGCGCCGCATTACCTGGAACTGGAACTCACCGAAAGCCAATTGCTGGACAGCGTCGAGCACATCATCGCGACCTTCCAGCAGCTGCGCGATCTGGGGGTAAAACTGGCGATCGACGATTTTGGTACCGGGTATTCGTCCCTGAGTTACCTCAAGCGCATCCCGGTGGATTACGTGAAGATCGATCAGGCGTTTATCCGAGGCTTGGGGGAGGGCAGCGAAGATGCGGCGATCACCCGGGCGATTATCGCCATGGCTCACGGCTTGTCGCTCAAAGTCGTGGCGGAAGGTGTCGAGCGGGTGGAGCAACTGGAGTTTCTGCAAGCCGAGCGCTGTGATGAAGTGCAGGGGTATTTGATCAGTCGGCCGGTGGAAGCCGTTGATCTGGCAGAGCTGCTGCGCCAAGACGCCAATTCCCTGTAGCAGTGCTGAACGCAGGCTGCGTCAGCTACTACAGGGGCCAAAGGGGCTACATGGAGCGCACGACGCGTGGAATGGGGACATCGAGTTACGCATTGAGCAGGCAAAAAGCCGATTCATGTAGTATAACTACAAGCTTGCTACATCCCCGGCACCTGCCAATAACAAAGAGTCGATCCCTTTGAATCTGCTGCAACACATCGCCCAGTCACGCCACCTGTTACGCAAGTCGGAGCTCAAGGTCGCCGACCATGTGCTGCTTGATCCTGCGGCGGTGATGCACAGTTCCATGGCCGACCTGGCCCACAGCGTGGGCATCAGCGAGCCGACCATCGTGCGCTTTTGCCGCGCCATCGGTTGTTCCGGTTTCCAGGACTTGAAACTCAAGCTGGCCCAGAGTCTGGCGGCCGGTGCGAGCTTCGGGCAGTTTGCGATTCATGAAGACGATTCGGTCGCTGACTACAGCCTGAAAATCTTCGACACCACGCTGCACACCTTGATGGAAGTTCGCGAGAAGCTCGATCCGGTGGAGTTGCAGCGAGCAG
Source organism: Janthinobacterium sp. LPB2021202312-11-4 (assembly GCF_037049705.1). Taxonomy (NCBI): domain Bacteria; kingdom Pseudomonadati; phylum Pseudomonadota; class Betaproteobacteria; order Burkholderiales; family Oxalobacteraceae; genus Janthinobacterium; species Janthinobacterium sp. LPB2021202312-11-4. The sequence continues at coordinate 77,889 of NZ_JBAGKV010000013.1, read as the reverse complement.
TGTCGCTGATGTCCCAGGCCCAGCGCGTCGAGTTCTATGGCTTTGGCGCCTCGGGCGCGGTGGCGGCGGATGCCCAGCATAAATTCTTCCGCTTGCTGCTGACCGCAGCAGCGTATTCCGACCCGCACATGCAGGCGATGTCGGCGGTGACGCTAAAACCCACCGACGTGGCGATCTGCATTTCCCAGTCCGGGCGTTCCAAAGACTTGTTGATCACCGCGAACCTGGTGCGCGAAAGCGGCGCTTCGCTGATTACCTTGTGCCCGAGCCAGACGCCGCTGGCTGAGTTGTCGACCGTCAACCTGGCGATCGATGTGCATGAAGACACTGAAATTTATACGCCGCTGACTTCGCGGATCGCCCATCTTGTGGTGATCGATGTGCTGGCGATGGGCGTGGCCATGGCGCGCGGGCCGAGCCTGGTCAACCACCTCAAGAGCGTTAAGCGCAGCCTTCGTAGCTTGCGGTTGTCGCCCAAGTCGGTGAAAGCGCTGGACGACTAAGATCAAAAGATCGCAGCCTTCGGCAGCTCCTACGGGTGTTTACATTCCTTGTAGGCGCTGCCGGAGGCTGCGATCTTTGCTTGGCAAACTTTCATCTCTCTGTAACCCACCCGCCGCCAAACCGTCATCCCTCGCGCCCATCCTGTAACTCCCGTCATCGCCTTGGGAGACTCGAAATGGCCCAGCCCTACGAAGAACGCAACAGCGCCCTGAAAACCCGCCGTCAGCAAGAAGACCAGCGCCGCATGGAATTTCGCCGCGCCATCGAAGATCGCTGCGAACGCCGGCAGCTTCTCGCCGAGATCGGTGATTTTCCCGAGGATCTGGAACTCAACTACTGGCAGGCAGCTCCCGCAGCTTCCCGTCGAAACGCTCAACCAGCGCGCTGATTTGCACCCGTTCGCTGCGGATAAACGCAAGGAAAGCGTGAGCCACCGGTGACAGGCGTTTCGCCTTGGCCTGCACCAGGCACCAACTGCGATACAGCGGCAGTTCTTCGACCGGCAGCTCAACGAGTCCGCCGGTCGCCAGTTCCAGGTTCAGGGCGTGGCGCGTCAACAGCGCAACGCCCAGGCCCGCCAACACACATTCACGCTGAGCTTCGGCCGACGAGACCTCCTGGGTCTGGGTGAAGTGCACGCGTTTCTCTTTGAAATACTCTTCGCACGCCATCCGCGTCCCGGACCCCGGTTCGCGCATCAGCAGCGTGTAAGGCTCCAGATCCTGCAAGCGCAGCGGCCCCATGTGGCACAGCGGATGCTCCGGCGGTGCGACGGCGACGATCGGGTTGTTGAGGAACGGCAGGAATTCCAGGCCCATGTCCTGCGGCACCATCGACATGATCACCAGGTCGTCGCGGTTGTCCGAGAGACGGCGGATGACCTGGCCGCGATTCACCACGGTCAATTGCAGGTTCACTTCCGGGTGCTGGCGCTTGAACGCGGCGAACAAGTGCGGCACGAAATACTTGGCGCTGGATTCCACCGCCAGTTTCAGTTGCCCTTGCAACGATCCCTGCATGTCCGACAGCTGCATGTCGAGGTTTTCCAGGCGCCCGAAAATGTCCCGGCTGGCGCGTTGAAGGGCCTCTGCCGCTTCGGTCATGTAGAGTTTTTTGCCGACGTAATCGAATAACGGCTGACCGATCAGCTCCTCAAGTTGACGAATCTGTAGGCTGACGGCAGGTTGTGTGAGAGACATTTCGTCAGCCGCACGGCTGTAGGACCTCAGATCACAGACTTCATTGAAGATCTGCAATTGACGCAATGTCATACGCATCAATGACTTACGCATTTTTATAGTGATCTCGGCGCGGGCTGGTGATTCAACTATAAGTCTTTACTTATGCCTGACCCAATTATTAATCATTTTTGTTAATCCCTCATGGGGGCTAGTGTGGGGCTGCGACTAAATTGAAACATTTAGTCACGCGTCGACCTGGTCTAGCAGGTCGTGGGTACCACCGGCTCAAGGGAACCTCCAAGTGATAACAAAGATCCTGATCGCCAACCGTGGTGAGATTGCCGTACGAATCGTGCGTGCCTGCGCCGAGATGGGCATTCGCTCGGTCGCGATCTATTCCGACGCCGACCGCCATGCCTTGCATGTGAAGCGTGCGGACGAGGCCCACAGCATCGGTGCCGAGCCATTGGCCGGTTACTTGAATGCGCGCAAATTGGTGAACCTGGCCGTGGAAACCGGTTGTGATGCATTGCATCCCGGCTACGGATTCCTCTCGGAAAACGCCGAACTGGCCGAAATCTGCGCCGAACGTGGGATCAAGTTCATTGGTCCATCGGCTGAAGTCATTCGCCGCATGGGCGACAAGACTGAAGCCCGCCGCAGCATGATCAAGGCCGGCGTGCCGGTCACGCCAGGTACCGAGGGCAACGTCGCCGACATCGCCGAAGCCTTGGTCGAAGGCGACCGTATCGGTTACCCGGTGATGCTCAAGGCCACCTCCGGTGGTGGCGGCCGGGGTATCCGTCGCTGCGACAGCCGCGAAGAACTCGAACAAGCCTTTCCACGGGTGATTTCCGAAGCGACCAAGGCCTTTGGTTCGGCGGAAGTGTTCCTGGAAAAATGCATCGTCAATCCGAAACACATCGAAGCGCAGATCCTCGGCGACAGCTTTGGCAACGTGGTGCATTTGTTCGAACGTGACTGCTCGATCCAGCGCCGCAACCAGAAGCTGATCGAGATCGCCCCGAGCCCGCAACTGACCCCGGAACAGCGTGCCTACATCGGTGACCTGTCGGTGCGTGCGGCCAAGGCTGTGGGTTACGAGAATGCCGGCACCGTGGAGTTCCTGCTCGCCGAGGGCGAGGTGTACTTCATGGAGATGAACACCCGGGTGCAGGTGGAACACACCATCACCGAAGAAATCACTGGCATCGACATCGTGCGTGAGCAGATCCGCATCGCGTCCGGCCTGCCGCTTTCGGTGAAACAGGAAGACATCCAGCATCGCGGTTTCGCGCTGCAATTCCGGATCAACGCCGAAGACCCGAAAAACAACTTCCTGCCGAGCTTCGGCAAGATCACCCGTTACTACGCACCCGGCGGCCCCGGCGTGCGCACCGACACGGCGATCTACACCGGCTACACCATTCCGCCGTTCTACGACTCCATGTGCCTGAAACTGGTGGTGTGGGCGCTGACCTGGGAAGAAGCGATGGACCGTGGCTTGCGTGCCCTCGACGACATGCGTCTGCAAGGGGTCAAGACCACCGCCGCTTACTACCAGGAAATCCTGCGTAACCCGGAATTCCGTAGCGGCCAGTTCAATACCAGCTTCGTTGAAGCCCACCCTGAACTGACCAACTACTCGATCAAGCGCAAACCCGAAGAGCTGGCCCTGGCCATCGCCGCCGCCATCGCCGCCCACGCAGGCCTGTGAGGAATAGAACAATGAGCAAGAAAATCCACGTTACTGACACAATCCTGCGCGACGCCCACCAATCGCTGCTCGCCACTCGCATGCGCACCGAAGACATGCTTCCGATCTGCGACAAGCTCGACAAAGTTGGCTACTGGTCGCTGGAATGCTGGGGCGGCGCGACTTTCGACGCCTGCGTGCGCTTCCTGAAAGAAGACCCGTGGGAGCGTCTGCGCCAACTGCGCGCGGCGTTGCCTAACACGCGCCTGCAAATGCTTCTGCGTGGCCAGAATCTGCTGGGCTATCGCCATTACAGCGACGACGTGGTCAAAGCCTTCGTCGCCAAGGCAGCGGTCAACGGCATCGACGTGTTCCGTATCTTCGATGCGATGAACGATGTGCGTAACCTGCGCGTGGCCATCGAAGCGGTGAAAGCCTCGGGCAAACACGCCCAAGGCACCATCGCGTACACCACCAGCCCGGTGCACACCATCGAGGCGTTTGTGGCGCAAGCCAAGCAAATGGAAGCCATGGGTTGCGACTCGGTGGCGATCAAGGACATGGCTGGCCTGCTGACCCCGTACGCCACTGGCGAACTGGTCAAGGCGCTGAAAAGCGAACAATCGCTGCCGGTGTTCATCCATTCCCACGACACCGCGGGTTTGGCCGCGATGTGCCAACTCAAAGCCATCGAAAACGGTGCCGATCACATCGACACCGCGATCTCCAGCTTCGCCTGGGGCACCAGCCACCCGGGTACCGAGTCGATGGTTGCCGCCCTTAAAGGCAGCGAGTTCGACACCGGCCTGAACCTGGAACTGCTGCAAGAGATCGGCCTGTACTTCTACGCCGTGCGCAAGAAGTACCACCAGTTCGAAAGCGAATTCACCGCTGTCGACACCCGAGTTCAAGTCAACCAGGTACCGGGCGGGATGATTTCCAACCTGGCCAACCAGTTGAAAGAGCAGGGCGCGCTGAATCGCATGAGCGAAGTGCTGGCCGAAATCCCGCGTGTTCGTGAAGACCTCGGCTTCCCGCCGCTGGTGACCCCGACCTCGCAAATCGTCGGCACCCAGGCGTTCTTCAACGTGCTGGCCGGTGAGCGCTACAAGACCATCACCAACGAAGTGAAACTCTACTTGCAGGGCGGCTACGGCAAAGCGCCGGGCATCGTGAATGAGAAGCTGCGTCGCCAGGCCATCGGCAGCGAAGAGGTGATAGACGTTCGTCCGGCCGACCTGCTCAAGCCGGAAATGACCAAACTGCGTGCCGAAATCGGTGCCGTGGCCAAGTCCGAAGAAGACGTGCTGACCTACGCCATGTTCCCGGACATCGGCCGCAAGTTCCTGGAAGAGCGCAACGCCGGCACCCTGGTGCCTGAAGTATTGCTGCCGATTCCTGAAGCCGGCGGTGTGACCTCGGCCGGTGGCGAAGGCGTGCCGACCGAGTTCGTCATTGACGTCCACGGCGAAACCTACCGCGTCGACATCACCGGCGTCGGCGTCAAGGCTGAAGGCAAACGTCACTTCTACCTGTCCATCGACGGCATGCCGGAAGAAGTGGTGTTCGAACCGCTCAACGAGTTCGTCAGCGGTGGCAGCAGCAAGCGCAAGCAAGCCACGGCGCCGGGCCACGTCAGCACCACGATGCCGGGCAACATCGTCGATGTGCTGGTCAAGGAGGGCGACACCGTGAAAGCCGGGCAAGCCGTGCTGATCACCGAAGCGATGAAGATGGAAACCGAAGTCCAGGCTGCCATCGCCGGCAAAGTCACCGCCATCCACGTGGCCAAGGGTGACCGGGTCAACCCTGGCGAAATCCTGATCGAGATCGAAGGCTGAGATAACCGCCTCGATACACCGTTTTAAACCTCGGGGGGGCATGTGCTCCCCTTTTTTTTGCCTGTCATTTGGGATCACCCCATACCTTTGTAGGAGCGAGGCTTGCCCGCGAAGGCTGTGTGTCAGTCGACATCCTTGTCAACTGACACGGCCTCTTCGCGGGCAAGCCTCGCTCCTACAGGAATTTGCGTCGTTCTTTGGTTAGAACGCCATGCGCCACTGTCCCATTACGCCGTGATTGCGGCTGTCACTGCCCATTTCGCCGGTGAGACCAACGCCCACGCTATGGTGCTTCGACAGACCCAGATCCAGGCCGGCATCCACCAGCAGGCTGTTGCGATCCAGCGCCACACCGTACGCGGTGTAGTTGCTGCCGCCGGTGACCAGTCGCTGGCGGGTTGAGGTGTCGATCTCGCCGTACGTGTGTTTCCAGCCGGCACTGAAGCGCGGTGTCAATCGCATGCCGTTATCCAGGGTTTCGACCTTCGCCAGGCGCAGACCAAAAGTGCTGCTCATGTTGCTTTGGGATTGCTCATGGACTTTCAGCGACGCCGCCCCACCTTTTTCGGTGTAGCCGTCGCGCTGATAGCGTTGGTAGCCAAGGCTGGCGAACGGCTCGATGCTGACATTCGCGCGGCCCAGGTTGTATCCCACTTCGGCGAAGGCTTGTTGGGTGCTGGCGTCGTAGCTGCCTTTCGGACGATCGCTGAAACCGGTGAACGCTACCCGGCGTGCTGTGCTGCCGTCGTGGCCGCTGTAAGTCGCGCCCAGCCGAAGTGACATCGGGCCGTTTTGCCGCAGCGCATACGCGCCCAGGTGCCAGCTATCTAGATTGCCGTCGAGATCCTTGCTGTCCAGTCGAGTCCGCGATGTGCCGCCCATTAACCCCAGACGCCATTCCTCGTCGAGGCTCCAGTCGGCGCCCAGCAGCAGACCCTTGGTCGAGTGTTGCAGGGGCTCAACATCGCGATCCAGTTTCCCGCCGTGGCCAAGCGCTTGCAGCCAGATCCGGCCGTTGTCTTCGTTGCCAGCTGCCAAGCGTGGTGAGTTGTTCCGCTCGCGCAGGTTGCGGGTGCCATGAGTGCTGTCCAGTTGGCGCATGGCCGAGAGCATGCTGCCGCTGACCGGATCGACACTGCTCAAGGTTGCTTTGGCGAGGTTGGCATTGCTGGAACCGGCCAGTTGCTCGAGGGCCAGGGCGGCGGTTTGCTTGTTGGAGGCGAGCAGGGCAGCGATGGCTGTGTTCGTTGTTGTGGGTGGTTTTTGAGCGGTGGCGGGAGCGTTTGCGGTGGTCGACGGCTTTGGAGCTGCGCCAGAAGTGTCAGTGGCGGCGGATGCTTGTTGCGCAGTGCCGGAGGTGTCGATGACGGTGGAGGGTTGCGGAGCTGCGTCGACAGTATCCGCGATGGTAAATGGCTCTGGAGTTGACGCTTCAGCGCTAGAGGTTGGCATCACGTCGGCAACGTTGCTGGTCACGCTGTCGGAAGGCACTTGCGCTTCGGGGATGTGTGGCGCCTCGGTGATATTTCTGGCGAACTCTCGTCCGTTGTCGGAAGTGGCGAGACTTTCGAATGGTACTTCGTTACGAGCATAGGTCAGGCCGACGCTCTTTTTGTTGTACCGAAGGGTCGGAGTCATGAACGCCAGTTCATTGAGAACTTTACCGAATTTGCCTTCGACCTCTTTGGCTTCGATGATGGTGTACCGACTGCTCTGCGGATAGTCGCCCGGTATCGCAACGATTTTCAGCGTGGAACCACCGAGGCTGGCAGTGCCGCCGACCTTTATCGTTTCGCCACGGCTATCGGGATTGACCTCGTAAGCCAGGACGCCTGTCTCCGTAAGGCTCAAGTCACCTTTGATTCTTGGGGCTCCGTGGGATTTATTGACGCTGAGCTGGCCGTGTACCTTCAAGCTACCGACGGTCCCTGAACCCGCGAAAGTACCGCCATCTGCGACATCCACGGGGCCGTTTATGTCGCCGTTGTTGAAAAGCTGTCCGACTGCTATTGCGCGACCCAGGATTTTTCCATTGTTGGTCAGGACGCCATCGTTCAGCACCACTACACCGTCGTCGAAATCGCCCTTGCTGGTTAATGTCCACGCGCCCTGGGAATTGAATAGACCTTTGAAGTTTTGTGTTTCTCCCAATACGCCACCATCAGGGGCGTCAAGGTGTATGACGTTGATGCCTTCGCCGCCGTCAGCCTGGCCTTTGAAGCTGCCACCATTTTTTACAATGATCAGGTCGTTGGCGTCTGAACCCTTTACGACTCTGTCCGGTGAGTTGATCTCTTGGGGAACGGTGCTGCCAGCCGTGAGGAACTCCTGGAGGATTTCAAGCGGAACACTTTTCAGCTCAGCATTCGTCAGCTCTTCGACAGGGGCTGACAGCTCGGTGTGAATGGGCAAATCTTGAGCGTTTGAAAACTCAGCGCAGCCCAGCGCCAGCGCGATGGCCAGCGCGAGGTGTTGTGGTCGGAACGTGTGTTGATCGGGCATCGGTTTGACCTCTTTCGACAGGAGGTCAAACTCTAAAAGCTGATGCCAATGACTGGATGCCGGGCATTTCCGCGTGTTTTGAAAGGCGCAGATCCTTTGCTTGTAGCCGAATCTACCGTGGGCTCGGACCCGATCCGGTTTCACCGGCCATCAAGCGTCTTTGCCTACAACAATCCCGGAAGCGTCTGTTGGCGGAATATCAGAAACTCATCTGCCACTGCCCAATCAACCCATGATTACGGCTGTTACTGCCGATCTCGCCGCTGTAGGCAACGCCTACGGAATGCCGCGCCGAAATTCCCAGGTCCAGTCCGGCTTCCAGCACCAGGCTGTCGCGATCCAGCGAACTGCCATCGACACTGAACGCCGTGCCGCCGACCACAAAGGCCTGGCGCGTCGAGCTGCTGACATCGCCGTAGGTGTGCTTCCAGCCGGCGCTCATGCGCGGGGTCAGGCTCATGCCGTTTTCCAGGGTGCTGAGGTGCGCCAGGCGCAGGCCGAAGGTGCTGCTGAAGTTGTCCTGGGTTTGCTCCTCGACTTGCAACGCGGCGGCGCCGCCCTTTTCCTGGTAGCTGTCGCGGTGATAGCGCTGGTAGCCGAGGTTGGCGAAGGGTTCGGCGCTGAGGCGGCCGCTGCCCATCGCGTAGCCCAATTCAGCAAAGGCTTGTTGGCTGTCGGCGTCGTAGTCGCCTTTGGGGCGGTCGTTGAAACCGTTGAAAGCGACGGTGCGTTTGCTTTCACCTTGATGACCGCTGTAGGCCGCGCCGAGACGCAGCGCGAACGGGCCGCTTTGGCGCAAGGCGTAGACCCCGGCGTGCCAGCTCTCGACTGTGCCATCGACGCCGGTGGCATCCAGATCGGTTTTCGAATAACCGCCGAGCACACCCAGTCGCCATTGCGGATTGAGCGCCCAATCGGCCCCGAGCACGCTGCCCTTGGTGCGTTGTTCCAGACCGCTGTTGCCGTGTTCGCCGTCGAGCTTGCCGTAGCCGCCGATGGCCTGCAGCCAGAGTCGGCCCTGGGCGTTCGGGTCGTTGAGGTTGCGCGCATCGGACGGGACGCCCGTGGCCGCGAGGACCGGCGTGTCCCGTTGATCAAGACCCACCAATAAGCCTGCCCCGGCCCCCATTGTCTGCATCGCCGAGAGCATGCTGCTACCGATCTGGCTGCTGGCGCCGAGGGTGGCGCTGGTCAGGTTGGCGTTGCTGGCGCCGGCCAGTTGCTCGATCGCCGCGCCCGCCGTGGCGTTGGTGGTGTTGAGCAAGGCGTTGTAGAGCGCATTGTTTTTGCCCATCGAGGCGAGGCTGTTGGCGGCGTTGTTGCCGTTGCCGGTGGCCGCGAATTCGTTGAAGGCGATGTCGTTGCGGGTGTAGGTCAGATCGACCTGGGTCGGGGTGTAGGCGAGGGTCGGCGTGAGGAAGGCGTAATCGCTGGTGACCTTGCCGAACGTGCCGTTGACGCTTGCGGCTTGCAGCACGGTGTATTGGCTTTGCCACGGGTAAGTGCCGCTGCCGGGGTTGACCGCCAGGGTCGCGCCATTCAGGTTGGCGCTGCCGCCGACGATCACCGGGGCGCTGCTGCCATCGGCATTGACGCCATAGGCCAGGGTGCCGCCGCTGCCAAAGGTCAAATCGTGAGCAACGGTCGCGGTGCCCAATTGCGTATTGGTGCGCATCGTGCCGTTGACCAGCAGATTGCCCACCGAACCACCACCGGCATATACGCCGCCCTGATCCACCGTCAGCGTGCCGGCAATCCCGCCCTGGTTGATCAGCGTCGCGCCATTACGCACCGCGCCGCCGTCGCTGAAATCACCACTGCCGGTCAGGGTCCAGGCGCCTTGCTTGACCTCCAGCCATTCGAAATTGCGACTCGCGCCGAAGCTGCCGCCGGCCACGTCGTCCATCACCACCCGGTCGTAACCGGTTCCGCCATCGACCACGCCGACGAAGCGACTGCCGTTGCGCAGGGTCAGGCTATCGTCGCCGCCGCCCAGGTCCAGGGCCAGGCCGTTGCTGCCGCTAATGGTGCCGCCGTTGATCACGTTGTCGGCGAACTCGCCGACGAATTTCACGCCGAACCCGTCAAGGCCCTGAATGGTGCCAAAGTTTTCCAGGGTGGTCGCCGCCATGCCCGAACCGCCACTGCCGTCGTCCACCAGAATCGCGCTGTTCGCGCCACTGATCAGCGCACCTTTGGCGTTCAAAATGTAGCCGCCACCCAGCGCGATACCTTCGCTGCCGTTGGCGAAACCACCCTTGTCCACGCCACCGGCACCGACGCCCTGGATGGTGCCGTAGTTTTCGATGTGGGCGATGTTGTCGATGTCCACGCCATCGCCATCACCGTTGGGTTGCAGCCCTGAGTAGGCGCCGGTAATCGTGCCGTGGTTGATCACGGTGCCGTCGCCATCGGAGCCGAAACCCGAACCGTTGCGCCCGGTGATCTGCCCGTAGTTGACCAGTGTCGCGCCGAGGTCGGTGGTGATGCCGTGGCGTCCGCCGGAAAGGGTGCCGTAGTTGGTGACGGTGACGCCGGTCGCGGTATCGATGTCGATGCCGTCGAATTTCTGGTCGGCATTGTGCGAGTCGCCGGTGGATATCTCGCCGTAATTGGTGATCGTCGCGTTGGCGCCGGTCTTCATGCCGTCGCTGGCGTCCACGCGAATCAGCCCGCCCGCGCGGTTGATGATCGTGGTTTTGACGCCGTCGCTGCGCAAGGCATCCAGGTCCAGCCCCTGGCCGGTGGTGGAGCGAATGATGCCGCTGTTGTCGATCAGCAAACTGCCGCTGGCGAAGTTGCTGTCGATGCGCAACGCATCGTTGAACCCCAGGATCTGCCCGCCGCTGCGGTTATAAATGCTGTAGTTGCGCGCCTGAGTCAGGTCGCCACTGCTGTCGATCGCCCGGCCACCGGTGGACACGATCTTGCCCGCGTTATCGATCACCACACCGACGCCGCTGGTGCTGTCCTTGAGGCTCACGGTCTTGCCGCTGTTGGTGATGCTGCCGGGTGCCGAGATCGTCAACGTGTCGCTGCCACCCAAGGTTTGCGCGGCGGTGGTGGCGGTGTCGATCTGCACGTTTTTGGCGTGGGCGGCGGTGGCGCTGATCAGCAGGGCGATGGTGAGGGCGAGACGCTGGGGCGAGAAGGGCATGGGTGGACGAGCCTTTTGTTATAAGCGGGCCGTCTGGTATAGCGGAGGGGTTTTACAGAATGATGTATGAGTGAATGACGGGCTTCTGCAATTTAATGCGTGAATTTAAGCAAGTTCATTTGTTAAATGCATTTTAATGCGTAAATTACATCGGTGATTTGCTCATAGCTGCACTATATTGCATGAGCTAGGTCGTTTTCTGGCGATGGCACGCATTAAATTGCAGGTGATTTATGTACGCATTGACGCTGCAGGTCTACACATCTGGTAACTGGCAGGATGCGATGACGCTGGTTTTTACCGACCCGGAAAAAGGTTTCGAAGGGCCCTGTCGATTTGGTTACAAAAAAGACTATGTGGCTAACAACCTTGAGTACATCGAATCACCCTTTTCAAAAGCGGTCAGCGCCAGGTTGCCTTTGGATTGGGATAACACGTCGCTGAAAAAAGCGCCGGCCTTTTTGCTCGACATTGCTCCAGCCGGCGCCGCAAAACGCTTTCTTATGGCGCGTGTCGGGCAGGACAAACCTGAAGGCATCAGCACTGATTTATTTTTGCTGGGACGCAGTACTCCGGCACCTATCGGCCACATGCGCATCAAGGAGTCGGCTGAAGCGGCAGATGTCAGGCCCGCCATAGGTTTTCGCCGAGAAGAAGTCGTCGCTCGCGACAATACTTTTTTGGAGTATGCCTATGAGCAGGGCGCAGCGATTGGCGGTGCCACGGGGGCAGGTGGTGAAGCCCCTAAACTTTTGATGTCGCAAGGGCGGGACGGTCTGCTGTATCCGGATGCTGTACTGAGCGACGATCAAGTGGCGCAGCATTGGTTTGTGAAATTTGCTCGTAACAGAGCCGCCCAGACTGATCAGATCATCCTCAAAAGCGAATTTCACTACTACAAGGCATTGCACGTTCTTGAAATCGAGACGATAGCGGCAGATGGGCTTGCGCTGGAGGAGGCAACCAAACCCAGTCTTTGGATGAAGCGCTTTGATCGTGAAGTAACAGATAAAGGTGTTGAGCGGTTAGCAGTTGAGTCCATCTATTCGCTGGCGGGTGTGACAGTCCCAGGCAGCTATATGAATCATCTTGAAGTGATCCAGTTGCTCGCTCGGTTATGGAAACAAGCCGGGCAGGTCGATCAAGTGCCTGCTTTGGTGTCCGATTATCTGCGTCGTGATTTGCTCAATAAGATTCTGGGCAACTCCGATAACCATGGCCGCAACACTTCGATTATTCGCGGCACGGACTCTTTTCGCCTTGCTCCGATCTACGATTTGGCTCCTATGGTGATGGATGACGAGGGTGTCACGCGCACTACCAAATGGCCCAAAGATTTGGAGGTGGCGGGCGAGGTTAAATGGCGCGAAGTGTGCGATGCATTGGCGGATATCGAAGATCCTGAAGCGCTATTTGAAGGTCTGCGAGCGGATGCCAATCGCTTGTTAGCTTTGCCGGACATTCTCACCGCCAGCGGTCTTCCTGAGACCACTATGAACCACCCAGGGGTTGCGTTGAGGAATCTTGAGCAGCGGTTGAAGACATGGGGGCTGAGATGACCATTACCATTGATGCTCGCGCTCTTTTGATTGAAGGCATTCAAGAGGGGCTTGCCCAAGGCACTCTGGAAATAGGCGAAGCAGTCCGTCGATTACGGGTAGAGGTCACCGGCCTGCACCAAACCCAGTTCGCGAAGATGTGCAAAATCTCTGTGCGCACACTCGTGCATATCGAGCATGGAGAAGGAAATCAGACGCTGAAATCGCTCAACTCTGTGTTCAAACCGTTTGGATTGAAGATGGGCGTGGTGCGGATTCGACGGGATTTCAGCTAAGTCGGCAGCAAGGTGTTACCGAAGGCTGAGTGGGTTAAAGATCAACAGATCGCAGCCTTCGGCAGCTCCTACAGGGATTTGCGTGTGTTTGAAGGCTGCGGCTTTGGTTAGCTGCGGCTTAAATAGGCTTTGCCGTAATGCCGCTCCATCCGCGCCTGTATCAGCTCCAGCCCAATCGACATCACCCAGTAAATCACCGCCGCCGTGGTCAGCATCTCGATGTAGCGATAGCTCGACCGCCCATACGACTGCGCCAGGAACATCACTTCCCAAACCCCCATCACCGAGATCAGCGAAGAATCTTTGAGCATTGAGATGAACTGGTTGGTGGTCGGCGGGATGATGGTGCGCATGGCTTGGGGCAGGGTGACGCGCCAGAAGATCACGGTTTCGCGCATGCCCAGGGCCAGGGACGCTTCGCGTTGGCCGTGGGGGACGCCGAGGATGCCGGCGCGGAAAATTTCGCTGAGGTAAGCGCCGTAGTTCAGCGACAGGGCGATGATGCCGGCGGCGATGGCGCCCGGCACGACGCCCAGTTGCGGCAGGCCGAGGTAGATCAGCAGGATCTGGATCAGCAGCGGTGTGCCGCGAAAAAATGAGGCGTAGAAACTGGCGATGCCGAACGCCACGGCGCTTTTCGACAGCCGTGCCAACGCGGTGATGAAGCCCAGCAGCGACGACGCCACGATGGAACACAGGCACAGGAATAACGTCAGCGCCGCGCCTTGCAGAAAGCCGTTGGGCGCCAGGTGCAGGCCGACGAGGTTGGGCAGTTTGTCGAGGATGATCGAGAACTTCAGGTCGAAGCTCAGGAAAAAACTGGCGAACAACCCGAGCATCGCTGCCCAGGTCAGGTACAGCCGCGTGCGGAAACCGAAGAGCCGTTGCAGCCGCGACTCAGCCACCGGTTGCGGTGGCTGAGGAGGTTTTGGGAAAGAAGTCATTTACTGATGTCGGCGCCGATCCATTTTTGCGACAGCTTGGCCAATGTGCCGTCCTGTTTCAACTGGGCGAAGACTTCACGCACCTTGCCGTCCCACTGCGCGTCGCCCTTTTCGATGGCCACCGAGTTCGGTTCCGAGTACAGCGGCTCGCCAGCGAGTTTGAAGCGCTTGTCTTCAGTGAGGCGCGGTTGTGCGGTCACCAGGTTGGTGAGGATCGCGTCCAACCGCACACCGGCGCCCAGGCCCAAATCCTGGAATGCCACGTTGTCGGTGTCATACGGGGCGATCTGCACGTCCTCGAACGGGTACTGCAATTGCGTGTCTTCGGCGCCTTCGATCACCAGGTTTTTGTTCAGGTAGCTTTCGTAGCTGGAGGCGCTGGTGAGGCCGACTTTCTTGCCGCTCAGGTCCTTGGCGCTGTGGATGCGATCGTCCTTGGCGTTGACCACGATCACCGCTGGCGAGGCGTAGTACTCGACCGGGAAATCAAACACTTCGGCGCGGGCCTTGCTCGGGGTCATGGAGCAGATGCAGATGTCGTAGCGACCGCTCCAGCGGCCGGCGGCGATCACGTCCCAGGACGGGGTTTCGAGGCGCAGTTTCACGCCGAGTTTTTCGGCCACGGCTTTGGCCACATCGACGTCGAAACCGTCGAGCTGGTTCTGGTCATTGAGGAACGAGAACGGTGGATAACTTTCCATCAACACGCCTACCAGTTCTTTCTTTTGCTCGACGCGATCCAGCGTGGCGCCGCCGAAGGCTTGGGTGGAGGCAGCCAGAATCGTCAGGCCCAGGGCCAGTAGCGGTTGGAATTTCACAGTCGATCCCTGATAAAAAAGTGGTTGTTATTAACCGAATGGTGCGTATTAAATAGTTATAAGAACGACTCTGATAGTGAGTTATTTTCATAAGCTTATGAGTGAAAAGCATATGGGCGCAGGAAGCACAGTAATTCTGGATGGCGGCATGGGCCGTGAACTGCAACGACGAGGGGCGCCGTTCAGGCAGCCCGAGTGGTCGGCGCTTGCCTTGAGCGAAGCGCCGCAAGCGGTCGAAGCAGTGCACGCGGCGTATATCGAGAGCGGCGCCAATGTGATCACCAGCAATAGCTATGCGGTGGTGCCATTCCATATTGGCGAGGAACGTTTTGCCGCCGAGGGCCAGGCGCTTGCGGCGTTGGCCGGTGAATTGGCGCGGCGTGCGGTAGACGCATCAGGCAAACCGGTACGTGTAGCCGGTTCTTTGCCGCCGCTGTTTGGCTCCTACCGTCCGGACTTGTTCGATGCTGAACGCGTGATTGAGTTGCTGACGCCACTGGTGAAGGGCCTCGCGCCGCACGTTGATCTGTGGTTGGCGGAAACCCAGAGCTCAATCGTCGAGGCGCGGGCGATTCGCGCCGGTTTGCCCAAGGACGGCAAGCCGTTCTGGCTGTCGTTTACGTTGAAGGATGAAGACACCGACGAGGTGCCGCGCTTGCGTTCCGGTGAGCCGGTGGCGGAAGCGGCGGCGGTGGCGGCTGAGTTGGGCGTCGAAACGTTGCTGTTCAATTGCAGCCAACCCGAAGTGATCGGCGCGGCGATCGATGCGGCGCGGGAAACGTTTGAGCGGTTGGGCGTGACGATTCACATCGGCGCGTATGCCAACGCGTTTCCACCGCAACCGAAAGAAGCGACGGCCAACGACGGGCTCGACCCGTTGCGCGATGACCTGGACCCGCCGGGTTATTTGCAGTGGGCGGCCGATTGGCAAAAACGTGGAGCCAGCCATTTGGGCGGGTGCTGCGGGATTGGGCCGGAGCATATTGCGGTGCTGGCCCGGACATTGGTTTAGAAGAAAGATCAAAAGATCGCAGCCTTCGGCAGCTCCTACACGGTATTGCATAGCCCTGTAGGAGCTGCCGAAGGCTGCGATCTTTTGCTGTTAAGGCTTTTAGGCCCGGCACTCCGCCAAGGTTTTCACTTGCCCCGAATCAGTTTGGTTTTCATCCGAAAGCCACTGCTCAAACCCGGCGCCAATCGCCGGCCATTCCGAATCCAGAATCGAATACCACGCGGTGTCGCGGTTCTGTCCCTTCACGACCATGTGCTGGCGAAACACCCCTTCAAAGCTGAAGCCCAAACGCTCGGCAGCGTATTTGGAGCGGGCGTTGCCGTTGTTGCACTTCCACTCCAGGCGCCGGTAACCCATGGCGAACGACTCCTTGGCCAGCAGGTAAACCGCTTCGGTACTTTTCGGCGAACGCTGCATCGGCGCGCCGAAGGTCACGTGGCCGATTTCGATGCGGCCCTGGGCCGGCACAATCGACATCAGGCTGAGGATGCCTTGCACGTCGCCGCTGAGGCGATCAATCACCGCGAAGAAATACGGGTCGCTGTTGGCCGCGTGGTTGTTCAGCCAATCATTGAACACGCTGCGCTCCGGGAAGGGGCCGTAAGGCAAGTAATCCCAGAGTTTCGGGTCGGCGCCGGGGCCTTGCAGGGCGTTGAACAAACCCTCGGCATGGCGCGCCGGGTCGAGTTTTTCCAGGCGGATGAAACGCCCTTCGAGCAATTGAGCCGAGGGCGCCGGGACGCCTTTCCAGTCAGCGAGTGAAGTTGTCATTGTTGTTCTCCTTGAACCTTAAAGGGCTTTGCGAAACTGGATGAAACCGGGGCGTTCGGCGATGCGCTCGTAGAGCTGGATCGCGGTGGCGTTGGTTTCGTGGGTCAGCCAGTGAACCTTGCAGCAACCGTCGGCCTTGGCGGTGGCGTAGACGAACTCGATCAACTGCCGACCGACGCCGGTGCCACGGGTTTCAGGCACGACCAGCAAGTCTTGCAGGTAGCAGGAGTTTTCGATGCTCCAGTTCGAGCGATGGTAAATGAAGTTCACCATGCCCACGGCTTTGCCATTGGCCCAGGCCAGGGCCGAGTGGGTGGTTTCATTCGGGTCGAGCAGGCGTTGCCAGGTGCTTTGGCTCACGGCATCGGGCAACTCGGTGTTGTAGAAGCGCAGGTAGGCTTGCCACAGTGGCAGCCAGGCTGCGTGGTCGTCGGCGGTAACCTGGCGAATTTCGATCTGACTCATGTTCATTCCTTAACGCATCAAGTGGGCGAGGGCCTGGTCCTGCGCGTCGGGGCTGGCGGCCAACCCTTCGCGCACACCGGCGATGTCTGCGGCGCTGCGGTTTTGACTCAGCTTGCGTTTGCCTTCCAGGCGCTCGATGGGCAGCGCGAAACCGACGATGGCCCTGAGCATGCCGTCGATGTAGTCGGCGGGGGCGTCAGCGACTTTCCAGGGCTGGGCGCGACTCGCTTCGTGGCGGTCGGTCAGGGCGCTGACCAGGTTGAGCAGGCGATCGGCGTCGCTGAACACTTCAGCCCTGCCGTAGGCGTGTACGGCCACGTAGTTCCAGGTCGGCACGACTTTGCCGTGCTCGGCTTTGGCCGGATAAAACCCCGGGCTGACGTAGGCATCGGCGCCAGCAAAAATCACCAACGCTTCGGCACCGTTTTGCAGTTCCTTCCATTGCGGATTGGCCTTGGCCAAGTGTCCATAGAGGGTGCCATTGGGGCCTTGCTCAGTGTCGAGCAACAAAGGGATGTGGCTGGCTTGCAAGCCTTGTTCGCCGTGGGTAACCAGCATGGCGAGGCGGGTAGCGAGTATCTGCTGATGCAAGTCCTGCAAATCGTCGATGGCAAAGCTGCTTGGCGTGTACATGGAAATTTCCCTTGGCGAATGTCTTCATCCTAGGCAGGCTAATGGTCTGTTGTAAGAGCCATTACCGACCAATTTCATAGGTCCATTCTTTGCGGGTTCAGGCCATGACCGATACGCCGCTGTCCCTGTCCTTTAATCCGGCCGGCATCGAACTCGATCGCCGTCAGGGCTTGAGCCGTCAGCTCTATCAGGCATTACGTGTGCGGGTGCTCGACGGACGCCTGGCCAGCGGCACGCGATTGCCGGCCAGTCGCGATCTGGCGGCGGCGCTGTCGATTTCCCGAAACAGCGTGGTCCGCGCCTACGATCAGCTGTATGCCGAAGGCTTCATTGAAGGGCGGGTGGGCGATGGCACTTACGTCGCTCAATTACCGCAAACCGCGTTGCCGGCAAAAAAACTATCCACAGGGTTTTCAACAGGGTTACCCACAGCCTTATCCACAAATTGGCTGGATTTACCTGTGATTCCATCCAGTAAAGTTATCCACAATGGTGCGCTGGAGCGGGTCGAAAAGAACCATTTGGCTATGCCGCCGAGTGGTCCGCCGAAGGCTTTTCGGGTGGGCGTGCCGGCCTTCGATCTGTTTCCGTTTGAGGTGTGGGCCAAGCTGAACGCGGCTTTCTGGCGCAAACCGGATTTGCAGCAGTTGTGCTACGGCGACCCTGCGGGCGATGCAAGATTGCGCGGGATGATTGCCGCGTACTTGCGCAGTTCCCGGGGCATGCAGTGCACGGCTGAGCAAATTGTGATCACCAGTGGCGCACAGCAGGGGATTAGCCTTTGTGCACAGCTGCTGGTGGAGCCGGGCGACGGCGTGGCGATCGAGAATCCGGGGTACCGCGCGGCGGGTCATGCTTTCGCCGTGGCCGGGGGCCGATTGCACGGGGTTTCGGTGGACAGCGAGGGGATCAATTGCGCCGAGCTGGAAGGGCTGAGCGATTGCCGACTGGCCTACGTCACTCCGTCCCATCAGTACCCGACCGGGGTGATCATGAGCCTGGCCCGGCGCCTGGAGTTGTTGGCGTGGGCCGAGCGCACCAACGGCTGGATCGTCGAAGACGACTACGACGGCGAGTACCGTTACAGCGGCGCACCGCTGGCACCGTTGGCGGCACTGGATCGTCAGGGGCGGGTGTTGTACGTCGGCACGTTTGGCAAAGTCGCGTTTCCGGCGTTGCGCCTGGGTTATCTGGTGTTGCCGCCGGCGCTGGTGGATGCGTTCTCCCGTCGGCGTGCGGTGGACGTGCGGCATTCGGAGGTCAGCACCCAATCGGTGATGGCCGAGTTCATGGCGGCGGGGCATTTCCAGCGGCATATCCGGCGCATGCGTCGGGCCGCGTTGAGCCGGCGCAATACGTTGTTGGCCGGTTGGCCGAAAGATATTCCGGGCGTCGGCACTCTGCCCAGTGTGGCGGCCGGGTTGCATTTGACGGTGTCGGTCGAGAGCGTGGCCCGGGAGTCTGAACTGGTGGCGCAAGCTGAGGCGGTGGGTGTCGAGATCAATGCGTTGAGCGGCTATTGGCTGCCCGATTCGACCCGGCCAGCGGACCAGCGTGCGGGGTTGGTACTGGGGTTTGCTGCGGTGCCGGAGGCTGACATTGAATCGGCATTGAAGCGGTTGCGCTCTGCCTGGCGCCACTGATCAGCAACGCCCCCTGTGTGTGCGGGCTTGCTCGCGAAGAGGGCGTGTCAGTCGACATTGATGCCAACTGATGCGCCGCTTTCGCGAGCAAGCCCGCTCCCACAGGGTCTTTACCTTACTGAGCGCATCAAGTCCCGGACTTGATTTTGGTCCAGGCCCGGGTCCGTGCACGTTCGGCATCACGCGGCAGCGGTTGCAGGGTGTAGAGCGTGCCCATCGCCGACTCGGTCGGGTACAGGTTCGGGTTGTTGCGGATCGCCGGATCGACCAGGTCCGTGGCGTCCTTGTTCGGGTTCGGGTAACCGACGAAGTCGCTGACCGGCGCAATCACCTGGGGTTGCAGCAGGTAGTTGATGAAGGTGTAGGCGTCTTCGGTGTTCTTCGCGCCTTTCGGAATCGCGAGCATGTCGAACCAGATGGGCGCGCCTTCTTTGGGCAGGCGCATATCGACCACGACACCGTTCTTGGCTTCCTTGGCGCGATTGGCGGCCTGGGAGAAGCTGCCGGAATAACCGACCGCGACGCAGATGTCACCGTTGGCGATGTCGGCCATGTACTTGGACGAATGGAAGTAGGTGATGTACGGGCGGATCTTCATCAACAGCGCTTCAGCCTTGTCGTAGTCCGCAGGCTTTTTGCTGTTCGGGTCCAGGCCGAGGTGTTGCAGGGCCAGCGGCAGGATCTCCGACGGCGAGTCGAGCAGGGCGACGCCGCACTGCTTGAGCTTGCTGATGTTCTCTTCCTTGAAGATCAGGTCCCAGCTGTCCATCGGCGCGTCGGCGCCCAGCGCAGCCTTGACCTTGTCCGGGTTGAAGCCGATCAGGATGGTCCCGTACATGTACGGCACGGCGAATTTGTTGCCCGGGTCGTTGGCTTCGATCAGCTTCATCAGTTTCGGATCGAGGTGATTCCAGTTCGGCAACTTGCTGCGGTCCAGCGGCTGGAACACCCCGGCTTCGATCTGCTTGGCGAGGAATACGTTGGACGGCACCACCACGTCGTAGCCGGAGTTGCCGGTGAGCAATTTGGCTTCAAGGGCTTCGTTGGTGTCGAAGATGTCGTAGACCAGTTTGGTCTGGGTGTTCTGCGCCTTGAAGTCTTCCAGGGCTTTGGGGGTGATGTAGTCGAACCAGTTGTAGACGCGCAACGTTCGTTCTTCGGCGTGAACGGCACCGCTAAGTACCGTTGCACATAGAGCTGGAGCGATAAAACGCTTGAGACCATTCATTGTTCTAATTCCTCATTGGGCGCTTTCAAAACCTTCGAGAACGTTCACGGCGTTAATGCCGATTTCTTCTACTGCATACCCGCCTTCCATCACGAACAGCGTCGGCTTGCCGAGCTTCGCGATGCGCTCGCCCATCGCCAGGTAATCCGGGCTGTCGAGCTTGAATTGGGAGATCGGATCGTCCTTGAACGTGTCCACGCCCAGGGACACGACGATGACGTCCGCGCCATATTTTTCGATTTCTTTGCAGGCCTGATCCAGCGCTGCGCTCCAGGTGTCCCAGCCGGAACCGGCGGGCAGAGGGTAGTTGAAGTTGAAGCCCTCACCGGCGCCTTCGCCGAGCTCGTCTTCGTAGCCGAGGAAGAACGGGAATTCGGCTTCCGGGTGGCCGTGGATCGAGGTGAACAGCGCGTCGCTACGTTCGTAGAAAATCGATTGGGTGCCGTTGCCGTGGTGGTAATCGACGTCGAGGATCGCGACCTTTTTGTGGCCCTGATCGAGGAATGCCTGGGCGGCGATGGCAGCGTTGTTGAGGTAGCAATAACCGCCCATCAAGTCGCTGGCGGCGTGGTGGCCCGGTGGACGGCACAACGCGAAGGCACTGCGGGCGCCGTGCTGGATCGCGGCTTGGGCGGTCAACGCCACTTGCGCTGCGCTGTACGCCGCTTGCCAGGTGCCAGCGGTGATCGGCGCGCCGCCGTCGAAGCTGTAATAGCCGAGCTGGCCGTGCAGGCTGGTCGGCATGATCCGGCGCAAGGTGCGGGCCGGCCAGGTGTACGGCAGCAAGTCGCCGTCGGTATTGAACTCGGTCCAGCGTGCCCAGGCCCCTTTGAAGAAGTCGAGGTAGTCGCGGCTATGGATGCGCGCGATCGGGTCCAGGCCAAAATCCTGTGGCACTTGCACCGGGCCGAGGTCGCGGTCTTTCACGCGCTGTAGAACGTGGTCGGCACGGGAAGGCATTTCGAAGCAGGGCATCAATTGCCCGTCCATCAATTCACAACGACCGTGGTGCAGGTGGTGATCGTCCGAGTAAATCGTCAGCATTTTCTTGTTCTCCGCAGGCTGATTCGGTTGAACACAGTCTTGCGGGGCGCGGCGTTTGGGAGAACGGCAGGAAAGGCCAAAAGGGGATCGATATGGCCAAAAGATTTGACCGAAATTCGCCCCTTATTGGCGCGGCGGTGCTCCAGCGTTGGGCGT
Organism: Janthinobacterium sp. LPB2021202312-11-4; assembly: GCF_037049705.1. Classification (NCBI taxonomy): domain Bacteria; kingdom Pseudomonadati; phylum Pseudomonadota; class Betaproteobacteria; order Burkholderiales; family Oxalobacteraceae; genus Janthinobacterium; species Janthinobacterium sp. LPB2021202312-11-4. Next base: position 56,460 of record NZ_JBAGKV010000013.1, on the reverse strand, counting down.
GGGTAACCGAAAAGATCGCAGCCTTCGGCAGCTCCTACAGGGGGATGCGTTTTCTGTAGGAGCTGCCGAAGGCTGCGATCTTTTGATCTTCAAGGCCTGAACTGGCTCGGCGCCACGCCACTCCAGCGCACAAATGCATGGCGGAAACTCGCGGTCTCGCTGAAGCCCAGGGCCTCGGCAATCCGGTAGATCGGCAATTGATCCTCGCAGAGCATTTGCTTGGCCTGCTCAAAGCGCAGCTCATCGAGCAGTTCCTGATAGCTGCAGCCCAACTCCTTCAGATGCCGGCGCAAGGTCCGCGCCGAGCACTTCATTTGCTCGGCCAACCCCTCAAGCCCCGGCGCTGCATTTAACTGCGCGCTGAGCAACTGACGAATCCGCCCCAGCCACGCCTGACGGCCAGTGAACTCGGTGTTTTGTTTGCGGCAGCGTTCGGCCATGGCCTGATGGGTGATGACGTCGGCGAGCGGCAACGGTTGTTCGAGCCACTGTCGGTCGAAGGCAAACGCGTTGTCCCGCGCCCCGAAGTTCAACGGGCAGTCAAAGTGTTCGGCGTAGGTTGCCTGGTAATCCGGCGCCGGGTGTTCGAAGCGCGCGGCCAATAGCGGCAGCGGGTGGCCGAACAGGTCGTCGCAAATGACTTTCAGCGAGACCAGGCAGAACTCGGCGTTGAACACGGCCATGGCCGGGCTTTCCCGGTAATCGGCGGCGACGAACCAGATCCGCTCGCCATCGTCTTCCAGACTCAGTTCGAAAAGTGTTCCCAACAGCGCCGGATAACGCATCGCCAGGCGCAAAGCGTCACCGAAGGTGGCACTGGTGAGCAGGGCATAACCGAGCATGCCGTAGCACGAAACATGCATCCGCCGACCCAGTTCCAGGCCAATGTCCCGCTTGAGCGCGACGGCGTTGGCGCAGACCTGCATCTCTTGATTGGTCGTAATGCGCGTGTCCGCCCGGCACAGATCCGCCGCGCTGATGCCACTTCCCGCGAGCAGTGCTTCACTGGACAGGCCTTCGGCCTTGAAGGCGTTGAGCACCAGGGAGACGGCGTTGAGGGTGGTGAGGTGGGAGTGGAGCATGGGTGGCTTCCAGCCTTGGATTGGCTGGAGGACAGCAAGTTGTGTGCCCAACGAAGACCTGCGTAGGAGCTGCCGAAGGCTGCGATCTTTTGATCTTGCTGATGAAGATCAAAAGATCGCAGCCTTCGGCAGCTCCTACAGGGTTTTGTGTGGGGTCAGCTGAGTTCGCCGCAGAGGTCTTGTTCTACAAGGCGACGTACTTGTGCGTTGTCCAGACCCGCGCCGAGCAGCGCCTGCAACTTGCCGAACGCCGCCTCGCGCGTCATGCCGCCGCCCGACAGTACGCCGACACCGCGCAAACGGCTGCCCGCCTCGTAAATATCCAGCTCAACGCCGCCTTCATGGCACTGCGTCACTGCGACCACGACAACACCGTTGTCCCGCGCCTGCGCCAGAGCGGCGAGAAACTCGGGGTTGTCGCTCGGCCCGGTGCCGCTGCCGTAGCACTCCAGCACCAGGCCCTGGATGCCGCTGTTCAGCACCCCAGCCAGTACCTCGGCGCCAATGCCGGGGAACAGTGGCAGCACAGCGACTTTCGCCAGTGACTTGCCCTGGTTGTAATTCAGTTGCACCGGCAGCGAAGTCGCTTTCACGCCGCCACCCTGACGCGCCAGTCGCTTGAACGGATGACGTCCGAAACTGCGGATTTTCGCGCAATGGGTCGGGTCCAGCAGCTCGCCGTGGAAATACAAATGCACGCCAGGCGCCAAGCCCTGGCCCAAGGCAACCAGCGCGCCGCTGAGGTTCTCCCAGGCATCGCTGTCGGTCACACCGGCCGGCAGCATCGAGCCGGTGAAGCAAACACGGGCATGCAGGCCAAGCAATTGGAAGCTCATGGCCGCTGCGCTGTAGGCCAGGGTGTCGGTGCCGTGCAGGATCAGCACGCTGTCGCAGCCCTGGACATCGACCGCATCAACCACCGCTTCGCGCAGTTGCTGCCAGTAGGTGGGGGTCATGTTGGCGCTGTCGATCAGCGGGCTCATCTCGCGAAAGCGCCACTGCGGGACGACGAGTTCAGGCTGGCTGTGCAGGTAGTCGCGCATCCGCGCTTCGAAACCGGATGCCGGGGCCAGGCCATTGGCGCTGGCTTGCATGCCGATGGTGCCGCCGGTGTAGAGCACCATGACGTGCTGGGCGGCAGGGTAGGTCGAGGAATTCATGGAGACTCTCCGAAACGATGAGTTCCTGTGGGAGCGGGCTCGCTCGCGAAGAGGGAGTGTCAGTCGACATTAATGCCCACTGACACACCGCTTTCGCGAGCAAACCCGCTCCCACATGGGGTTTCGCACTTTAACCGATCAGCGTTGCGCTGCGGGTACGCCTTGCGGCTCAGCTTCGGCCTTGGGGGCGGCGGCTGGCGGATTGGCTGGCCAGGCGTTCAGGTCCAGGTCCAGATCCGGGAACTTGCTCGAATCGAACACCGGCGTCTTGATGCCGGCGGCACGCTGGTCATCGTAGTCACGCAGGATGCGCATGCCGATTTTGAACAGCAGGAACAGTGCGATCAGGTTCACGAACGCGAGCATCGTCATGGTGATGTCAGCGAAGGCAAACACGGTGCCGAGGTTTTCGATGGCGCCCCAGAAGATCAACACCAGTACCAGTACGCGATAGCCGATCAGCGCCCAGCGGTTTTCACCGATCATGAAACGCAGGTTGCTCTCGCCCAGGTAGTAGTTGTAGAGGATCGAGGTGAACACGAACAACGACAGGGCCACCGAGATGAACACTCGGCCCCAGTCACCGACCACGGCGGCCAAAGAATTCTGGGTCAGGGCAATGCCGTCGCCTTCGAAGCCCGGGGTGTAGAAGCCCGAGAGCAGGATCAGCAATGCGGTGCAGGTGCAGATCACGAAGGTGTCGAGGAACACGCTGAACGCCTGAACCACGCCTTGAGCCACCGGGTGCTCGACCGACGCGACGGCAGCCACGTTAGGCGCACTGCCCAGGCCCGCTTCGTTGGCGAACACGCCACGCTTTACGCCCATGATGATCGCGCTGCCCACCAGGCCGCCGAAGGCCTGATCCAGGCCGAAAGCGCTTTTGACGATGGTCATTAGCATCGCTGGAACGTGGTCGAATTGCAGCACGATCACGTACAGGGTTACGCCGATGTAGACCAGGGTTTTCACCGGGACCAACAGGTCAGCGACCTTGGCGATACGCTTGATGCCGCCGATGAACACCAGGCCCAGCAACACGGCCAGGGCCGCGCCGGTGTAATGCGGGTCGAATTTGAAGGCGTCCTGCAGCGAGTGAGTCACGGCGTGGGATTGCAGGCCGTTGAAGGCGAAGCCGAAGGTCACGAGCAGCAGGAACGCCATGACCATGCCCAGCCAGCGTTTTTGCAGGCCGTGCTGAATGTAATAGGACGGGCCGCCACGGTAGGTGCCGTCGGAATCGCAGCGCTTGTAGAGCTGGCCGAGGGAACATTCGAAGAAGCTGCTGGACATGCCGACCAGTGCGGTCACCCACATCCAGAACACGGCGCCCGGGCCGCCCATGGTCACGGCGATGCCGACACCGGCGATGTTGCCTGCACCGACGCGGCCGGCGAGGCTGAGCATCAGGGCCTGGAACGAGCTGAGTTGACCGGCGCTGCTTTTGAGGCTGTCACGGAACACCGCGAACATGTGGAAGAAGTGACGCAGTTGTACGAAACGCGAGCGGATCGTGAAGTAGCCACCGAGCCCGACAATGAGCACGATCAGTACTTTCTCTGAGAGGAAGCCGTTGATGACTTCGAGCATGGAGTATTCCTCGCTGTTTTTTGTGTAGGCAAATGCTGGCTGGATCGACACATCGCGTTACATCGGTTGGCGCAGGGCACAACAGGTGAGGTGCGTGTTCGTCCCGGTTCCATATCGCGGGTTTGTTATTAGGTCGGGTTTCGCATGGGTTATGGCCTCGTTACCGACGACCGCTCACGCGAAGAGGGGCGGCACTATACCGATCAGTGCGTTGCCCGTCTGCACGATTGTGGTGCAAGCGATGAATCGAGGTGCTGCAAGATCAAAAGATCGCAGCCTTCGGCAGCTCCTACAGATGTAAGTCAAACGATGTAGGAGCTGCCGAAGGCTGCGATCTTTGCGGTATCAGACATGTTCGCTATCCGCAAAAGAGTTAAAAAAAAGGGCTTGGGGAGTGAATCCCCAAGCCCTCAAAAGGTGAGAGGTGTCTAGTCCCTCGACCTGGTGAGCGTGGCCCTCTGAACTCTTCATTAAAAGAGCAAGGGCCGGCGTTGCGTTTGGTTAAGCCTTCAGAGGCACCAGACGCGGAGCGATCATGTTTTCCGGGCGCAGGATGTCGGCGAGCATTTCGTCGTCGAGCAAGCCTTCTTCGCGCACCAGTTCCAGCACGCCGCGGCCGCTTTCGAGGGCGATACGGGCGATGCGGGTGGCGTTTTCATAGCCGATGTACGGGTTCAGCGCGGTGACCAGGCCGATCGAATGCTCGACCAGTTCGCGGCAGCGCTCTTCGTTGGCGGTGATGCCGACGATGCAGTGTTCGCGCAGCATGTCCATGGCGCGTTGCAGCAGGCGGATCGAGTCGAAGATCTTGAACGCGATCAGCGGCTCCATCACGTTCAGTTGCAGTTGGCCGCCTTCAGCCGCGATGGTCAGGGCCAGGTCGTTACCGATGATCTGGAACGCCACTTGGTTAACCGCTTCCGGGATCACCGGGTTGACCTTGCCGGGCATGATCGAGCTGCCTGGCTGACGCGCCGGCAGGTTGATTTCGTTGATGCCGGTGCGTGGGCCGCTGGACAGCAGGCGCAGGTCGTTGCAGATCTTGGACAGCTTGACCGCGGTGCGCTTGAGCATGCCGGAGAACAGCACGAAGGCGCCCATGTCGGAAGTGGCTTCGATCAGGTCGGCGGCCGGCACCAGCGGTTGACCGCTGATCAGGGCCAGGCGCTGAACGGCCAGGTGCTGGTAACGCGGATCGGCGTTGATGCCGGTGCCGATGGCGGTGCCGCCCAGGTTCACTTCGGTCAGCAGCTCAGGCGCCAACGTCTTCAGGCGTGCTAGGTCTTCGCTCAACGTGGTGGCGAACGCGCGGAATTCCTGGCCCAGGGTCATCGGCACGGCGTCTTGCAGTTGGGTACGGCCCATCTTCAAGACGTGGCTGAATTCAACACCCTTGGCAGCGAACGCCTGAATCAGGCTGTCGAGGCTGGCCAGCAATGCGTCATGACCCAGCAGCAGACCCAGGCGGATCGCGGTTGGGTAGGCGTCGTTGGTGGACTGCGCCATGTTCACGTCGTTGTTCGGGTGCAGGTATTGGTATTCGCCCTTCTGGTGACCCATGGCCTCCAGCGCGATGTTGGCGATGACTTCGTTGGCATTCATGTTGGTCGAAGTGCCAGCGCCGCCCTGAATCATGTCCACCACGAACTCTTCGTGGAAATCGCCGCGGATCAAACGTGCACAGGCTTCGCTGATGGCAGCGTGCTTGGCTTCGCTCAGGTGACCCAGCTCGCGGTTGGCGTCAGCGGCGGCTTGTTTAACCATGGCCAGCCCGACAACCAGCTTCGGGTAATGCGAAATCGGAACGCCGGAGAGACGGAAGTTGTTCACCGCTCGCAGGGTCTGGATGCCGTAATACGCTTGAGCGGGTACTTCGAGTACGCCAAGCAGGTCTTTTTCTGTGCGGAAAGATGCAGCGGAGGACATGATAGAAATCATCTCGATAGGGACCCGGTCTGTGCCGGAACGCTGCGAATGCTAGGCTTGTGGAGAATTTTGGGCCAATGCTGTTAAGCACTGGCCTATGCACATTCGGCATAATGCCCATGTGACGCCGCGTGTGCGGCGAACGTGCGACCTAAATTGGTGCGTGTCCGGGAGGACGTGATGAATCTGGAAAGCAAATGGCTGGAGGACTTTAGCGCCCTGGCCGCCACCCGCAGCTTCTCCCAGGCTGCCGAACGCCGCTTTGTGACCCAGCCGGCGTTCAGTCGGCGAATCCGCAGCCTTGAGGCCGCGTTGGGGCTGCAATTGGTTAACCGCTCGCGCACGCCCGTCGAGCTGACGGCGGCGGGGCAGTTGTTTTTGGTCACGGCGCGGACGGTGGTCGAGCAGCTTGGCGAAGTGCTGCGCCACCTCCATCACCTGGAAGGCGGGCAGGGCGAAGTGATGCAGGTTGCCGCCGCTCACTCGTTGGCGCTGGGCTTCTTTCCGCGCTGGATCGCGCAGTTGCGTAATGAAGGCCTGAACATTGCCACGCGGCTGGTGGCGACCAACGTCGGTGACGCCGTGCACGCGTTACGTGAGGGCGGCTGCGATTTGATGCTGGCGTTCTACGATCCGGACGCGGCTATGCAGATGGACCCGGAAATCTTCCCGTCGCTGCACCTTGGCCACACCGAGATGTTGCCGGTGTGCGCGGCGGATGCCGACGGCAAGCCGCTGTTCGATCTGGAAGGCGAGGCCAGCGTGCCGTTATTGGCCTACAGCGCCGGTGCGTTTCTCGGGCGTTCGGTGAACTTGCTGCTGCGCCAGCGCGCCCTGCGCTTTACCACTATCTATGAGACCGCCATGGCCGACAGCCTGAAAAGCATGGCGCTGGAAGGTTTGGGCATTGCCTGGGTGCCGCAACTGAGCGTGCGTGCCGAACTGGCGCGCGGTGAATTGGTGGTCTGCGGCGGCCCGCAATGGCATGTGCCGCTGGAGATTCGTCTGTATCGCTGCGCGCTCGTGCGCAAGGCCAATGTGCGGTTGCTCTGGCGCAAGCTCGAAGGCGGCGCGGCGCAGGGCACAACAAGCTAAGTCGATTTGCAATGTTGTCGCCTGGCCCCGTAGGAGCAAAGCTTGCTCGCGATGGCGTCCGCAAAATCTCCATCGCGGGCAAGCCATGCTCCTACACGATCAGGGTGCGCTGGCAAGCTTTTCGCTTGACCTTCGAGTCAATAAAACCGGCACTTTACGTCGTGTGACAGATGGTCGTATCGGGGGCTGTTTATCTGCTTCATTGAGGTATACTGCGCGGCCTTCGGCCGGTTCGTCCGGCCATTTTTCGTACAATCAAGCCACGCATTTCTGCGTGGCTTGTTGTTTTTGACGCGCCTGCGGGCGCCCAGAGAGAAGAGGCACGACGATGAGTGCACTGGTTGGCGTGATCATGGGCTCCAAGTCCGATTGGTCCACCCTTAGCCACACCGCCGATATGCTGGAAAAGCTCGGCATCCCTTACGAGGTGAAAGTGGTCTCTGCCCACCGCACCCCGGACCTGCTGTTCCAGTACGCCGAAGAGGCCGAGGCGCGTGGCATCGAGGTGATCATCGCCGGTGCCGGTGGCGCGGCCCACTTGCCAGGCATGTGTGCGGCCAAAACCCACCTGCCGGTGCTGGGCGTGCCGGTGCAGTCGTCGATGCTGTCGGGCGTCGATTCGCTGCTCTCTATCGTGCAGATGCCCGCGGGCATCCCGGTCGCCACCCTGGCCATCGGCAAGGCGGGCGCGATCAACGCCGCGCTGCTTTCGGCGAGCATCCTCGGCGCCAAGCATCCGCAATTCCACGCGGTGCTGAAAACTTTCCGTGCTGAGCAGACAGACAGCGTCCTGGACAATCCAGACCCACGCATCGCCTGAGGTTGTTGACGATGAAAATCGGTGTAATCGGTGGCGGCCAGTTGGGTCGCATGTTGGCGCTGGCGGGCACTCCGCTGGGCATGAACTTCGCTTTCCTGGACCCGGCGCCGGACGCTTGCGCGGCGGCATTGGGCGAGCACCTGCGGGCCGATTATGGCGATCAGGATCACCTGCGTCAGTTGGCCGATGAAGTCGATCTGGTGACCTTCGAGTTCGAAAGCGTCCCGGCCGAAACCGTGGCGTTTCTGTCGCAGTTCGTCCCGGTGTACCCGAGCGCCGAAGCCCTGCGTATCGCCCGTGATCGCTGGTTCGAGAAGAGCATGTTCAAGGACCTGGGGATTCCAACCCCGGCGTTCGCCGACATTCAGTCCCAAGCTGACCTGGACGCCGCCGTGGCGTCGATCGGTCTGCCGGCCGTATTGAAAACCCGCACCCTGGGTTACGACGGCAAGGGCCAGAAAGTCCTGCGCAAACCCGAAGACGTGGTCGGCACGTTCGCCGAACTGGGCAGCGTCGCCTGCCTGCTGGAAGGTTTCGTGCCGTTCACCGGTGAAGTCTCGCTGATCGCCGTGCGGGCTCGCGATGGCGAAACCAAGTTCTATCCTCTGGTTCACAACACCCACGACAGCGGCATTCTCAAGCTGTCCATTGCCAGCACCGATCACCCGCTGCAGGCCTTGGCTGAAGACTACTCCAGCCGTGTGCTCAAGCAGCTGGAGTACGTCGGCGTGATGGCGTTCGAGTTCTTTGAAGTCGACGGCGGCCTCAAGGCCAACGAAATCGCCCCGCGCGTGCATAACTCCGGGCACTGGACCACCGAAGGCGCCGAGTGCAGCCAGTTCGAAAACCACCTGCGGGCGGTTGCCGGTCTGCCATTGGGTTCGACGGCCAAGATCGGCGAGAGTGCGATGCTCAACTTCATCGGCGTGGTTCCGCCGGTTGAGAAAGTGATCGCGATTGCCGATTGCCATCTGCACCACTACGGCAAGGCGTTCAAGGCCGGGCGCAAGGTCGGCCACGCCAACTTGCGTTGTGCAGACCGTGAGACCCTGGCGGCGCAGATCCTCAAGGTTGAAGCGCTTATTGCCGAATAGTTTCATGTGGCAGCCGCGGAACCTTAAGTCTCTGCGGTTCTCTGATGGCAGGATGTCAAAGTCTGACTAGGCTTCGACGTAACCACTTTAATCAGAGGAAACGCCATGGGAATTATCGGAACCATCTTTATCGGCTTGATCGTCGGCCTGCTGGCTCGGTTCCTTAAACCGGGCGATGACAGCATGGGCTGGATCATGACCATCCTGCTCGGTATCGGCGGTTCGCTGGCGGCCACCTACGGCGGCCAGGCTCTGGGCATTTACCAGGCTGGCCAAGGCGCGGGCTTCATCGGTGCGCTGGTCGGTGCGATTGTCTTGCTGGTGATCTACGGCCTGATCAAAAGAAACTGATTCAAGCGACAAAGCTCTCTCTGCGGCGCACGCAGAGAGGGCTAGAATGCTCGCCATCAAGCCGTCCTTTCCTTTGCCGAGCATTTCCATGCGCCGTTTTTTGTTGACCCTCTTATTCCTGGGCTCGGGCCTGGCCCATGCCGGCGAACTGCCGGAAACCGATTGGCTGGAACTGATGCCCAAGTCGGACCAGAAAGCCCTCGAGGCCATGCCCGAAATCGACCACAACACCCCCGAAGGCGATGGCACCTTTACCTCAAAGGGTGGCATGAAGCAGAGCAAGGGCTTGCCGGCGGTGATGTACTCGACCAAAACCGTGCCGTCGATGAACGACAAGAACATCCGCATCGGGGGTTATCCGGTGCCGCTGGAGTCCGACGCCAAGGGTCGCAGCACGCTGTTTTTCCTGGTGCCGTACCCGGGCGCCTGCATCCACGTGCCGCCACCGCCGCCCAACCAGTTGGTGTTGGTGCGTTATCCGAAGGGTTTGAAGCTGGATGATATCTACACACCGCTGTGGGTGACCGGCACGTTGAAGATCGAGAAGGTCAACAACGACCTGGCCGACGCGGCGTATGCGCTGGATGCGGCGAAGGTGCGGGTGGTTAAAGAGTCGGATTTGTAATCGCGTATAACGCAAAAAAGATCGCAGCCTTCGGCAGCTCCTACACCGATCGGTGTAGGAGCTGCCGAAGGCTGCGATCTTTTGATCTTAAAGCGGTTTGCTGCCAATGCTGACGCCCAGGGTATGACTCGCACCCGCCGCGAGGTTCACCACGTCATCCATCACGTTCGCCGTCTCGATGCACAGCATGCGCTGCCAGCCATCGTCGGCCATGTCACTGAACGCTGCTGCACGCTCGATCCACGGATTCCAGATCACCGCCGAGCGTGAACCGCTGCTGGTCAGCTCGATGCGCCGCTCCCAGGCCGGGTCGACAATGCTCAACTGCTCTGGGGGATTGAGGTAGATGCGGTCGGTCTCGCTGGTGAAGCGCAGGTCGCCAGCCTGAGTGGCTGTGTTCCAGTCTTGAGTCGTATCGATGTAACTCAAGCCATTCAGCCCTTCGACATGCACGTTGCGCACATCGCTCACGGCGAAATAACTGTGCAGCGCCTGGCTGATCGACACGGTGTCGGTGCCGCGATTGTGGCTGGTCAGGCTGATGTGCAGTTGCTCATCCAGGCGAATGCTCAACGTCAGATCCACCTGGTGTGGCCAGCCCGGGAAACCGCCTTCGGGGTAGGGCAGGACGAAGTCGACCTTCAGGCTTTCACCCTCGGCTTCGATGCCGCCCAGTTCCCAATCCATCGCCCGGACAAAACCGTGGGCGCTCGCCGGTTCGTTGCTGACGCGCATCGCCTGAACGCTCGGCGGGTTGCGCGCAAAGTTACCGAACCACGGCCAGCACACCGGTACACCGGCACGGATACCTTTGCCGGCCTTGAACACGGCCTCATCGTTGAGCCAGATCAGCGGCGGTTGCCCGGCCAATTGATAACTGACGACGTGCGCGCCTTGCTGGGCCACCAGCAATTCGGCCTGACCGTGGCGAATTCGCCAGCAGTTCAGTTCATCCAGTTTGACGGCTTCAACGTTGGGCGTGCTCATGGGGCGACTCTCGATCAGGATCAATGACTGCAATGGACCGCAAAACGGCCGCCAGGTTTAACGCGCTCTGGACGGCACCGAGCGGGTGCGGCCACTGCCATCGATGGCAACGAACACAAACACCGCTTCAGTCACTTTGCGCCACTCGCTGGACAGCGGATCGTCGCTCCAGACTTCAACCATCATCTGGATCGAGCTGCGACCGATTTCCAGGGCCTGGGTATAGAAGGAGAGCTGCGCGCCCACCGCCACCGGAACCAGGAACGCCATGCGGTCGATCGCCACGGTCGCGACGCGGCCACCGGCGACTTTGCTGGCCATTGCGGTGCCGGCCAAGTCCATCTGCGCCACCAGCCAGCCGCCGAAAATATCGCCGAAGCCGTTGGTTTCGCGTGGAAGCGCGGTGATTTGCAGGGCAAGGTCGCCTTGCGGGATTGGATCTTCTTGTTCGAGCTCTATCATGCCGGGGGTGCCTCTGACCCGTGACTCTTCATTGGTACTTCAGGTGAATAGCCGTCTCAGAAAAAACGATTCAGCCCCGAACATACTACGTTCGTCACGTTTTTCGTAAGGCGCCTAAAGGGAAACTCTGCGAAATCGGCTGACAGGTGCCAACGACGTTTTCGCACAGCAACCCCTTACAAGCAGGTGCAAGGTTGCGAGTATATCGGTCGGTAGACTCCGAGACGACCGCCGGGTTCTCATTTCGACCGTCAAATACGCGCCTCTATGTGCTTTTTCGAACAATTTGCTATCGTGCCGGACCTGCCCAAGCCTCCGCCAGCGTTGTTGGGGTTGCAGATCCGACTATAAGAGAAGCCCTTGCCATGACCACAGCGCCCTCGAGCACTGCGCAGCCGACGCAATCCGCACGTCCGTTGACCCGCAACGATTACAAGACCTTGTCGCTGTCTGCCCTGGGCGGCGCGCTGGAGTTCTACGACTTCATCATCTTCGTATTTTTCGCCACGGTGGTCGGCAAGCTGTTCTTCCCGGCCGACATGCCCGAGTGGCTGCGCCTGATGCAGACCTTCGGCATCTTCGCCGCCGGTTACCTGGCGCGGCCATTGGGCGGCATCGTCATGGCGCACTTCGGCGACCTGCTGGGGCGCAAGAAGATGTTCACCCTGAGCATTTTCATGATGGCCGTGCCGACCCTGATCATGGGTTTGCTGCCGACGTATGCGCAGATCGGCCTGTGGGCGCCGATCCTGTTGCTGCTGATGCGCGTGATCCAGGGCGCGGCGATTGGCGGTGAAGTGCCTGGCGCCTGGGTCTTCGTTTCCGAACACGTGCCGCAGAAACACATCGGCTACGCCTGCGGCACCCTGACCAGCGGTCTGACGGCGGGCATCCTTTTGGGCTCGTTGGTGGCCACGGCGATCAACAGCATTTATACCCCGGTGGAAGTGGCGGATTACGCCTGGCGGATTCCGTTCCTGCTGGGCGGCGTGTTTGGCCTTTTCTCGGTGTACCTGCGCCGCTGGCTCCACGAAACCCCGGTGTTCGCCGAACTGCAACTGCGCAAGGCCCTGGCCGAAGAAGTGCCGCTGCGTGCAGTGCTGCGTGACCATCGCGGGGCGATCCTGATTTCCATGCTGCTGACCTGGCTGCTGTCCGCCGGCATCATCGTCATCATCCTGATGACCCCGACCGTGTTGCAGACCGTTTACCACTTCACGCCGACCATCGCGTTGCAGGCCAACAGCCTGGCGATCGTGTTCCTGAGCCTGGGTTGCGTCGCGTCCGGCGCACTGGCTGACCGCTTCGGTGCCGGGCGGGTGTTTGTGTTTGGCAGTGCCTTGCTGCTGCTGAGTTCGTGGACCTTCTACCACAGCCTGTTCAACCACCCGGACTGGCTGTTCCCGATGTACGCCGTGACCGGTGCGCTGGTCGGCACCATTGGCGCCGTGCCGTACGTGATGGTCAAGGCCTTCCCGGCGGTGGTGCGTTTCAGCGGGTTGTCGTTCTCCTACAACCTGGCCTACGCGATCTTCGGCGGGTTGACCCCGATGATCGTGACCTTGCTGCTCAAGGAGAGCCCGATGGGACCTGCTTACTATGTAGCGATTATTTGTGGGGTCGGGATTCTGGTGGGTGCTTATCTTTGGAAGAAGGGGCGCTAAGGCGGATTTTTGTATCGACTGTGCCGATGCCTTCGCGGGCAAGCCTCGCTCCTACAGGTCCGTGTGATCCGTAGGAGCGAGGCTTGCCCGCGAAGAACGATTACACGGAATTACTTCGAAACACTGAATGCTGGCCTTTCATCCAATTGTCATATTTCAGCCATAGAGTGTTCACACGGCCTGCTGATACTTGGCCCCGACTTAACACACCCTATCTGCTAGGAGTAAGGCATGAAACTGAAGCGTTTGATGGCGGCAATGACTTTTGTCGCTGCTGGCGTTGCGACCGCCAACGCGTTCGCCGCTGTTGACCCGTCGATCCCGAGCTACACCAAGACCACTGGTGTGTCGGGCAACTTGTCCAGCGTCGGCTCCGATACCCTCGCCAACCTCATGACCCTCTGGGCTGAGAACTACAAAAAAGAATACCCGAACGTAAACATCCAGATTCAGGCCGCTGGCTCCGCCACCGCGCCACCTGCGCTGACTGAAGGCACCTCGAACCTGGGCCCGATGAGCCGCAAGATGAAGGACACCGAACTGGCGGCCTTCGAGCAGAAGTACGGCTACAAGCCAACCGCTATCCCGGTTGCCGTGGACGCCCTGGCGGTGTTCGTGCACAAAGACAACCCGATCCAGCACCTGACCATGGAACAAGTTGACGCGATCTTCTCGTCCACTCGTCTGTGCGGCGCTAAAACCGAAGTCAAAACCTGGGGCGACCTGGGCGTGACGGGCGACCTGGCCAACAAGCCAGTTCAACTGTTCGGTCGTAACTCGGTATCCGGCACTTACGGCTACTTCAAAGAAGAAGCCTTGTGCAAAGGCGACTACAAGCCAAACGTCAACGAACAACCAGGCTCGGCTTCGGTCGTGCAGTCGATCAGCTCCTCGCTGAACGGCATCGGTTACTCGGGCATCGGCTACAAAACCGCTAGCGTGAAAACAGTCGCTCTGTCGAAAAAGGGCAGCACTGAGTTCATCGAAGACAGCGAAGAAAACGCACTGAACGGCAAATACCCGCTGTCGCGTTTCCTCTACGTGTACGTCAACAAAGCCCCGAACAAGCCTCTGGCCCCGCTGGAAGCCGAGTTCGTGAAACTGGTTCTGTCCAAACAGGGCCAGGAAGTTGTAGTGAAAGACGGCTACATCCCACTGCCGGCCAAGGTTGCTGCCAAAGCACTGGCTGACCTGGGTCTGGCGGAAGGCGGCGCTGAAGTCGCAAAGAAGTAACACCCTAGGTCCGGGGTAAGCCCCGGACCTGTGTAGGAGCTGACGAGGGAACCGAGGCTGCGATCTTTTGATCTGGCTTTTTAAACGGCAAGGTCAAAAGATCGCAGCCTCGGTTCCCTCGGCAGCTCCTACATACCCCCCAAATTTTCTGTCCTCTGCCAGCTCCCGCCGGCGGCGGATTTGTTGCGTCACTGCATTGTCATCTTTCTGTCATACAGGATCGCTAGGGTGTGCGCATGAATGATCTGGCCAATTCCCCCATGACTACCAATCCTCCCAAGCGAATTGACTTCAATACGCCTGAGTTGCAACGCAAGCGCCGCATCCGCGCGCTCAAAGATCGCCTGACCCGCTGGTACGTCCTCGTCGGCGGCCTCGCCGTCCTCGGCGCGATCACGCTGATCTTCTTTTTCCTGGCCTACGTGGTCGCGCCGCTGTTCCAGGGTGCCAGCCTGACCGCCAAGGACGCCATCACGCCGGCCTGGATACAAGACGCCGGCAAGCCTCTGATGATCTCCCTGGAAGAACAGAACCAGGTTGCTATGCGGGTTTCCGACAAGGGGCAAGCGCTGTTCTTCGACATCGACAGTGGCGCCGAACTCAAACGCGTCGATCTGCCGATCCCGGCCGGCACCACCGTGACCTCCATCGGTGAAGACCAGCCCGGTCACCCGCTGGTGGCCGTGGGCTTGTCCAACGGCCAGGCGCTGGTGTTCCGTCATACCTACAAAGTCAGCTACCCGGACAACAAGAAAACCATTTCGCCGGCCATCGACTTCCCGTACGGCGAAGCCCCGATTGCGCTGAACGAGGCGGGCGGTGCCCTGGAGCACGTCAGCCTCAACGCCACCGACACCACGCTGATGCTGGTCGGCTCCACCGGTTCGCAACTCAATGTGCTGTCGCTGACCAGCGAAGAAAACATGATGATCGGCGAAGTCACCCACGAGCAGAAGCGTATCGATCTGCCGCAGATGACCGAGCCGGTGAAGAACATCTTCGTCGACCCGCGCCAGCAGTGGTTGTACGTGATCAACGGCCGCGCCCAGGCCGACGTGTTCAGCCTGCGCGACAAGAGCCTCAACGGTCGCTACAAACTGCTTGAAGACGGCGAAGCGCAAATCACCGCCAGTACGCAACTGGTGGGCGGTATCTCGCTGATTCTCGGTGACTCCAAGGGTGGCCTGGCCCAGTGGTTCATGGCCCGCGACCCGGATGGCGAGCTGCGCCTGAAGCAGATCCGCACCTTCCAGATGGGCACCACGCCAATCGTTGAAATCACTGCCGAAGAACGTCGCAAAGGCTTCATCGCCCTCGACGCCTCCGGCAAGCTCGGCGTGTTCCACAGCACCGCGCACCGCACCTTGCTGGTTGATCAAGTGGTCGAAGGCCAGGGTGTCTTCGGTCTGTCGCCACGGGCCAACCGCGTGATCGTCGAGGCCGGCGGCAAGATTCAACCGCTGCTGCTCGACAACCCGCACCCGGAAGTATCGTGGAGCGCACTGTGGAGCAAGGTCTGGTACGAGAACTACGACGAGCCTAAATACGTCTGGCAATCGACCGCTGCCAACACCGACTTCGAACCCAAGCTGAGCCTGTCGCCACTGACCTTCGGCACCTTGAAAGCCGCGTTCTACGCCATGCTGCTGGCCGCGCCACTGGCCGTTGCTGCTGCGATCTACACCGCGTACTTCATGGCGCCAAGCTTGCGTCGCAAGGTCAAACCGGTGATCGAGCTGATGGAAGCGATGCCGACGGTGATCCTCGGCTTCTTCGCCGGCCTGTTCCTCGCACCGTATGTGGAAGGGCATCTACCTGGCATTTTCAGCCTGCTGATGCTCTTGCCGATCGGCATTCTGGTGGCGGGTTTCGTCTTCAGTCGCCTGCCTGAATCCATCCGCCTGAAAGTGCCGGACGGCTGGGAAAGCGCGATCCTGATCCCGGTGATCCTGTTTGTGGGCTGGCTCTCGCTGTACATGAGCCCGTACATGGAAACCTGGTTCTTCGGCGGCGACATGCGCATGTGGATTTCCCACGACCTGGGCATCACCTACGACCAGCGCAACGCACTGGTGGTTGGTCTGGCCATGGGCTTCGCGGTGATCCCGAACATCTACTCCATCGCCGAAGACGCCGTGTTCAGCGTGCCCCGTGGCCTGACCCTCGGTTCCCTGGCCCTCGGTGCCACGCCGTGGCAGACCATGACGCGGGTGGTGATCCTCACCGCCAGCCCGGGCATCTTCTCGGCGCTGATGATCGGCATGGGCCGTGCGGTCGGTGAAACGATGATCGTGCTGATGGCCACCGGTAACACCCCCGTCATGGAAATGAACCTGTTCGAAGGCCTGCGCACCCTGGCGGCCAACGTTGCGGTGGAAATGCCCGAATCGGAAGTCGGCGGCAGCCACTACCGCGTGCTGTTCCTCTCGGCGCTGGTGCTGCTGTTGTTCACCTTCGTCATGAACACCCTCGCGGAACTGATTCGTCAGCGTCTGCGCAAGAAATACTCGTCGCTTTAAGAAAGGTAGAAGTCTGTGAAACAGAACTCCCTGAATGGATGGTTCAAGAGCGGCGCCCCCGGCGTCTGGATCAGCGGTGGCGCGGTGTCCATCGCCGTCATCATGACCATTGGCCTGCTGGCCGTGATTGCCGTGCGCGGTCTGGGCCACTTCTGGCCGGCGGACCTGATCCACGCTAATTACGACGTACCGGGCCAGGCCAATCACCTGGTCATCGGTGAAGTGGTGCAGAAAGAAGAAGTGCCCCGCGAGCGCCTGAAAAGCGCTGGCCTGCCGGTGCCCGATGTGGGTCCGGAGTTCATGACCCGCGAGCTGATCAAGGTCGGCAACCGTGACTTGAACGGCAACGACTTCACCTGGATCGTCGGCGAGTGGCTGACCAACCAGACAATGCCGCCAGAACTGATGACCATCGAGCGTCGTGAGTGGGGCAACTTCTACGGTTACCTGGTCAACGTCAAACAGGACGGCAAGGTGATCGCTGAAGGCGAGGCCGCGTGGCCGGAATTGCAGGCCCGTGTCGATCGCGTCAACAAGCTTGCGGCACAGCTCAAGACTCTGGAGAAATCCGACATCGGCGCGATCAACGCCGGGCTCGAACGCATCCGTCTGCACGGCCGCAAACTGGAACTGGCCGGCAAGCTCGACGCCACCGCGCAAGCTGACATGGATGCCGAGAAGGCTGAACTGAATGCGCGTTATCAGGACATCGAAGCACGCCTGAGCGACCTGCACGCCCAGTTCAACCGCGACAGCCTCACCGCTCGCGATGCCAACGGTAAAGAGCTCGAAATCGGCATCGGCAAAGTGGTTCACGCTTACCAGCCGAACGCGATGAGTACCTTTACCAAAGTCGGTTTCTACTTTGGCAAGGTCTGGGAATTCCTCAGCGACGACCCCCGTGAAGCGAACACCGAAGGCGGGATCTTCCCGGCGATTTTCGGCACCGTGATGATGACCCTGATCATGGCGATGATCGTGACCCCGTTCGGCGTGCTGGCGGCGGTGTACCTGCGTGAATACGCCAAGCAGAACACCCTGACGCGGATTATCCGCATCGCGGTGAACAACCTGGCGGGCGTTCCGGCCATTGTTTACGGCGTGTTCGGCCTGGGCTTCTTCGTCTACGTACTCGGCGGTTCGCTGGACCGGATCTTCTTCCCGGAAGCCTTGCCGGCACCGACCTTCGGTACGCCGGGCCTGCTCTGGGCGTCGTTGACCCTGGCACTGCTGGCGGTGCCGGTGGTGATCGTGGCCACCGAAGAAGGCCTGGCGCGGATTCCCCGCACCGTGCGTGAAGGCTCGCTGGCCCTCGGCGCGACCAAGGCTGAAACGCTGTGGAAGATTGTGCTGCCAATGGCCAGCCCGGCGATGATGACCGGCATGATCCTCGCCGTGGCTCGCGCCGCCGGTGAAGTGGCGCCGCTGATGCTGGTAGGCGTGGTGAAACTGGCGCCGTCGCTGCCGGTGGATGGCAACTATCCGTACCTGCACCTTGACCAGAAGATCATGCACTTGGGCTTCCATATTTATGACGTCGGCTTCCAGAGCCCGAACGTCGAAGCCGCTCGACCGCTGGTTTACGCCACGGCGCTGCTGCTGGTGCTGGTGATTGCCACGCTTAACTTGTCGGCCGTTTATATCCGTAACCACCTGCGCGAGAAGTACAAAGCGCTGGATAGCTGATCACCGCCGCTCCCTGTAGGAGCACAGCTTGCTGGCGATGGCGATTTCAAGGACGCCTTCGCGGGCAAGCCTCGCTCCTACAGAACGGCAACACCGCTGGCCCATTTTGTGAGGCCAGCGGCCAACCGAACCGAATTTGTTAGCACAGGGAGCCTCCCATGCAGCACGAACCACATACCCACGGCATCAACATGTCGGCCCTGGGTCGCGACAAGCAGAGCCTGAACCTGGAACAGGAAACCGTGGCCATTGAAGTGCCGGGCCTGAGCCTGTTCTACGGCGAGAAACAAGCGCTGTACGACGTCAGCATGAACATCCCGAAACAGCGCGTGACGGCGTTCATCGGCCCGTCCGGCTGCGGCAAGTCCACGCTGCTGCGCACGTTCAACCGCATGAACGACCTGGTGGACGGCTGCCGCGTTGAAGGCGCGATCAACCTCTACGGCAACAACATCTACCGCAAGGGCGAAGACGTGGCCGAGCTGCGCCGTCGCGTCGGCATGGTGTTCCAGAAGCCAAACCCGTTCCCGAAAACCATCTACGAAAACGTGGTCTACGGCCTGCGCATCCAGGGTATCAACAAGAAGCGCATTCTCGACGAAGCCGTCGAGTGGGCGTTGAAAGGCGCGGCGCTGTGGGATGAGGTCAAGGATCGTCTGCATGAGTCGGCACTCGGCCTGTCCGGTGGTCAGCAACAACGTCTGGTGATCGCCCGCACCATCGCCGTGGAGCCGGAAGTGCTGCTGCTCGACGAACCGTGCTCGGCCCTCGACCCGATCTCGACGCTGAAAGTCGAAGAGCTGATCTACGAACTGAAATCGAAGTTCACCATCGTCATCGTGACCCACAACATGCAACAAGCCGCGCGGGTTTCCGACTACACGGCGTTCATGTACATGGGCAAACTGGTGGAGTTCGGCGACACCGACACCCTGTTCACCAATCCGGCGAAAAAGCAGACCGAAGATTACATCACCGGTCGCTACGGCTAGGAGCTGTGGTTGTTCACTGAACTGACGCTGCGGTCCACCGCACCTTACCGGACGCTCCAAGGACGCCAACATGATTAGTAAAGAAGGCCTTACCCATCACATTTCTGCGCAGTTCAACGCTGAGCTGGAGGAAGTGCGCAGCCACCTCCTGGCCATGGGCGGGCTGGTGGAAAAGCAAGTCAATGACGCGGTGACCGCGCTGATCGAGGCCGACTCCGGCCTGGCCCAGCAGGTGCGCGAGATCGACGACCAGATCAACCAGATGGAACGCAACATCGACGAAGAATGCCTGCGCATTCTGGCCCGTCGTCAGCCGGCGGCGTCCGACTTGCGTTTGATCATCAGCATCTCCAAGTCGGTGATCGACCTGGAGCGCATCGGTGACGAAGCGACCAAGATCGCTCGCCGCGCCATCCAGTTGTGCGAAGAAGGCGAGGCGCCGCGCGGTTACGTCGAGGTGCGCCACATCGGCGACCAGGTGCGCAACATGGTCCGTGATGCGCTCGACGCGTTTGCCCGTTTCGACGCCGACCTGGCGTTGTCGGTGGCGCAGTACGACAAGATCATCGACCGCGAATACAAAACCGCCCTGCGTGAGCTGGCCACCTACATGATGGAAGACCCGCGCTCTATCTCGCGGGTCTTGAGCATCATTTGGGTGCTGCGTTCCCTGGAGCGGATCGGCGACCACGCGCGCAATATCTCCGAGCTGGTGATCTACCTGGTGCGCGGCACCGACGTGCGGCACCTGGGCCTCAAGCGCATGAAAGAAGAAGTTGAAGGCACAAGTGGCGAAACCGCTAATGTTCCGGGCAAAGCTGACGATAAGTAGGATTGCCCTGACAAAAACGCCCGGCCTTTTGGCCGGGCGTTTTGGTTTGCGGCACATTAATTCGAAAGCAGCACCCGCGAACGAAAAGTCCGGCGTGACTGAAGGTTTTTGGCAATGTGCCATCAGCAAAGCGGTATGCTTGCCGGGATTTTTTAAAGGGGTTGTGGATGAGTAAGGTCAGTGTGTTGGTCGTGGACGATGCGTCGTTCATTCGTGACCTGGTGAAGAAGTGCCTGCGCAACTACTTCCCGGGTATCCGGATCGAAGATGCAGTCAATGGCAAGAAGGCTCAGGCGATTCTGGCGCGAGAAGCGTTCGACCTGGTGCTGTGCGACTGGGAAATGCCGGAAATGTCCGGCCTGGAACTGCTGACCTGGTGCCGCGAGCAGGACAACCTCAAAACCATGCCGTTCGTGATGGTGACCAGCCGTGGCGACAAAGAGAACGTGGTCCAGGCGATTCAGGCCGGGGTTTCCGGCTACGTCAGCAAGCCGTTCACCAACGAGCAACTGCTGACCAAGGTCAAGCAGGCCCTGAACAAGGTCGGCAAGCTCGACACCTTGATGAACAGCGCCCCGACCAAGATGAACTCGGCGTTCGGCAACGACTCCCTGAGCGCATTGACCGGTGGCAAGGCCGAGGTCGTCGGTGGCGCTCCGGTCAACCCGTTCGCCAAGCCTGTCGCGCCCGCACCGGCCCCGGCTGCCGCGCCGTCCCGTGGCTTGCTCAACAGCCCGCCGGTCAAGGCACCGGTTGCTTCGACCGCGCCTGCCGGTGGTCGCGGCCAGGGCCAATTGCGCCTGTCGAGCGGCACCCAGCCCTGCGTGATCAAGGCCCTGAGCCTCAAGGAAGCGCTGCTGGTGGTCAAACGCACCGACATCCTGCCGCAAGTCCTCGAAAGCGCCGTGCTCGACATGGAGCAGGGCGACAACGCCGAAACCGCACGCCTGAACGGCTACTTGCACGCCATCGTCGCCCATGAGCAAAAACCCGACAGCGACTGGCTGCAACTGACCTTCCGCTTCGTCGATCAGGATGCGCAGAAGCTCGACTACATCTCCCGCCTGATTGCCCGTGGCACTGCGCAGAAGCATTTCGTTCCCGGCGCCTAATCTTCGTCGCCTGACAGAATGCCTTCGCGGGCAAGCCTCGCTCCCACAGGTTTAGTGTCGTGCCCATGCGGGTTGACACAAATCCTGTGGGAGCGAGGCTTGCCCGCGAAGGGGCCATCAAACTCAACACACCTCTCCCTGACACGCCCATTTTGAAACATCTGCCGACTACGCTGGTCCATCTCAGCTGCTAGGCTCCTCCCCAGGCCTTCCTCGACAGACTTTTGCCCATGCTCGTGCGCCTGCTGTTTTTCTGTGGTCTTTTCATGGCCTCCACCTCGGCTGTGGCCATGACCATTTACAAATCCACCGACGCCAATGGCGTGGTCTCCTACAGCGACCGCCCCACGAAAGGCTCCCAGGTGTTTGTGTTTCGGGACCGGATGGTCGAGCACCTGGAGCGTCAGGTGTACCTCGACATCAAGAAGCAGAAGGGCGTGGACGCAGTGTTTGTGCGCAACGATTTGTATGCGCCGGTGGAGGTGGAGTTGAGCTTTGCCGGGTTGAGTAACGTCAGGGGGGCGCCGAGCCAGCCGATTCGTCGGGTGTTGCCGGCGCGCAGCAACTCACGGCTGGCGCTGCTGACGGCGATCAGCGGCGGCAAGCCGCTGGTGTATACCCCGAGCTTCCAATATTCCCTGGGCGACCCTTCAGGCGCCGCTCAGAGCTATCGTTATCCCTTCCCCTGGCGTGGCGGTCCGTTTCGCTTGAGTCAGGGCGCCAACGGTCAATACAGCCACTTCGGCGCAAAGAACCGCTACGCGATGGACATCGCCATGCCCGAAGGCACGCCGATCATCGCCGCGCGGGCCGGAGTGGTGGTGAAAACCGAGAACAGCCAGAGCGGCCGGGGCAACGATCCGTCGGGCAATTTCGTGCGGGTGTTGCACGATGACGGGACCATGGGCGTGTACCTGCACCTCAAGCAAGGCTCGGTGAGCGTGCGCGAAGGTCAGCGGGTGGCGGTGGGGAGTGCGTTGGCGCTGTCGGGCAATACCGGCAACAGCAGCGGGCCGCACCTGCATTTCGTGGTGCAGCGCAATACCGGGTTGGGGCTGGTGTCGATTCCTTACCAGTTCAATCAACCGGTGGGGGCGCTGCCCAACTTTGCGTTGGGCAAGCAATGACACGTGAAGATCAAAAGATCGCAGCCTTCGGCAGCTCCTACAGGGAAATGCATTCCAAATGTAGGAGCTGCCGAAGGCTGCGATCTTTTAGGCGCAATGCGGTTTCCCGCAAAGCAATCAATCGAGCATCAACACCTTGGCCAAAATGATCTTCGGCCCTTTCATCTTCTTGATGATGATCCGCAGCCCTTCGACTTCCAGCACTTCTTCCTCTTCCGGCACCCGTTTCAGGGTTTCGTAGACCAGCCCGGCGAGGGTTTCGGCTTCGACGTGGTCCAGGTCGATGCCCAGCAGGCGTTCAACCTTGAACAACGGCGTGTCGCCGCGCACC
The DNA here is from genome assembly GCF_037049705.1 of Janthinobacterium sp. LPB2021202312-11-4. NCBI lineage: Bacteria > Pseudomonadati > Pseudomonadota > Betaproteobacteria > Burkholderiales > Oxalobacteraceae > Janthinobacterium > Janthinobacterium sp. LPB2021202312-11-4. Next base: position 33,772 of record NZ_JBAGKV010000013.1, on the reverse strand, counting down.
AAGAGCTTGCCCGGCTGATAGGCGAGAATCCCGCGTTCGGCCTTGCGGTGTTCGTCCTGAATATCGCCCACCAGCACTTCCAGCACGTCTTCCATGGTCAGGTAGCCGATGATGTTGCCGTCGGCTTCTTCGACCACGGCGAAGTGCGAGCCGCCCTTGCGGAACTGTTCCAGCAATTGCGACAGCGGCATGTGCCGCGAGATGCGTTCCAGTGGGCGGGTCAGCTCGGCCAGGTTGAACGACTCGGGAATATGGTCCAGTGCCGCCAGTTCCAGCAGCAGGTCCTTGATGTGCAGCAGGCCGACGAACTCCTGGCGTTCGCTGTCGTACACCGGGTAACGGCTGAACTTGTGGCGACGGAACAGTGCGAGGATTTCCTTGAGCGGCGCGTTGAACTCCAGCGTCACCAGGTCTTCCCGGGAGTTGGCCCAGTCCACCACTTCCAGCTCGCCCATTTCCACGGCCGACGCCAACACGCGCATGCCTTGGTCGCTCGGGTCCTGGCCACGGCTGGAGTGCAGGATCAGTTTCAGTTCTTCACGGCTGTAATGGTGCTCGTGATGGGGGCCGGGTTCGCCCTGGCCGGCAATGCGCAGAATCGCGTTGGCGCTGGCGTTGAGCAGGTAAATCGCCGGGTACATGGCCCAGTAGAACAGGTACAGCGGCACGGCGGTCCAGAGCGACAGCAGCTCGGGTTTGCGGATCGCCCAGGACTTGGGCGCCAGCTCACCGACCACGATGTGCAGGTACGAAATCACGAAGAACGCGGCGAAGAACGATACGCCTTTGATCACTTCGGCCGACTCCACGCCGACGGCGCTGAGAATCGGTTCGAGGATGTGGGCAAACGCCGGCTCACCGACCCAGCCCAGGCCCAGGGAGGCGAGGGTAATACCCAACTGGCACGCCGAGAGGTACGCATCGAGCTGACTGTGCACGGTGCGCAGGATATGCCCGCGCCAGCCGTTTTTCTCAGCGATGGCCTCGACCCGGGTCGAGCGCAGTTTGACCATGGCAAATTCCGCCGCAACGAAAAATCCGTTGAGCAAAACCAGGATCAGAGCAAAAAGAATCATGCCGAAATCGGCGAAGAGTGTCGCGAGGGTCAAGCCAGGGGATGGGTCCATGATGGAGTTTTGCGGTTTCCGTGTATTCAAAAAAAGGGGAAATGCGGTGCCTGAAGGGCAGGCACAAGTCAGCCAATGTAGCGGCTGACTTGTCGATTGCCTAGTGGCGAGTGCTGGCCGGTATCAGTCGGCGGCGCTGATTACCCGGGTTTTGCTCACCTGGGCCGGCGCGAAATGGCAGGTAAACGTACTGCCATGGCCCGGCACGCTGCTGATTTCCATCCGCGCGCGGTGACGCAGCAGTACGTGTTTGACGATGGCCAGCCCCAGCCCGGTGCCGCCGGTGTTGGAGTTGCGGCTGGAATCGACGCGGTAGAAGCGTTCGGTCAGGCGCGGCAGGTGTTTGCTGTCGATGCCGATCCCGGAATCCTGCACGCTCAGGTGCGCGCCTTGCTCATCGCCCCACCAGCGAATGCGGATATTGCCTTCAGCCGGGGTGTATTTCACCGCGTTGAACACCAGGTTGGAGAACGCACTGCGCAATTCGGCTTCGCTGCCCTTGAGCAGAATCGTCGGGTCGGCTTCCAGGGTGATGTGCTGATTCTTTTGCGCGGATAACTGCTGGGCATCGCTCTTGATCGATTTCAACAGGCCATCGATGACCACGGGCTGGTTGTCCGACGGGTAATCGGTGGCTTCCAGCTTGGCCAACAGCAGCAAATCGTTGAGCAGGGTTTGCATGCGTCCGCCCTGTTGCTGCATCTGCTGCAAGGCGCGGGTCCAGCGCGGGTTCACGTCCTCGACGTTGTCGAGCAGGGTCTCCAGATAGCCGCAGATCACGGTCAGCGGCGTGCGCAGTTCGTGGGAAACGTTGGCGATGAAGTCTTTGCGCATCTGTTCCAACTGATGGATACGCGTTACATCGCGCACCAGCATCAAGTGTTCGTTGTTGCCGTAACGGGTGATGTACAGCTGAATGCGCAGGCGATCATTGATCGGCGAGGGGATTTCCAGGGGTTCGGCGTAGCTGGCCTGCTCGAAGTATTCCTTGAAGCGTGGATGGCGCACCAGGTTGGTCACCGGTTGGCCGCTGTCTTGCGGCGTCTTGAGGCCGAGCAGGGTTTCGGCGGCGCGGTTCCACCATTCCAGGTTGCCGTCGCTGTCGAGCATGATTACCGCGTCTTTAAGCGCGGCGGTGGATTCCTGGACCCGATCGATCACCGCTTGCAGGCGTCCGCGCACTCGTTGGTCGCGGCGTTGCAGGTGGTAGATGCTGTCGAACACTTCGCCCCACAAACCGTAGCCATCGGGCGGCGCTTCATCGGGTTTGTGCAGGCGCAGCCATTCGTGCAGGCGTAAAAGCTGCTTGAGGGTCCAGGCCAGGTAAAGACCCAGGCCGGCCGCCAGACTCCAGCCGTAGTAGCCGGTAATCAGCCCGATCACCAGGCAAGCGGTGACCAGCAACAACATGTGGCGAATCAGCGTGCCATGCCAGTTTTGGTTCAAGAGAGCGTCCTAGCGCAGCTTCAAGTTCAAGCCACAAGCTTCAAGTCACGCGGCTCTGCTTCCACTTGCCGCTTACAGCTTAAAGCTCGCAACTGCTTCTATGCTTTTGTGGAAAACCGGTAACCGGTGCCGCGCACGGTTTGTACCAGATTTTCGTAGGCATCGCCGAGGGCTTTGCGCAGGCGTCGGATGTGCACGTCGACGGTGCGCTCTTCAACATACACGTTGCCGCCCCAGACCTGATCCAGCAACTGGCCACGGGTGTAGGCGCGTTCCTGGTGGGTCATGAAGAATTGCAGCAGACGGTATTCGGTCGGGCCCATCTCGGCGGGTTTGCCGTCGATGGTCACGCGGTGGCTGATCGGGTCCAGCAGCAGGCCGCCGACTTCGATGGGGGTTTCGCCATCGGTCGGGCCGGCGCGGCGCAGCACGGCTTTGAGGCGCGCCACCAGCTCACGGGGGGAAAACGGTTTGGTGATGTAATCGTCGGCGCCGACTTCCAGGCCCTGGATCTTGTTGTCCTCTTCGCCCTTGGCGGTGAGCATGATGATCGGGATGTCCCCGGTCAGCTCATCGCGCTTGAGGCGTCGGGCCAGTTCGATACCGGATGTGCCGGGCAGCATCCAGTCGAGCAGGATCAGGTCCGGCTTGCGGTCGACGATGATGGCATGGGCCTGCTGGGAGTTCTCCGCCTCCAGGCAGTCATAGCCGGCCATTTCCAACGCAACGGCGATCATTTCGCGAATGGGCGCTTCGTCGTCGACGATCAGAATGCTCCTGCCAACCATGCCTTAATCCTCTTGTCATTTAACTGTCTTGCGCCGCATTAGATAACGGAATTATTGCAGTCGTGTGACAGTATTTTAGTCGCCCGGCGATTGTCACAAACCTGGGCTAAGCTCTAATAACGAATCCTGACAACCACAAGAGAAGGTTTCCATGACTCAATTCACGCATTCCTTTAAAGCTCTGATGTTGGCCGCAGCCCTTGCTTTGCCAACGATGGCCTTCGCTGCCGACCCGGTAATGATGAAAGACGGGGTGATGACCGACCATAAAGGCATGACCGTTTACACCTTCGACAAGGACGCGGGTGGTAAATCGATGTGTAACGGTGATTGCGCCAAGAACTGGCCGCCGATGATGGCTCCGGCGGGTGCCAAGGCAGAAGGTAAATTCATGCCGATCAAACGTGATGACGGGATGATGCAGTGGGCTTATGACGGCAAACCGCTGTACACGTTTATGAAGGACGAAAAGCCTGGCGACATGAAGGGTGAAGGTTTCAAGGATATGTGGCACATGCCGAAGCATTGATCCTTTTTAGAATCAGTTGAACCGTTAAAAGATCGCAGCCTTCGGCAGCGCCCACAGGCGCGTAGGAGCTGCCGAAGGCTGCGATCTTTTGACTTTCTCAACGCAACCCATAATCCAGCACAATCCCGACAAAAATCGCCAACCCGGCCCAGTGGTTGTGCAAGAACGCCTTGAAACAACGCATCCGATCCTTGCTGCGGGTGTACCAGAACTCCCACGCAAAGCATCCCGCCGCCGCCAGCAACCCGAGGTGGAACCAGCCGCCGAGCTGGAATTTCGAGCCGGCCAGCAACAGGCAACCCAGTGCCAACGCTTGCAACGTCAGAATGATCGCCCGATCGGCGTCGCCAAACAGAATCGCCGTGGATTTCACGCCGATCTTCAAATCGTCGTCACGGTCGGTCATCGCGTAATACGTGTCGTAGCCCACCGTCCACAGCAGGTTGGCGATGTACAGCAGCCACGCGGCGGCGGGCAGTTCACCAGTCTGGGCGGTAAACGCCATCGGCATGCCCCAGGAAAACGCGGCGCCCAGCACCACCTGCGGGTAATAGGTGTAACGCTTCATGAACGGGTAACTGAAGGCCAGTGCCAGACCGCCCAGCGACAGCCAGATGGTGGTGGCGTTGGTGCACAACACCAGCAAAAAACTCAGGCCCATCAGCAGTGCGAAAAACACCAGGGCTTCTTTGGAGCTGATTTTGCCGCTGACCAGTGGCCGTTGTTCGGTGCGCTTCACGTGGCCATCGACCTTGCGATCCGCCCAGTCATTGATCACGCAACCACCGGCACGGGTCAGCACCACGCCGAGGACGAAAATCAAGATATTGGCCAGGGACGGCGAGCCTTGGCCGGCAATCCACAGCGCCCAAAGGGTCGGCCACAGCAGCAGGTAAATGCCGATCGGCTTGTCCATGCGGGTCAGTTGAATGAAATCCCAGGCCCGGGGGTTCAGGCGATTCAGGGACTTGAGCAGGCGGGTGTACATCAGCAGTTCTCCGGATGGGCGCCGGTGGCGAGCCACAAGGTCGGCAGGAAAATTTCGGCCACGAGGATGCTCAAGGCGCCGCGATCGAAACGCGAGCGTCGGCCCCACAGTTCGGGTGTCCGAGACTCCGCCGGCAGCCACGCCTGAGGATAGTGACAAACCTCGATGGCCTGACGCTGAAACGCCTGGTCGCAAAACAGCAACTCGCCCAACGAGCGGCTGCCCAATTCGTCCATGTGCAAGCCGTCACCTTGCAACGCGCTGCGCGACGCAACGCTGCGGGCGAACACCCAGGCCTCGCCATGCCCGCGCAAGTACACCTCGCGCACCCAGCCTTCGCTGCCTTCGGCCAGGTCCAGTGCCGCACATTCGTCGGCCCGCAACGCTTGCCAGCCTTCGAACAGCGGCGTGACGCTGAAGCCGTCATTCGACAAGCGGATCAGGCGTCGGGTCAGCGAGCCTTCGTCGAACAGCCAGTCGAGGGTAGAGGCGTCGGGGAGGGGGGCGAGTCGGTTTTGGGGGAGCCAGAATGGGGCTTTTGAGTGCGGCACAGTGAGTCATTATTGGCAGCAAATGAGGCGGCGAGCTTACCATGGCAGCCGGCGATTTTGATTGAACCGACCCGCCGTTGCGCCGAACACGCTTGCATCTGCCGGGTTCGATCAGTACAAAACGCCCTGAGCCGAGCGGCAGCGCTTCACCCATCGACCGCTCGCGCCGGTAAACGCCTGAATCCTGAGGAAGTAACTGAATGAAAAAGTGGCAATGTGTGGTCTGCGGCCTGATCTATAACGAAGCCGACGGCTGGCCGGATGACGGCATTGCGCCGGGCACCTTGTGGCAGGACGTGCCGGAAGACTGGCTGTGCCCGGACTGCGGCGTGGGCAAGATGGATTTCGAAATGATCGAAATCAACTAAGACAACAAGAGGAGTAGGGAATGAACGCACCTGTCGTGATCGTCGGTACCGGCCTGGCGGGCTACAACCTGGCCCGGGAGTTTCGCAAACTCGATGGCGAAACCCCGCTGCTGCTGATTACCGCCGATGACGGGCGCTCCTACTCCAAGCCGATGCTTTCCACCGGTTTCGGCAAAAACAAGGACGCGGACGGCTTGAGCATGGCCGAGCCCGGCGCCATGGCCGAGCAATTGAAAGCCGAAGTCCGCACCCACACGCGCATCAGTGGCATCGACCCGGGCCACAAACGCCTGTGGATCGGTGAGGAAGCGGTGATCTATCGCGACCTGATCCTGGCCTGGGGCGCGGAAACCGTGCGGGTGCCGATTGAAGGCGACGGCGCTGACGCGGTGTTCCCGATCAATGATCTGGAAGACTACGCCCGTTTTCGCGCCGCAGCGGCCGGCAAGCGTCGGGTGTTGCTGCTGGGCGCCGGCCTGATTGGCTGCGAGTTCGCCAACGACCTGATCCTTGGCGGCTATGAAGTGCAACTGGTGGCGCCGTGCGAACAGGTCATGCCGACCCTGCTGCACCCGGCGGCGGCCGCTGCGGTCCAGGCCGGGCTCGAAAGCCTTGGCGCGCGTTTCCACCTCGGGCCGGTGCTCAATCGCCTGCAACGGGTGGCGGACGGGCTCGAAGCGCACCTGTCCGACGGTCAGGTCATCCCGTGCGATGTGGTGGTGTCGGCCATTGGCCTGCGTCCGCGCATCGACTTGGCGGCCGCTGCGGGCGTGCAGGTCAATCGCGGCGTGGTGGTCGATCGTCACCTGAAGACCTCCCACGCCAATATCTACGCATTGGGCGACTGCGCCGAGGTCGATGGGCTGAATCTGTTGTACGTGATGCCCCTGATGAGCTGTGCGAGAGCGCTGGCACAAACCCTCGCCGGAAATCCGACCGCTGTGAACTACGGCCCGATGCCGATCACCGTGAAAACCCCGGTCTGCCCGCTGGTGGTTTCACCGCCACCACGGGGCACGGAGGGGGTCTGGACGGTCGAAGGGCAGGGCGCCGACATCAAGGCATTGTGCCGTGATGGCAGCGGAAAACTGCTCGGCTATGCCCTGACAGGCGCGACGGTGATGGAAAAACTCGCGTTGAACAAAGAACTTCCAGCCTTGCTGGCGTAAATACCGGTCGTTCTGTCGGAATCACCCCTCTTTTGCCCCTACAAACGTCGCGCCGAGACTGGCGCGGCTCTTCCGTGCGTGCCATCCTCACTCCCGTCTGCCGCAGAGTAGAGCACCTGCGGCGCCTTGGGCGCTGTTCCAACGAGAACAGCACGGACATAACAACAAAAAACCGTCAAAGGGGCTTCACTAATGCGTAAACCAGAACTCGCCGCTGCAATCGCTGAAAAAGCAGACCTCACCAAAGAGCAGGCCAACCGCGTTCTCAACGCCGTTCTCGAAGAAATCACCGGCGCTCTGCACCGCAAGGACAGCGTTACGCTGGTGGGCTTCGGTACCTTCCTGCAACGCCACCGCGGTGCCCGCACCGGCAAAAACCCGCAAACCGGTGAGCCCGTGAAAATCAAGGCCAGCAACACCGTTGCGTTCAAGCCAGGCAAATCGTTGAAAGACAGCGTTAATCCATAATTGCGGCGAACTCCCTGAGTAACGGGGAGAACCGTATTGAAAAGTGGGCCTGCCGATAAATCGGGGGCCCATTTTTTATGGGCTAAGCGAATCGAGGCGTAAGTGCCTGTATCAGGCGAGTTGTTGCGCTGTTAATTCAGCTTCGCGTTGGGCGATGGCGGCTTCCAGTTCGGGGGAGCGCTTTGCCCACTGTTCTGGGGGGAGTGGTTTTGACCATTCGATGATGTCGGGGTGGGGCAGGTCGGGTGGCGGATAAAGCTTCTTTCTTTGTAGATAAGTCGCGAGAGGCGCATTGAAAATAAACACGCCGAATACGCCTTCCCACAAGAGTGTTAGAAACCAGCCGCGTTCTTTGGCTTTGTCTTTCATGTAATCGATGTAGTAGCGAAGGTTAGCGCCTGAGTTAAGTGCTGCGGCTTCGGGTGCGGCTTGCGGCCCGATTTCCATGTAACTGCGCATGCACTCCCACAACGCCATGGCCGTAGTGCCGCCGCCGCAGTTAAAGCCCAGGGAAAAATGCTGGTTGTCTTCCTCGGCCAGCGGGTCAGGGTTTTCGAAACCGATGATGAGTAAGCCCATCGTGGCTTTACCGGCCTGACTGACCGACGACTGCTGAGTGGCGGCGGCGGTGACACTTTCCCAAGGGACGATCCAGTACTCGCCGTCTTCGCGGGGGACGCAGACTTCGCGGCGTTGGCGGTTGAAGCGCACCGGTAAGGGCACTTCGCGGAAGAGGCCTTGGATCAAAATCAATGAAGGGATACCAATGATGATTAGCGCCGCAATCCAGATCATTCCAGGCTCCGGAGTGATATGGCCCATCAATACAAACACCATTAGTGTGGGCCACATCACCATCACCGCCGAACCGATGCTGTAGTTGCCGATATCCAGAAAACATCGTTCTTGCGCCAGATGATGTTGAGCACATCCGAGGGTTTTCTACCTGTCGGGATCGGCAACGGCGCCAGATAGTCATTGCGCAAAAACATCCGTTTTTTCGTCGTCCCTGCCGGTGGCGTGCTCATGTTTTGTCCTTGGGTTGCAGGTAAGTACCGCCGGGGTGCTCCTCGCCGAGCGGGTAATTCTTTACACGGTCGAGGTGTGGCGTCGGATCGCCGCGCAGCTCTATCACGCCAGTGGTGTCATTCAAGGTAAACGCCAATCCTCGTTCGCCACTGTTGTGGTGGGTCGGGCGGTTTTTGATCGGGTCGCGGGAGGCGTGGTGATTCGTCATCAAGCTGACGCCCGCTCCGCTTGCGCGGCCAGTTCAGCCTCGCGTTGGGCGATGGCGGCTTCCAGTTCGGGGGAGCGCTTTGCCCATTGTTCCGGGGGGAGTGGTTTTGACCATTCGATGATGTCGGGGTGGGGCAGGTCGGGTGGCGGATTGAGTTTCCAGCGTTCGAGCACGTCGATCAGCAGCGTGTTGAAAATGAAGATCCCGCAGAAACCTTCCCAGATGACTGTTACGAACCAGCCTCTGAGTTTTGAGGCTTTGATCAGATCGTCCAGGTAGGTCGCCCATATTCCTTTCGACCTGTCGAAACGTGCTGTTTGATCCTCAACAGCCTCCGGCCCAACTTCCATGTAACTGCGCATGCACTCCCACAGCGCCATGGCTGTGGTGCCACCGCCGCAGTTAAAGCCCAAGGAAAAATGCCGGTTGTCTTCCTCGGCCAGCGGGTCAGGGTTTTCGAAACCAACGATGAGTAAGCCCATCGTGGCTCGCCCAGCCTGACTGACCGATGACTGCTGAGTGGCGGCGGCGGTGACACTTTCCCAAGGGACGATCCAGTACTCGCCGTCTTCGCGGGGGACGCAGACTTCGCGGCGTTGGCGGTTGAAGCGCACGGGGAGGGGCACTTCGCGGGAGAGGGAATAAACCAACATGAGTGCGGGAATGCCAGTGATTACCCCGCCCCCTAAAAGAGCAAAAACGCTGATATCAGGTGCAATGTTTCTAAGTCCATAAGCCAGAGATAAAAACAACATCACTCCTGGCCACAGCACCATCACCGCCGAACCGATGCTGTAGTTGCCGATATCCAGAAAAACCTCGTTCTTGCGCCAGATGATGTTCAGCACATCCGAGGGTTTTCTACCTGTCGGGATCGGTAGGGGCGCCAGATAGTCATTGCGCGAAAACATCCGTTTTTTCGTGGTGCCTGCCGGTGGCGTGCTCATGTTTTGTCCTTGGGTTGCAGGTAAGTACCGCCGGGGTGCTCCTCGCCGAGCGGGTAGTTCGGTGCGCGGTCCAGGTGTGGCGTCGGGTCGCCGCGCAGCTCTATCACGCCAGTGGTGTCGTTCAGGGTAAACGCCAATCCTCGTTCGCCACCGATGAAGTTGGGGGCGCCGAGCATGACGATCAACGGCGTGCGATAGCGCAGACGGAGCGAAACCGTGGTGGGGGTCGAGCTCAGTATGTTTTTCAGTGGGTTGAATGGGCCACTCAAGCGTAAGCCCTGACCTTCCTGGTGCGGTATCCACCGGCAGGTGCTGCTGGATAACCAGTGAGGTGTCATGTCGCGCCAGGGTCGCGGGCTTTTGTACTGGTGGGTCGGGAGGTTCTTGATCTGGTGGCGAGAGTCCTGGGTATCAATGGGGTCGCCAATCATGCTCAGTTCCAGATAAACACTGCCCGGCTCCGCACCGGGTAAATCGATGGTCAGGGTGTCGATGGAGCTGACGAACGCGAGGCCGGAAGGGCCATCACTCATGGCTGACTGCGAACTGCTTTGCATGGTGACCCGAGGCGCATAAAGGATGCGGTATAGCCGGTCGAGTTCGTCCATTTGGGCTTTGGGCGGGATAGGTCCCAAGTCGTGCGCCCGGCCTTTTGACCAGCAGCAGAAATTCAGGAAGTTTTGTAATGGAGTCTGCTGCATGATCGTGGCGATCAAGTACGACACGCCCAACCCGAAAAGGATCCAGTTCAACGGGCCCATGTACAGGGTGTAGCGCAGGATGGCCGCGTCGACGGTGATTGAACCTGCCAAAGCGCGGGCGGTGTAGCCAAAACCTAACATTGCCTGTGCGCCGAAAGCGGCCACTTGTCCACCGACGGCGATTTGACGCATCTCCAGCCATGGATCGACTCGGTTTTGGGCGTTTTCGAGTTGGAATTGCAGAGACTTGAACTCAGCCCCTGCTGCGACAAACGAAAATCCCCCCACCACTGCACCAAACAACGTAAGCGTCGGAGCCGCAGATGAACGAATAAAAAACCGATCCTTCCCCAACCCCTTCCTTACCTGATTATCAACCACCGCCGTAAGCGCCGCCCCCGCATACAACGTCGCCGACAGCGTGTCATTCACCCGCCGCCCCTCCAACACCTCCGCCTCCCGCAAATACACCGCCGCATTCACCACGTTCAGCAACAACCCCGCCAACGGCAACACCCCACCGCTGTTCACCACCGCCGGCGAATTCAAAATCCGCTCAATCCGTCCGGTCCCAATGGCCCGCCCGGTCGCCTTCACCCAATCCGCCAGCGCTTCCGCCTGCTCACCCAGCATTTTCCACACCCGCCGGCCGTTCTCGACCAGCATCCCCAGCGGCGCGTTGTTGCCCAACCGGTTGGCAATGAGCACGCCCATCCACCAGCGACTGAACCCGCCGTCACCCTTGAGCAACAACAACGCCGCCGCCAGCCGATTAACCAGCACGCTCCATTGACTGCTGACGTCCCGGGCCATGGCCGCAATGTCGTCCAGCACCAATGTGCTCAACGGCGCCAGGGCTTGATAGGTGACACTGACGTTGTCGGCGGCCAGCGCGGCCATCAGTTCGTTCAGGCGCGAAACGTTATTCACGAGCATGTCGATCGAGGGCGCCCAGCCGTTGAACAGGTGTTTCAGCGCGCCGTCATCGGTGGCCCGCAGGTAATCGGCGTATTGCTCGGCGCCCTCGGCGCGCAGGCATTGGGCGGTCAGGCAGCCGGTGGCCAGTTCGGTCAGCCAGTGGCGGGTGGGCAGGTTGTGGTAATCGACAAACCAGGTGCCGCTGTGCGAGCGCTTGAGGTACACGCCTCGGTCGGCGAACAGCACCGTGTGACGCGCTTCGATCTGTCGGTAGTGGTCCGCAGCGGTGTGCGCAAACCAGTTGTCCATGGCCTTGAGGTCGATGTATTCGCCGACTTTGGCGCTGAAGGCGTGATCGTTGAGATTCGCGTGTTTTTGGGCGCGGTACTCGCGCACGATAAATTCCGCCTCGTTGTACAAGTCCGCCGGAATAAAGTCCCGCACCGGGGCGACGATGGCCGCGATACGCGCATCCCGGTCGCGGGTTTCAGCTTGCGTGGGCTGGCCGCCGTACTGCCGCGCCTGGGTTTCAACCTTGAGTTCTTCATCGAGCCGCTTCTGAGTCGCCAGCATCACCTCGCCCTGTTCCGGGGTCAGCTCGATCTCGCGATCCTTGTAGCGATAGCTGAGAGAACCGGCCAGTTCGGCGCCATCCTCATTGATCAGGCTCCGAACAAAACCCCCGACGCTCAGGCGCAGGTGGTTATCCCCCAGCCAGGTTTCGTGACTCGCCTCAATCCATTCCTGCTCATGATTGATGTCGCGCAACACGCCCAGATCATCGTCCAGGCAGGCGAACACGGCGAACAGGTATTCCGCCTGCTCCTTGGCGTTGTCCAGCCAGTTCTGAGTGCCCTGGCCGTCCCACGGTTCGGCGCTCCATTCGCCGGGCGGTTGATCGCTGGCCTTGGGGTGTTCGGCGAGGACCCTTTCCCGCTCACGGGCGCGGTGCATGGCGTCGGTGTAGGCCTTGATGTTGACCGGGGTCGGGTCTTTCATCAGGGTTTCGCCCAGTGCGTCGGTGTCCTCGACGGCCCTGAGCTGATCGACTTTCATCGACCGGGCGAAGGTGTTGGGCAGGAGTTCGGCCATGACCTGAGCGGCGTTGTCCAGCGGCGGGCAATGCTCGGCTTGCAGTTCATTGGCGACGGTGCGCAACGCCACCAGGCGCATGTGCTGCTGGCGTTTGGCGCTGCTGTCGCTCAGGGCCTGGCAATGTTCGGCGTTCAGCGGGAATTCGCTGTAAAGCATCCAGACGTTGTGGATTTTTTGCAGGGCCAGACCGGCCAGCGTGGCGTCGAGCGCCGGGGCGGCATCGGCCTCCAGCGCTTGTTCCTTGAACAACCCCTTCGGCGAAACTGCATAACGTTTGAGCGGTCCTTTGTCTTGCCACAGATAAAAATACCCGGCCCGCAGACGTCGTGCCGCCATGGGGCGGCTTTGCGGGGTTACGCCGGGAACACAGCAAGGGTCGTCGGCCTTTTCTTCGGCCAGGGCGTAGCGCACGGGCACGACGAAAAGCTCGGGCTGGCTGGCGGGGCACGGCCAGATAGTGCAGTTGATGTCCACGTGAGGTGCCGCATTGGCTGCGCGTTCGGCCTGAGCGGCGTTGTCAACCATCGCCAGTTTTTTTGCGCTCATACCCAAGACTCCTTGTCGGTGAGCAACTGACGCGTCAGTTCGGCATTCAGGTTTTTCAACCGTTGTTTGGGCAATACGCCAGGCTCGGCCAAAAGTTGTCGGTAGACGGCGTGAGCAGGGGCATCGGGGAAGTCAGAGCCCAGTGCCACTTGGAAACGCGCCCAGAACATCACTTCGTCAATGGCCCCGTAACCGTGACGCCCGGCACTGTCCTGGCAGTGCTCGGCCCACTGTTGCAACTCGCAAGCGTCCAGCCCCTGCATCTGTTCGCCAAAGTGCTGCTGGCAGTGTTCGATCAGTTGTTCGGTGATGCGCCGTCGTTGGGTTGTGCTCAGGTGCTCGAGCAAATCCTGCGTCAGGCTCAGCCAAGGCTCATCGCAATAGTGGGCGCAGGGTTGATCCGGATTTTCTTGAGGGATATCCCGCTCCGGAAGCCGGATCAGCCGCACCGGCCCCATCAAGCGATCACGTTCATCGGTGGGCAGGTGCGTGAGCCACAGGGCGGTAATGCGAGGGTCGAAATATCGAAAGAGCACCGTGAGATCGCCCTCGACGCGGACGTGAATCAGGCTGCGCAAATGGTCGAGTACCACGGCTTCCTCGGCGTCCGACTCCAACCAGATACCCGCCGTCGCGCGCCACGTTTGCAAAAAACGCTGGGCCAGTGGGCTATCGGGAACAACCGGCACCAGTACCGGCCCGACATCCTCCAGGGCGCTATAGGCCGTCGTTTGATAAAGCGATTGGTAGGTGGCGCTCCCCAACTCAAACAGGCGTTCAGGCAGGTGTTCAATCTGGGCGCGATCCAGCAGCAAATAAGCCTGACTCATGCCGTCATCTCCGCCAGTTTTTGACACACGGTGCAGACGGGTGAGGCCTCCCGTGCGGCTTGGGTCAGCGCGAGTTTTTGCGCGGCGAGGGAGGCCGCGATCAGCACCTGCGGCGCTACCGGAACCAATGAACGAGCGAGCAGGGCGGGTATGCCCGCCAGTGGTGCGCCACCATTCAACAATGGCCACGCTGCTGAAAATTCCGCCGGCGTTGATCACGAGGTGATGCTCGCCCGCCTTGAGCGTCAGGCTCATGCCCGCCTCAATCACCACGTTGGCGGCATTGACGTGCGCTTGCGGCCCGGCCTGAATCACCAGCGTTCCCACCGCCGTGGTGCTGCTGTTGCCGCTGATGCTGATCAGTTCGTCGCCGCCGATCACCGTGCTGCGTTCGCCTTCAGTGGTGTGCAGCTCATCGCCCTTGATCAGGCTGGCGCTGTGGTTGTCCACCTGCTCAAAACGGTCATGGCCGATCAGGCTATGGCTGTCGCGGGTGATCTGTTCGCGGCGGTTGTTGCCGATTTGGGTGTCGCTGTCGTTGAGGATCAGGTGCTCGATATCGCGTTGGGCGCGCAGGTAGATTTTTTCCTGGCCGGCGCGGTCTTCCAGCGACAGTTCGTTGTAGCCGCCGGTGTGCGGCGAGCTGTGGCTGCGCAGCACGGTTTTGGTTTTGTGCTCGGGCAAGGTGTACGGCACGGAGGTGATTTTGTTGGCGACGCACCCGGTGATTAACGGTTGGTCGGGGTCGCCTTCAAGGAAAGTCACCACCACTTCCATGCCGATACGCGGGATGGTCACCACGCCGAAACCCTCGCCCGCCCAACTGGACGACACCCGGAGCCAGCAAGTGCTTTTTTCGCTGTTGAGTTCGGCTCGATCCCACGAAAACTCCACACGAACGCGGCCATATTCATCGCAGTAGATTTCTTCGCCGACGGGGCCGGTGACGCGGGCGGTCTGGGTGACCAATTGCGTTTTTCGAGGGCGCAGCGGTGGGCGGTAAAACACGTCCCACGGGATGGCGCTGAAATGGTTGCGATAGCCCTGGGTGAAACCATCTTGCGGTCTGGCGTCGCTGGTAATCGCCTCTTCCAGCACCTGCGGTTGTTTCCCGGTGTGCGTCACGCTGAGCAACAACCACAGATCGTTGGCGGTTTTACGCGGATGCTCGGTCAGCTCAAAAAAGTGACCGCTGCGCAGGGTCGGCTGATCGCTTCGGCCCTCGACCAACTGGTAATCCGTGCGGTGCCGCTCCAGGGCTTGCCGGGCCAGTTGTTTACCGCGTTTTTCGTTCTTGATCGGTGCCGGGTAGCGATAGTCTTCCAGCTCCGGGCTGAACTCGGCGGTAAAGCGGCTTTCCAGCAACAGGCTCGGTCGCTGGAAATCGTAGTGCCGACGTATGGTCGAGCGCGACACCCCGGTGGAAAGCGTGCCTATCGATGACGTGCGCTGCCGCTTCCGCACCTGCTATCCGACCGAAGTCCTGCCTCTGGATCTGGCCGCGCTGAATTACTCGGTGAAGGGCGACGGTTCGCTGTTGAGCCTGCGTCTGGAAATGAGTGCCGACGGTCACCTCGGTGAGCTGGAACTGAGTCGCTTGCGTCTGCACTTTGCCGGCGAGCGCTACATCAGCCAGATGCTCTACCTGAGCCTGCTGCGCAACCTGGAAGGTATCGAGCTGATCCCGCTGGACGGCGCCGGCAAGCCTATCAACGGCGTCAACGGCACGCCGATGGCGTTCAAGATGCCCGGCGATCGCGTGCAACCGGTGGGTTTTGCCGAAGAAGAAGCGTTGATCCCGTATCCGCTGAACACCTTCCGTGGCTACCGCTACCTGCAAGAGTATTTCGCTTTCCAGGACAAATTCCTGTTCGTCGACATCAATGGCCTGGACCTGCTCAAGGCCCTGCCGGAAGACACCCTCAAGCAAGTGCGCGGCCTGGAATTGCGCTTCGACATTCGCAAGAGCGGCATCCAGCGCCTGCGTCCGACCCTGGACAACGTGAAGCTCTACTGCACGCCCATCGTCAACCTGTTCAAGCACGACGCGTTGCCGATTCGCCTCGATGGCAAGCAAGACGAATACCTGTTGCTGCCGGCCGAATACGACCTCGAAAACTGCGGCGTGTTCTCGGTGGAAACGGTCACAGGCTGGAAGCCGGGCGGTCTCGGTTATCAGGAATACGTGCCGTTCGAGTCCTTCGAGCATGACCCGAGTTTCGACGTGCCCAACAGCCGTCCGCACTACAGCATCCGCCAGCGTTCGTCCTCGTTGCACAACGGCCTCGACACGTACCTGAGCTTCGGCATCCGCCACACCGAAGCCCATGAAACCCTGTCCATCGAGCTGATGTGCACCAACCAGAACCTGCCGCGCAAGCTCAAGCTCGGCGACATCAGCCAGGCCTGCGAAGAGACGCCGGAATTCCTGAGTTTCCGCAACATCACCCCGGCCACGCCGAGTTATGCGCCGCCGCTGAACCGTGACTTCCTCTGGAAGCTGATCAGCAACATGTCGCTTAACTACCTGTCCCTGGCCGACGTCAATGCGTTGAAGGTGATTCTCGAAACCTACGACTTGCCGCGCTACTACGACCAGCACGCGGAAAAAGTCAGCAAACGCCTGCTGGGCGGGCTCAAGTCGATCAAGCACCAGCACGTCGACAGATTGCACCGAGGGTTGCCGGTACGCGGGTTGCGCACCGAGCTGACCATCGACCCGGAAGGGTATATCGGCGAGGGCGACCTGTTCGTTTTCGCTTCGGTTCTTAACGAGTTTTTCGCGCTTTACGCCAGTCTCAATTCGTACCACGAGCTTCGCGTAAAAAGCACACAGGGAGAGGTGTACCAATGGACACCACGTATGGGCCTTCAGCCGCTGCTTTAAGCGGACTGACCCGAGGAATACGCGAGTACTCGCTGTTTCAGGCCGTGCTGCTGGTGGTTGACCGGCTGCGCGAGGCCCACCCGCACCTGAGCCAGGACGACTTGTACGATCAGCTGGAATTCCAGGCCAACCCGAGCCTGGGTTTCCCTGGCAGCGACGTCGATCGCGTGGAGTTTTTCACCGAGCACGGGCACCTGCGCGCGCGTATGCGTTTCAACCTGATCGGCCTGGTTGGCTCCGGCTCGCCACTGCCGGCGTTCTACGGCGAACAGGCCCTGGGCGACAGCGAAGACGGCAATCCGACCCGCAACTTCCTCGACCTGTTTCACCATCGTCTGCAACGGCTGATGCTGCCGATCTGGCGCAAGTATCGTTACCGCGCGAGTTTCGAAAGCGGCGCCCTCGACCCGTTCTCGTCGCAGCTGTTTGCGCTGATCGGCCTGGGCGGCGAAGAGATCCGCAGGGCCCAGGAACTGAACTGGAAACGCCTGCTGCCGTACCTCGGCCTGCTCAGTTTGCGGGCGCACTCGGCGGCGCTGATCGAAGCGGTGCTGCGTTACTACTTCAAGCACGCCGAACTGACCATCGAGCAGTGCATCGAGCGCCGCGTGGAAATCCTCGACGAGCAGCGCAACCGCCTTGGTCGCGCCAACAGCGCGCTCGGCGAAGACCTGGTGCTGGGCGAACACGTGCGCGACCGCAGCGGCAAATTCCGCATTCACATCCGCGAGCTCGACTGGCTGCGTTTTCACGAATTCCTGCCGATCGGTTTCGGCTACCAGCCGCTGTGCGCGCTGGTGCGGTTCACCCTGCGTGACCCGCTCGATTACGACATTCGCCTGGTGCTGCGCCAGGAAGAAATCCGCGAACTGCGAATCGGTGAGCAGAACGCTTGTCGCCTGGGGTGGACCAGTTGGCTCGGCCGCGAAAAAGCGGACGGCGTGGTGACCCTCGGCAGCAAAATTCATTAAGGACAGATGACCCCATGATCAACGTAGACCTGCAACAACTGATTCAGGCGCTGGACGCCGAAACCCGTCGCGACCTGGAAAGCTCGGCTGAACGTTGCGTCGCCCGTGGCGGCAGCAAGATCCTCGTCGAAGACCTGCTGCTGGGCTTGCTGGAGCGCCCGAATGGCCTGCTCGCACGCGCGTTGCAGGATGCCGAAGTGGACGCCGGTGAACTCAGCGCCGCCCTGCAATCGCGGGTCGAGCACAGTGCCTCGCGCAACCCGGTGTTCGCGCCGGAATTGGTGCAATGGCTGCAAGACGCCTTGCTGGTGGCCAACCTTGAACTGGGCCAGAGCCAGGTCGAGCAAGCCGCGTTGATCCTCGCACTGCTGCGCAACCCGATGCGCTACGCCGGCAGCCGCTACCAGTCGTTGCTGTCCAAGTTGAACATCGACCGCTTGAAAGAATTCGCCCTGTCCCAAAAAGAGCAACCGGCCACCGGCAAACCCGCCGTGCCGGGCGAATCGCTGTTGCAGCGCTTCACCCACAACCTGACCCAACAGGCCCGGGACGGCAAACTCGACCCGGTGCTGTGCCGCGATGGCGCGATTCGGCAGATGGTCGACATCCTCGCCCGTCGCCGCAAAAACAACCCGATCGTGGTCGGTGAAGCGGGCGTCGGTAAAACCGCCATCGTCGAAGGCCTGGCCTCGCGCATCGCTGCCGGTGAAGTGCCGCAAGTGCTGAAGGGCGTTGAGTTGCTGTCCCTGGACATGGGCCTGTTGCAGGCCGGCGCCAGCGTCAAAGGTGAGTTCGAACGTCGCCTCAAGGGTGTGATCGACGAGGTCAAAGCCTCGCCAAAACCGATCATCCTGTTCATCGACGAAGCCCACACCCTGATCGGTGCGGGCGGCAATGCCGGCGGTTCCGACGCGGCCAACCTGCTCAAGCCGGCCCTGGCCCGTGGCGAGTTGCGCACCATCGCCGCCACCACCTGGGCGGAGTACAAGAAGTATTTCGAAAAAGACCCGGCCCTGGCCCGTCGTTTCCAACCGGTGCAACTGCACGAACCGACCGTCAGCGAAGCGGTGACCATCCTCCGTGGCCTGGCCCAGGTCTACGAGAAGAGCCACGGCATCTATCTGCGCGATGACGCCGTAGTTGCCGCCGCCGAACTGTCGGCGCGTTACCTCGCCGGTCGCCAACTGCCGGACAAAGCCGTCGACGTGCTCGACACCGCGTGCGCCCGCGTACGCATCAGCCTCGCCGCCGCCCCGGAAAGCCTGGAACGCCTGCGTGGCGAACTGGCCGAAGGTGGCCGTCAGCGTCAGGCCCTGCGCCGCGATGCCGAGGCCGGTTTGTTGATCGATCACGAAGCGCTGGACGCGTTGGAGGCGCGCCTGGAAGAAGCCGAAGACGAAAGCGTCGCGCTGGAAACCCTGTGGACTGAACAGAAAGAACTCGCCGAGCGCCTGCTGGACCTGCGCCAGCAACTGGCCAAGGCCCGGGTTGCCGTCGCCGTCGAGCCCACCGTCACGGTTGAAGAAGACGCCGAAGGCACCGTGATCGAAACCCTCGAAGCGCCGGTCGACGAAACCCAAACCGTCGAAGCCCTGGAAGCCGCGCTCAACGAAACCCACAAAACCCTGACAGCACTGCAAGTCAAAGAGCGTCTGGTGAGCTTCGAAGTGTGCCCGCGTCTGGTGGCTGAAGTGATCAGCGCCTGGACCGGTGTGCCATTGGCGCAACTGGCCCGGGAGCACAACGCCAAAGTCGCGAGCTTCGCCACCGATTTGCGCATTCGCATCCGTGGTCAGGAACAAGCCGTGCACGCCCTGGACCGTTCGATGCGCGCCACCGCTGCCGGCCTGAACAAACCCGATGCGCCGGTGGGCGTGTTCCTGCTGGTCGGCCCGAGCGGTGTCGGCAAGACCGAAACCGCCCTGGCCCTCGCCGACCTGCTGTACGGCGGTGATCGTTTTATCACCACCATCAACATGTCCGAATTCCAGGAGAAACATACCGTGTCGCGCCTGATCGGTGCACCGCCAGGCTACGTCGGTTACGGCGAGGGCGGCATGCTCACCGAGGCCGTGCGGCAGAAGCCGTACTCGGTGGTGTTGCTCGATGAAGTCGAAAAAGCCGACCCGGACGTGCTCAACCTGTTCTACCAAATCTTCGATAAAGGCGTGGCCAACGACGGGGAAGGGCGCGAGATCGATTTCCGCAACACATTGATCCTGATGACCTCGAACCTGGGCAGCGACCGCATTGCCGAACTCTGCGAAAACGGCGCGCGCCCATCCGCCGAAGTCCTTGAGGAAACCATTCGCCCGGTGCTCAGCAAGCATTTCAAACCGGCGCTGCTGGCGCGGATGCGCGTGGTGCCTTACTACCCGGTGGGCGGCCCGGTGCTGCGCGAGCTGATCGAGATCAAGCTCGGTCGTTTGGGCGAGCGTCTGAGCCGTCGCCAACTGGCGTTCACCTGGTGCCAGAACCTCGTCGATCACCTGTCCGAGCGATGCACCCAAAGCGACAGCGGCGCACGCCTGATCGACCACTTGCTGGACCTGCACGTCCTGCCGCTGGTGGCTGACCGCTTGCTCGATGCGATGGCCACCGGTGAAAGCCTCAAGCGCGTTCACGCCACGCTCGACGGCGACGCCAGCGTGATTTGCGAGTTCGCCTGAGGTGGGTGTGATGTTCACTCAAGTGCCGCAGCCACTGGTCTATGCCGAAGCCTTGCTGGCGCAGTTCGCCAGCCTGTCGCGGGCGGCGGACGGTGCTGCGCTGCTGGGTGACTTCGTGCGCGGTCTGGCCGAGCTCAGTGGTTGCGAGTTGACTCAGTTGTACCTGCTGGACGCGACGCACACGTGCCTGGGCATGAACGCCGAGTGCCTCAACGGCCTCCTGCAACCCCGGGAAGCGGCGAGCCTGCCGGCGGATTACAACGGTGAACAACTGCTGCAATTCGCCCTGTGCCAGAACCGCGTGGTGTGCCTCGGCGAGTTGAGCGGCAGCCTGCACGAAACCACGTTCCTGCCGAACCAGGCGACGCCGTGGCAATCGCTGCTGTGCGTGCCGCTGGTCAATCAGCAGAAGGCCGTCGAAGGCTTGCTGCTGTGCGCCAGTCACCGGCACATCGACCTGCAAGGCTTTGCCGATTCCCTTGGGCAACTGGGCTCGTTCGTGCTCGGTCAGCTGCATTTGCTGCAACGCCTGCGCCAACCCGCCAGTGCCGCCGCGCCAGTTATCCGCAGCGTGCCGAGCATCAGTGGTTATGGCTTGATCGGCAAAAGCGCGGCCATGCGCCAGACCTATTCGCTGATCGGTAAAGTCCTGCACAGCCCATACACCGTGCTGCTGCGCGGCGAAACCGGCACTGGCAAGGAGGTGGTCGCGCGAGCGATTCACGACTGCGGCCCGCGCCGCTCCCAGGCGTTCATCGTGCAGAACTGCGCGGCGTTCCCCGAGAACCTGCTGGAAAGCGAGCTGTTCGGCTACCGCAAAGGCGCGTTCACCGGCGCTGATCGCGACCGCGCCGGGCTGTTCGATGCGGCCAATGGCGGCACGTTGCTGCTCGATGAAATCGGCGACATGCCGTTGTCCCTGCAAGCCAAGTTGCTGCGGGTGTTGCAGGAAGGCGAGATTCGTCCGCTGGGTTCCAACGACACCCACAAGATCGACGTGCGCATCATCGCTGCGACCCACCGGGATTTGGCGGTGCTGGTCAGCGAAGGCAAATTCCGCGAGGACTTGTACTACCGCCTCGCGCAATTCCCGATCGAGTTGCCGGCCCTGCGTCAGCGCGAAGGCGACATCCTCGACCTGGCCCGGCACTTTGCCGACAAGGCGTGTTCGTTCTTGCAACGGGACGCGGTGCGTTGGTCGGATGCGGCGCTCGATCACCTGTCCGGTTATGCCTTCCCCGGCAACGTGCGTGAACTCAAAGGCCTGGTCGAACGGGCCGTGCTGTTGTGCGAGGGCGGCGAGTTGCTGGCCGAGCATTTCTCCCTGCGCATGGAAGCCATGCCCGAAGACAACAGCGGCCTGAACCTGCGCGAACGCCTGGAGCAGGTCGAACGCAGCCTGCTGCTCGATTGCCTGCGCAAAAACGACGGCAACCAGACCCTCGCCGCCCGTGAACTCGGGCTGCCGCGTCGCACGCTGCTTTATCGCCTCGGGCGCCTGAACATCAATTTGGGTGATTTCGATGGGTAGGCAAACGACCTTCGATTTCACCTCATTCGCTTCTAACAGCGCCGCCCGAAAGGGCCGGCGCTTTGTCCTTTGTCTACCCCTGGAGACCCTCTGATGCCTGTTCGTCACTGGCAAGCCGTCCTGCTGACCCTCGTCGTTCTATGCGGCCTCGGCGGCTGTAGCGGCAATTACAAATTCAACGACAACACCTATCGCCCATTGGGTGATCCGCAGGCGGTCAATCGCGGCAAGTGACCGCAAGGAGCATCATCATGGAACTGGTTTTCGAA
This sequence comes from Janthinobacterium sp. LPB2021202312-11-4, assembly GCF_037049705.1. Lineage (NCBI taxonomy): Bacteria > Pseudomonadati > Pseudomonadota > Betaproteobacteria > Burkholderiales > Oxalobacteraceae > Janthinobacterium > Janthinobacterium sp. LPB2021202312-11-4. Next base: position 11,737 of record NZ_JBAGKV010000013.1, on the reverse strand, counting down.
ATGCTGAACACCAAGCAGTTCGTGCCCACGGATTTGTGCCAGAAGACCTTCAAGCAGGCCGGTGGCGTGATTGGCCGGGGCGAGGATTGCGACTGGATTATTCCGGACCGCAAGCGTCACCTGTCCAACCATCACGCGGTGATCAGCTACCGCGAAGGCTCGTTTTTCCTGACCGATACCAGCAGCAACGGTATCCAGGACAGCGAAAGCGGCGCGCGCCTGCGCAAGGGCGAAGCCATGCGCATCGAGCACGGCAACGTGTACGTGCTGGGCGACTTCGAGATCCGCGCACGGCTGGTGCGCGACCCGGCGACCTTCGACGTGGAAGTCGGCCGTCCGCAGGCGGCGGGCAGCATCATTCCTGACGATGCGTTCCTCGACCTCGATCCGCTGAACGCCCTCGACCAGCAAGAGCGCGTGTACTCGGAAATCGACGAACTGATCTCCCCGCGCAACGCGCCCGAAGACCCGCGTCAACGCGCCGACTACGCGCGCATCGACATGGAAAGCCTGATGGTGCCGGAGCTGATCGACGCCCCGGCCGAACCTGCGCCGGCCCCGGCGCCGAAAGCGGTGGAACGTCAGAGCGAAGGCTTCTGGGAGCACTTTGGCGCGGCCCTGGGCGTGGACATCAAAGGCCTCGACCACGACGCCCGCGAAGCCCTGGCACTGAACGCCGCACGCCTGCTCAAGCAAAGCGTCGGCGGTTTGCAGCAGAGCCTGCGCACCCGCAGCGAACTGAAAAACGAACTGCGCCTGGCCCAGACCATCGTTCAGGGCAATAACAAAAACCCGCTGAAATTCGCCGTCGATGCCGGTGAAGCGCTGGGTATTTTGTTGCAGCCAAACAAACCGGGGCAGTTGCCGGCCGAGCAGGCGATTTCCCGTTCGTTCCGGGATTTGCAGGCGCACCAGGTGGCCTTGCTGACCGCCAGTCGTGCGGCGGTGCGCGGCACCCTGGAGCACTTCTCGCCGGAACAGTTGACCTTGCGTTTCGAGCGCGACAACAAGCCGATCCTCGCCACGTCGGGCAGTCGCTGGAGAGCCTACGGGCGTTATCACCAGGCCCTGCGTCAGGACGATGACTGGAGCGAACGCCTGTTGGCCCGCGACTTCGCCCAGGCCTACGAAGAACAGATCCGCCTGATTTCCACCCTTCACACCGACCACCAAGGATGATCCGCATGTCTCGCTGCTCGACCGCTTTTATCAAGATGCTGACGGCATTCGCGGCCCTGGTGCTGCTGGCCGGTTGCTCGTCGATGTCGCCGTATTCCACCGTGACCAAACTCAACCTGAAGCTCACCGCCAGCGATCAGTTGAACCCGGACCTCAACGGGCGTCCGTCGCCGATCGTCGTGCGCCTGTTTGAGCTCAAGCACCCGGTGGCCTTCGAAAACGCCGACTTCTTCAGCCTGTACGAGCGCGCCAAGGAATCCCTGGCCCCGGACATGGTGGCCACCGAAGAACTCGAACTGCGTCCAGGCGAAACCGTCGAGCTCAAGCTCAGCGTGGAAGAGGGCAGCCGCTACGTCGGCGTCCTCGCCGCCTACCGCGACCTGCCGGAAACCAAATGGCGCTACACGGTGCAAGTCACCCCGGTTGAACTCACCGAGGCTGACCTGACCCTCGACCAGTCCGGCATCCGCAACACCCATGAAACGCTCGCCAAGGCGGTTGACTGATCATGAACTCCCATAAAGTCATTTGGCAGGAAGGCATGCTGCTGCGTCCGCAGCACTTCCAGCACAACGATCGCTACTACGACCACCAGATGAAGACCCGCACCCAGTTGTTGGGCAGTTACACCTGGGGCTTCCTGAACCTGGACATCGACTTGCAGTTCCTCAACATGGGCAAACTGGTGATCAGCCAGGCCTCGGGGATTCTGCCGGACGGCAGCCTGTTCGAACTGGGCGGCAATACCGAGCCATTGGCCCTGGACGTGCCGCCGAACACCGGCAATACGCCGATCTACCTGGCGCTGCCGCTGGTTACCGGCAACCACATCGAGGCCCGTCGCCCGGAGCAATCGGACGTGCTGGCGCGCTTCACCGCGTACGAAGCCGAAGTCGCCGACTCCAACGCCGGCGATGACTCCGCGAGCCAGGTCAGTTGCGCCCGCCCGGACTTCAAACTGTTGCTCGGCGAGCAGCAGAGCGACCAGGCCTACGTGAAGCTGAAGATCTGCGAAGTGCTCGACACCACGCCCGACGGCGTGATCAGCCTCGACCCGGATTTCGTGCCCACCTACATCCAGGCGCATTCCTCCAGCTACCTGCTGTCGTGCCTCAAAGAAGTGATCAGCATGCTCGGCCACCGGGGCGACACCATCGCCGACCGGATTCGTTCCAACGGCAAGGTCGGTGGCGCGGAAGTCGGCGATTTCATGATGCTGCAACTGATCAACCGCACCGAACTGCTGCTGCGCCATTACCTGGGCCTGGAGCAGGTTCACCCGGAAGAGTTGTACCGCACGCTGCTGACCATGCTCGGCGATCTGGCGACCTTCTCCAGCGACAGCAAACGCCCGCGCCTGGACAGCCGTTACCAGCACAGCGACCAGGGCGCGAGCTTCCGCAAACTGATGGAAGCGATTCGTCAGGTACTGTCGATGGTGCTCGAACAGCACGCTATCGAACTGGTCCTGCAAGCGCGTCAGTACGGGATCATCGTCTCGCCGTTGCACGACCACAAACTGCTGGGCACGGCGTCGTTCGTGCTTGCGGCCAGTGCCAACTGCGATTCCGAAGAACTGCGCCAACGCTTGCCGGCGCACCTCAAGGTCGGCCCGGTGGAGCGCATCCGCCAACTGGTCAACCTGCACCTGCCGGGTATCAAGGTCAAACCGTTGCCGGTGGCCCCACGGCAGATTGCGTTCCACTCCAACAAAACCTATTTCATCCTCGAACTCAGTTCCGAAGACCTGGCACAACTGGAGCGCTCCGGCGGTTTCGCGTTCCACGTGTCCGGCGAATTTGCCGAGCTTGAACTGAAATTCTGGGCCATCAGGAACTGACCGACATGAACAAGGACACGGAATACAGCCAGGACGACAAAACGGTCCTGCTCGACCGCCAGGGCCACGGCCCGGCGTCGAGTCCACTGACAGACTTCGCCGCGCCACCACGTTTCGAACAGCTCGAAGAACGCATGATCTACGCCGCGCGTCTGCGTCCGGCCGAAGCGTTCAACATCAGCCTCAATTCGCTGGTGGCTGCCTCCTCCGAGCTGCTGTCGGAAGTGGTGCGTCTCAAGCACAGCGACACCCGCGAAGACATGCACGCGCTCAACGAGCGACTGACCGCCGCGTTGAAGCTGTTTGAAGTGCGTGCCCTGCACAACGGCGCCGAAAGCAGCCAGGTGATGGCCGCCCGTTACGTGCTTTGCACCGTGGTCGATGAAGCCGTCGTGACCACGCCGTGGGGCAACGAAAGCGAGTGGTCGCAGATGAGCCTGCTCAGCAGCTTCCACAACGAAACCTTCGGCGGCGAGAAGTTCTTCCAGTTGCTGGATCGCCTGTCGAAAAACCCGGTCAAGCACCTGCCGATGCTGGAGCTGATGTACCTGTGCCTGTCCCTGGGCTTCGAAGGCAAGTACCGGGTACAAGCTCGCGGCATGCTCGAACTCGAAGGCATCCGCGACGCCTTGTATCGCCAGATCCGTCAACTGCGCGGCGACGTGCCCCGTGAGCTGTCGCCCCATTGGGAAGGCCTGAACGATCAGCGCCGCAGCCTGGTGCGCATCGTGCCGGCGTGGATGGTGGTGCTGTTCACGTTGGTGTGCCTGGTGGTGATGTATTCGGGGTTTGCCTGGGTATTGGGCGAGCAACGTGAAACCGTTCTGCAACCTTATCAGCAGCTAGATCCGGCCGCGGTCCAGCCGCAGTCGCAGCCGTAAACAGGGACGTGTGATGAAAAAGTTTTTCAAGAAAGTCGGCGCATTCTTGCGCAAGACCTGGGTCTGGACCTTGCTGGTGGTGCTGTTCCTCGCGCTGCTGGTGTGGTTCGTCGGGCCGCTGCTGGCGGTGGATGATTACAAGTTCTGGGAAACTTCGACCTCCCGCTTGTTGACCATCAGTGTGCTGTTCCTGATCTGGGGCCTGACCATGGTCTTCGTCAGTTGGCGCGCCGGTGTACGCAAAAAAGCCATCGAAGACACTGAAGTCGGCCAGGACCGTATCCGCCGCGAAGAGTTGATCGAGGAAGCGGACAAAGAGTTGAAGGTGCGTTTCAAGGACGCGCTGAAAACCCTGAAGACCTCGAGCTTGTATCGCGGTCGCAGCGAGCGCTGGCGCGGTGATTTGCCGTGGTACTTGTTGATTGGTCCTGAGGGCAGCGGCAAAACCAGCCTGCTGGACTTCTCGGGCCTTGAGTTTCCGATCAACAAGCTTGACCGCAAACTGACCCGCGACACCCACGGCACCCGTCATTGCGACTGGTACTTCGCTGACCACGGTGTGCTGATCGACACCGCCGGTCGTTACCTGGCCCAAGGTGAAAATGGCGTCGACAGCAGCGCCTGGAACACGTTGCTCGACCTGCTGCGCAAACGTCGCCGCAACCGTCCGTTGAACGGTGTGCTGGTGACCATTCCTGTGGAATCGCTGCTGTGCCCGGACGAGAAAGACCTCGAAACTCTGGCGCGCCAGGTGCGGGCACGATTGCAGGACGTGCATCAGAAACTTCACGTCGATGTGCCGGTTTACCTGGTGTTGAGCAAGGCTGACAGCCTGCTCGGGTTCGACGAGTTTTTTGATCAACTGACCCGCGAAGAAAGCGATCAGGTGCTCGGTACGAGCTTTCGCAAAGAGCAGAGCGGCGCCGACGTCACTGTGCTGCGGGCCGAGTTCGAAGAACTGCTGCGTCGCCTGAACAGCCAAGTGATCATGCGCATGCACCAGGAGCGCGACACCCAGCGCCGTGGCCGCATCCTCGACTTCCCGCATCAATTGGGGCGGATCGGCGAGCGTCTGTGCCTGTTCGTCGACATGGCGTTCACCGGCAACCGCTACCAGCGCTCCAGCCAGTTGCGTGGTTTCTACCTGACCAGCGCACCGCACCTGGTCGAAGAAATGGACAAGACCACCGCCAACATCGGCGCCAATCTGGGCATTAACGCCGGCACGCTGCCAACCCTGCGTAGCGGCCGTTCACGCTTCATTCACCATTTGCTCAGCCGCGTGATTTTCCCGGAAGCCGATCTGGCGGGCCTGGACAAACGCGAACGCAGCCGCATCCACTGGGGCCAGCGTGCCTTGTATGTGGGCGCATTGGCGGCGTTGGCGCTGTTCGGCATGCTCTGGGCCGGCGGTTTCTCTGCCAACTACGAGCGTCTGGAAAACCTGCGTTCCCTGGCCCAAAACTGGACTCAATCGCGCTCGGCGCTGACCGCCCGTGATGATTCCATGGCCGCGCTCAAGACCCTCGACACCAGCTACGCGGCAACTCAGGTCTTCCCGAAAAAAGGTGACGTGGGTTATCACGAACGCGGTGGGCTGTACCAGGGCGAAGAGTCGAACCCGGTGGTCAAGGCTGCCTACGAGCGCGAGCTTGAAGCGCAACTGTTACCACGGGTCGCGACCCTGCTCGAAGGGCAGATCCGCGCCAACATGCAGGACCGCGAACGCTTGCTCAACAGCCTGCGTGCGTACCTGATGCTGAACATGAAGGATCGCCGCGACGCCGGTTGGCTCAAGGATTGGGTCGCCACCGAGTGGTCCCAGCGTTACGCGGGCAACACGGCGGTGCAGAACGGCTTGAACACGCACTTCGAGCGTTTGTTGCAGCAGCCGTTTATCTACCCGCTCAACGATCAACTGGTGGCCCAGGCGCGTCAGGTCTTGCGTAGCGAGTCCCTGGCCAACGTGGTTTACCGGATGCTGCGCGAGCAGGCCCGCAACCTGCCGGAATACCGTTTGAGCCAACACATGGGGCCGCAGGCTTCGCTGTTTGTCGGCACCGACTATGTGATCCCGGGTTTCTACACCCAACAGGGTTACCAGCAGTACTTCTCGGTCCAGGGCGCGACGCTGGTCAGCGACATCCTGCGTGACAACTGGGTGTTGGGCGAAGGCTCGGGCATCAGCGGCATGGACTTGCGTCGCCTGATGGTCGAACTGGAGCAACTGTACTTCCGCGACTACGCCAACTTCTGGAGCGAAGCGGTCGGCCAGGTGGCATTGCCGGCGATCAGCGATTTCAGCGAGGGCGCCGAGCAACTGGCGGGCCTGACCTCGGCCAACTCCCCGGTGCTGCAACTGCTGGTGGAAGTGCGCGAGAACACCCGGTTCCCGGCAGAGGCCGACCCGGTTGATCAAGCGGCGGATGCCGCTGGCGCATTGGCGGATCAGAAAGGTAAGTTGGGCAAGCTCGGCAAACTCGCGTCGGCCGCTGCGGACAAGGCCTCTGACATGGCCGCGACCAAGAACCTGCCGGACACCGCGAAGAAATCCCTGCAACGTCGCTTCGAACCGCTGCACCGCTTGCTGGATGACAACAACGGCCCGGCCGCTGATTTGACCCCGGCACTGCAAGCGCTCAACGACCTGCAACTGCAAGTCGCGAGCCTGGCCCGCGCCAGTTCCCCGGAACAAGCCGCATTCGAAATGGCCAAGACCCGCATGTGCGGTCAGCGTGATGCGCTGAGCAACCTGCGCAACGCGTCCAACCGTTTGCCGCGTCCGGTCAGTGTCTGGTTCAACGTGTTGGCCGAAGACACCTGGCGTCTGGTGCTCAACGATTCCTACGCGTACCTGAACCAGCGCTACCAGAGCGAGCTCTACGGCTTCTATGGCAAGGCGATCAACAAGCGTTATCCGTTCAGCGCCCACAGCACCAGCGACGTGGCGATCAGCGACTTCCGCGAGTTCTTCAAGGCCCAGGGCATAGTCGATCGCTTCTTCGACACCTACATGCGTCCTTTCGTCAGCGGCGATCCGGGCAACTACCGCATGCGCAGTGTCGATGGTCACAGCCTGCCGATCTCCAAGGTCTACCTCGACCAGATGGCGGCGGCGCAAACCATTCGCCAAAGCTTCTTCGCCGAGAACCCGGCCGAGCCGCAAGTGCAATTCAAACTGGAGCCGTACACCCTCGACCCGGCCGTCAGCCGTTCCGAGTTCAAGTTTGGCGACAAGACCATGGAATACCGCCATGGCCCGATCGTGCCGGTGGCGTTCAAATGGCCGACCGATGCTGAAGACGGTCGCACCAGCCTGGTCCTCGACAAAATGGTCGGTCGCCCGATCGGTATTGAGAAGAACACCGGCCCATGGTCGCTGTTCCGTCTGTTCGACCTGATGCAGACCGAGTACCTGAACGGTCGCGACGTGCTGGTCCTGAAAGCTGACGTGGGTGGCCTGCGCGCCAACTACCTGCTGATGAGCCAACGCACGCCGAACCCGTTCGACATGGGTGTGCTGCGTACCTTCCGTATGCCGGTGCAGCTCTGATGCTGGTTGCCAGTCCCTGGCGCAGCGCTGCGCGTACCGATCCGGGCAAGGTTCGGGCGCGCAACGAAGATGCTTTCCTCGACTCGCCACAGCATGGGCTGTGGGTGGTCGCGGACGGCATGGGCGGTCATCAGGCGGGCGACATCGCCAGTCAGTTGATCGTCGCCAGCCTGGCGGAACTGCCGGTGCAGGACGACTTCGACGAACGACTCAAAGGCATCCGCCAGTGCTTGCACTGGATCAATCGCCGCTTGGGCCAGGAGTTGACCGTCACGGCCGGGCGACACGACAGCATCATGGGCAGCACCGTGGTGGCGCTGCTGGTAGAAGGCAATCGCGCGGCCTGCATCTGGGCCGGCGACAGCCGTTGCTACTTGTGGCGTGGCCAGCGCTTGTATCAGCTGTCCAAGGACCATTCGCTGCAACAGCAACTGATCGACGAGCAAAACATGAGCCTCGAAGACGCCCGCGCCCACCCTTCGGCCCATGCCCTGACCCGTGCGGTCGGGGCGGCCGATGTGCTGACCCTGGACGTGCTCGAACTCGAGGTTTACCCCGGCGATACGTTTTTGTTGTGCAGCGACGGTTTGTACCAAGGACTCAGCAGCGATGCCCTGGGCAATGCCCTGAGCCTGACCGCGCCGCACGTTGCGCTGGAGCGTTTGTTCGACGGCGCTTTGCGTGGCTCGGCCCGGGACAACCTGACCGCCGTGGTAATCCGCCAATGACTGAACTCATGCGACCGCTCGACGACCTGCTGGTGAGCGAAGAGCAGGACCACAACCTGACCTACTTTGCGTTCGCCAAGCCCCATCAGGCCTCACCGGCGCTGGCGCCGACCCGGGCCAGCGTCGCCGAACTGCCCGACGTGCTCGGCGGTCGTTACCGCATCGAGCGCCTGCTCGGTGCCGGTGGCATGGGCGCGGTTTACCGCGCACGGGACTTGCTGAACGAACAGTTCGGCGATCCCGATCCTTACATCGCGCTGAAAATCCTCAGCGAAGAATTTGCCGAATCGCCGGACGCCAGTGCCTTGCTCTACAGCGAGTTCGCCCTGACCCGACGCCTGCGCCACGACAACGTGCTGCGCTTTCACACCTTTGAAGTCGACACCGACTGCCAGCGCGCCTTCATCACCATGGAACTCATGCGTGGGCTGACCCTGGACAAATTACTCTGCGAGCGGCCCACCGGCCTGCCGTGGAAAGAGTTGCGCGACATCGCGCTGCCGCTGCTCGACGCGCTGGCCTACGCCCACGCTCGCGGCGTGCTGCACGGCGACATGAAACCGAGCAACGTGATGCTCAGTGAAGAGGGCGTGCGCCTGTTCGACTTCGGCCTCGGCCAGGCCGAAGAGGGCATCCTGCCCGGCCTGCCGCACCTGAGCCGCAGCCGCTTCAACGCCTGGACCCCCGGCTACGCCGCCCCGGAACTGCTCGAAGGCCAGCCGCTGACCGCCAGCGCCGACGTCTACGGCGTGGCGTGCGTGTTGTACGAACTGGCCGGCGGCAAACACCCGTTCCGCCGCTTGCCCTCAACCCAGGCCCGGGACGAACGCCTGGAGCGCGAACTGCGCATCCCCCGCAATCTTCCGAAACACTGCTGGCCAGCCTTGCGCAAAGCGCTGACCTTCAACGCGGCTGATCGAACGATCACCGCTGCCCAATTGCGTGACGCCTTGGGCGCCACTTCGTCTTTGCTGCAACGCCTGCGACTGCGGGCGTAACGGATGACTACCGAACAGGGGGCTAGCCATGTTCAACCCAGCTAACGAAACCCACTTCAGCCTCAAAGTCGAAGACTACGAAGGCGACCTGCAAGTGCTGTCGTTCAGCGGCACCGAAGGCATCAGCCAGCCGTATCGCTTCGACCTCGAACTGGTCAGCGAAAACCCGGACCTGGACCTGGAAAAACTCCTGCACAAACAGGCGTTCCTTGCGCTGGACGCCAACGGCAGCGGCGTCCACGGCCAGATCTACCGCGTGGCGCAAGGCGATGCGGGCAAACGCCTGACCCGCTACAAAATCTCCCTGGTGCCGCAACTCCAATACCTGCACCACCGCACCAACCAACGCATCTACCAACAGATGTCCGCGCCGAAAATCATCGCGCTGATCCTCGACGAACACGGGATCAAGGCCAACGCCTACAGCTTCCAGCTCAGCGAAACCTGCCCGGACCGCGACTACTGCGTGCAGTACGACGAAACCGACCTGCATTTTGTGCAGCGCTTATGCGAAGAAGAAGGCATTCACTACCACTTCCAGCACAGCGAAAAGGCTCATCTGTTGGTGTTCGGCGACGACCAGACCGTGTTCCCGAAACTCGGCCAGCCCACCGCGTATGTGCAGGGCAGCGGCATGGTTGCGGATGAGCCGGTGATCAAAGGCTTCAAGCTGCGCCTGGAAACCCGCACCAGCCGCACGACCCGCCGTGATTACGACTTTGAAAAACCGCGCCTGCAACTGGAGTCCGGCTACAAACCCGACGGCGAAAGCACCGAGCCAGACCTGGAAGACTACGACTACCCGGGCCGCTTCATCGACCGCGCGCGGGGCAAGTTTCTTAGCCAGAGAGCGTTGGAACGCCACCGCGCCGACTACCAGCAAGCCGAAGGTCGCGGCGACCAAACCACACTGGTCAGCGGCCACTTCCTCGAAATGTCCGACCACCCGCGCACCGAGTGGAACGACCTCTGGCTGCTCACCGAAATCTTCCACGAAGGCAAACAACCGCAAGTCCTCGAAGAGTCGGTGACCAGCGACACCACCGACAACAAAGACGACTTTCACCAGGGCTACCGCAACCGCTTCCTCGCCACGCCATGGAACGTGTTCTACCGCCCAGCCCTCGAACACCCGAAACCCCGCGTCCTCGGCAGCCAGACCGCCATGGTCACCGGCCCCAAAGGTGAAGAAATCCACTGCGATCAATACGGCCGCATCAAAGTGCAATTTCACTGGGACCGCGAAGGCCAGGCCGACGACAAAACCAGTTGCTGGATGCGCGTCTCTAGCTCCTGGGCCGGTGACCGCTACGGCGCCATCGCCATCCCGCGCATCGGCATGGAAGTGCTGGTGACCTTCCTCGAAGGCGATCCCGATCAACCGCTGGTGACCGGGTGCCTGTACCACAAGGAAAACCAGGTTCCCTACGAGCTGCCGGCCAATAAAACCCGCACCGTGTTCAAAACCCTGAGTTCGCCGGGCGGCGGCGGGTTCAATGAACTGCGGATTGAAGACAAAAAAGGTGCGGAACAAATCTTCATCCATGCCCAACGGGATTGGGATGAAAACATTGAGCATGACCAGAAGATCCGCGTGGGGAATGAGCGGCATGACACGGTGGAGAAGAACACCTACACCGAGTTGAAGGCTGAAGAGCATCGGACGACGATTGCGGATCGGAAGACTGAGACGCGGATGGATGACCACCTGACGATTGGGCAGAACCAGCATGTGAAGCTGGGGACTGCGCAGCTGACTAGTGTCGGGAAAGAGATACATCTGAAGGCTGGGGACAAGATTGTTATTGAGGCTGGGATGGAGCTCACCGTGAAGGCGGGTGGGAGCTTTATCAAGCTGGATGCTGGCGGGATTACGGTGGTTGGGCCCGTTATCAAAATCAATGCTGGTGGGGCGGCGGGCTCTGGCACTGGGATCGGGATTAAACCGCCAGTGCTGCCGGGGGCGGCGGATCAGGATAAGGCGGGGAGTTTGATGGATCAGGCGTTGATGAATGCGCCGCCTGAGAAGGTTAAACCGAAAGCTTTTTTTGTGTTTTCTGAGTGATGAATTTCGTGATGACAACAAATAAATACGTAAGGCAGATGAAGTGGTTTTCCATTGCGCTGTTGAGCTTGGGGATGAGTTCGTGTGCCTTTGCCTCTTCGTCCAGCACCGCGCAATGTCCGAGCAGCAGTTTTGCTGAGTTCGTCAAAGCTTTCTCATCCGAGCCAGAGATACAGAAAGTCTTTATCGCATCTCCTGTGAAGCATGTTCACGTGACGGCTGATGGAAAAGTACCGAAGGTAGTCGAGCGGAGCCTGAACGCGATTGCTGCTAATGAATTGAAAGTACTACTTCCGGAAAATGCCGCCAAATCGAATCTCAAGATCGAAATCAAATTACCGAACAGGGTGATCGTTCATGATGAGGCGGCCCATTATTTGAAGATTTTCGTCTTTAAGCATGGTGACTGTTGGGTTCTGAACAGAGTGGAGGATTGGGCACTCGATGCCGTGATGGATGAAATTACTCAGTCTGAGAAATCAATGCCTGGGGA
>NZ_JBAGKV010000012.1:0-185123 GCF_037049705.1 Janthinobacterium sp. LPB2021202312-11-4 | reverse complement strand
AGCGGACTAATCTATTAGGTGCAGGATTTGCGTCCATGAGAAAGAATTTCAGGCATCTCAAGCGTTGTTTGAAACGCTGTAAAAAGTTGCCTTGAATCGACCTTTTTATGCCAAAAAAGGCAGCTTTAGATCGTTTTTGTCAAAAGTCAGCAAAAAAAAACCCCGAGCCAGTCGGGGTTTTTTAGTGAGTTTTGTTAACTCAAGCGATCATCAGAAGATGTTGATCGGGTAATCCACGAACACGCGAAGTTCGTTACCGCTGACGTTGTACTCGCTGGATTTCTGCGACACGCGCAGGATCGAGCTGCGCAGTTTCACGCTCAGGTCTTTGGCCGGGCCGCTTTGCACGACGTACTTGAACTGGTTGAAGATTTCGCGCTCGGTGCCGCCCTCGCTGGTGGACGTGGTGATGTTGTCACCGCGCACGTAGGCGAAGTTGTAGCTCAGGCCCGGAATGCCGAAGGCGCCGAAGTCCAGGCCGTAGCCCAACTGCCAGCTGCGTTCGTCTTCAGCGTTGAAGTCGGACCAGTACGAGTTGGCCAGGTAGATGGTGTTGCCACCGTCGCCGACACGACCCTGATCTTTCTGATAGCCGCCGTAGGCGTAGCCCAGGTTGCTGTCGCCGGTGCTGCGCTGGTGAGCGAGGGTGAACGAGTGCGGGCCGGTGGCGAAAGTCGCTGCCAGGCTCCAGATTTTGTTGTCGTCGCCGGTGATACCGTTTTCGCGGACGTAGGAATTGTCCAGCTTGGTGCGGTAGCCGTTGAAGTCCAGGGTCAGGGACTGATCCTTGTCGATCGGGAACACGTAGTTGGCGTTCACGTATTGCTTCTTCAGCACGTCTTCGACGTCAGAGGCGTAAAGCGCACCCTTGAACTGTTCGGTGAACTGGTAGCTGCCGCCCAATACGTTGATCGACTTCAAGCCACCGCTGTCACGGCCTTCAGCGCTTTTGCGCGATTCGGCGGTGAAGCGACCGGCGTTCAGCACCAGGCCTTTGATCTCTTTGGAGGTGATCAAGGTGCCGGTGTAGCTTTCTGGCAACAGGCGCGAGTTGTCGTAGTTCAGCACCGGCAGTTCCGGCATCTGGTCGCCGTAGGTCAGCGTGGTGCTGGACAGACGGAATTTGACCGCCGCGCCGCCCTTGGCCAGGTCGTTGGCCGGGTGGCCGCTGTCGCCCTTTTTGAAGAAGTCGATGCCCTGGGCACCGCTGCGATCTTCACTGCGCTCCAGGTTCAGTGCGTACAGACCGAACGCATTGACGCCCACACCGACGGTGCCTTGGGTGAAGCCGGACGAGAACGTACCGATGGCCGCTTGGCCCCACTCGGATTTGTCCGCGTTGCCGTCTTTGTAATCACGATTGATGTAGGCGTTGCGCAGCAGCACTTTGAGGCTGCTGTCTTCAACAAAACCCTTGGATTCGGCCTGGTCGTTAGCCATGGCTTGTGTAGCGCTCAACATCCCCAGAGCGATCAGGCTGATTCGCTTGTTCAACATTTGTTCTTTTCCTTATACCGGTTGATACGCACTGTGCCGAACGGCTGAAACGGCGCTGTTGCGCTCTTTTTTCACCCCGAAACAAAAAGGCCCGCCCACGAAAAATCGCGGCGGGCCTTTTATTGTTTTGTGAGTCGTGGCGATCGGCCACAGGCGTTGGCGCGAATCCTATCCGTGCCCTTATCCGTGTGTCAATTTCATGAATCGTCTGTGAATAGGCGAAATTCGTCTGAGAAATCAGTGGGCGCAGCCGTCGAGGCCACAGGCTTGAAACTCGGGTAAGGATGGCTGGGCCGGAAGCGCCTGCCTCAACCAGGTCGCGAAGGCTTCTGACTTGCCCAGCCACGGACCAATGTCGATCAAGGTAAATTGGCCATTCTGTTCCAGGGCAAACGTCGGAAACCCTTGTCCGCCGACGTTGGCCAACAGTGTGCGACTTTCCTTGATATGGCGTTCGGTTTCGGCCTCGTTGAAAGCAGCGAAAAAAGCCTGGGCATCTAGGCCCATGCTTTGGGCGAGTTCAAGCAAGAACGCTTCATCAGCAATGCGTCGCCCTTCCACATAGTGAGCGGTCTGCAAACGCCCCAGCAATTCCAGCCCACGGCCAGCGATTTGCTCGGCGGCCAGCACGGCGGCAATCGGCGGTGTGGAGTCGAAGATCGCGGTTTCATCCCGAAGCAACCCTTCAAAGTACGCCTCGCCGAATGGCTGGCCGGTGTACTCGGCGATGCGTCGATCGTGAGGCATCACGTAATTACGCAGTTGCGGCGAGACGGCCTGACGATTGGCGCCGCTCATCATGCCGCCGCCGTGGGCAACGACTGGCAACAAGGTCCGGGCCGCTTGCACCAACGGTTTGGCGCCATAGCACCAGCCGCACAACGGGTCGTAAATGTAATGAAGGTTCATGGGAAAACTCCGGCACAAAGGTAGGAAAATGAATGCCGGCAGACTAATCCTCGGACCGTTTCGGAAAAACGCCGGAATGGATTTCAGTCTGTTTCAGGAATCGGTCGAATGCCGTTTCAAGGCCTTGTATCAATCCAGACATGATTCGAAACAATCAAACCAGCGTCACCATCAGGAATAATTAACGGAAGTAAATAGCAAGCATTACCATTTGCAGCCTTGGACTCTTCTACCTTTTGGATGCGCTTCAGATGCCTGCCCCCTTCCGTCTTTCCCCCGTAACCCTTGGGCTTTCTGCCCTGTTGTCTGCCGGTTTTGCCGGCGCCGCGACCACCGTTTTACCGGAAACTTCGATCAGCGCCGAAGCGGAAGCCGACGACCCGCGAGTCAAAGAAACCAGCACTGCCACGCGCACCGCCACCCCGGTGCGCTATGTCCCGCAGGCCATCGATTCGATAAAAACCGCCAACGTCGCGGATTACGGCACCAACGACCTCGGCACTGCGCTGAGCGGTATGCCTAACGTCAGCAGCAGCGCCGACACGCGTTTCGACAGCCTGCGCATCCGCGGCTTTGACGCCAGCAATGACTTCTACCTCGACGGCGTCCGTGACGACAGCCAGTACGTGCGCGACTTGCACAACATCGAACGCATCGAAGTGCTCAAAGGCCCGGCCGCCGTGCTGTATGGCCGGGGCAGCCAGGGCGGGATCGTCAATCGGGTGAGCAAACTGCCGGAGTTCGGCCGTCGCTCGACGATTGAAGCCCAGGGCGGCAGCGATGATTTGCGCAGCCTGTATGCCGACCTGAGCACCGACCCGACGGAGAACATCAGCCTGCGCTTGAACATGGGCAACATGGATCAGAACAGCTTTCGCGACGGCGTCAGCGGCAATCGTCAACTGTTCGCGCCATCCATGAGCTGGCAACTGACACCGGACCTGAACTGGCTGGTGCAGTACGAATACAGCCGCTACAACCGTACGCCGGATCGCGGTATCCCCGGGGTAAATGGACGCCCGGCGGACGTAGGGCGGGATACGACCTACGGCAGCGAGCACGATTTCATCGACGACAAGTCGCAATCCCTGCGCTCGAAACTCAGCTATGAATTGAGCGACAACTGGCAACTGCGCCACACCCTCGGTGTATTCAAGCTCGACAGCGACTTCGACAACACCTACCTGACCGATTACACCCCCGCCACCCAAAAGGTCACTCGCCAGCATTGGCAACAAGACCTGACCACCCGCAACGTGTTCAACAACGTCGAACTGGAGGGTGGCTTCGACACCTTCGGGCTTGAGCATCGCCTGCTGACCGGCGTCGAGATTGGCAGCCAGCGGCGCGATCCTACGCTGTACAACGCGGCGACTTCCGGGCGCGGCAGCTCGGCGGTACCGGCTCTCGACCTGTACAACCCGAACCGCGATTTGCGCCATACCAGGCGCATGCAGGTTTCAACCAGCACCCACACCGAAGTGGAAAGCCGTGCGGTGTACGTACAGGATCAATTGCGCCTGAACGATCAATGGCAATTGCTGGGCGGTTTGCGTTACGACACCTTCGACATCGAGTCGACCAACAAGCTGCGGGACATTTCCGAAGACCGTGACAGCCACAGCACCAGCCCTCGCGTGGGAATCGTCTGGACGCCGTTGCAGGATCATTCGTTCTACGCCTCATGGACCAAAACCTTCTCCCCGGTCGGCGGCGGCCTGATCGGCATCACCCCGGGAGTGGCCGGCAACGGCAACGACCTGAGCCCGGAGCTGACCAAACAGAAGGAAATCGGCGTGAAGAGCGACTGGCTCGATGATCGCTTGAGCACCACCCTGGCGATCTACGAACTGGAACTCTACAACCGCCGCACCACCGACCCGAGCAACCCGACGCTGACTGTACAAACGGGCGAGCAACGTTCCCGTGGTGTCGAGTTGACCGGCACCGGCAAGCTCGTCGGCAACTGGTACGTGCGCGGTGGCGTGGGCATGCAGGACGCGACCGTGGTCAAGGACAACAACGGCCTGGAAGGCAAACGCGTCAGCAACGTGGCCAAGCACAACGGCAGTCTGTTCCTGACCTGGAAACCGGAAATGGGCTGGTACGCCGAGACCGGTCTGACCCTGGTCGGCGAGCGTTATGCCGACAACCTCAACACCGTTGTGCTACCCGGTTATGGCCGTTGGGATGCCCTGGCCGGGTTCCGGCACAAGGATTGGGACCTGCGCGCGGCGCTGAACAATATCAGCGACAAGACGTATTACTCGTCGGCGACCAGCAAGTATCAGATTCAGCCCGGCGCACCGCGTAGTTTGGTGGTGACTGGTACCTATAGCTTTTAAGGGCAGGATCAAAATATCGCAGCCTGCGGCAGCGCCTACATAGATTGGCGTAAGCGCTGCCGAGGGCTGCGATCTTGGCGCCCTCACCGGCGCCGACTTTCCAACAGGCATAAAAAAGCGCCGCCTTCCCGGCAGCGCTTTGAGCAATCCTTTGTTTTTCTTCTTATCCTTCCATCACATCCCACAACGCTTCCAGCTCCGCTTCGCTGAATAATCCAGCGGGGTAGCGCTCGATCATCGTCCGGCGCGGATCAGTTTCCCTGATCTGACGCGTTCCATTGGACTTCAACCAGTGCGCCAGGATCTGGAGCGATTCACCATTGACTGCCAGGGGATGCAATGTCCGCTCGCTCACTACATTCACTTCGGCGTTCATTTCGGCGCTCTCTCCCGGTTTGTGAGCGGCTAACTTATCCAAGGTTTATGACAGAACATCGCAGTTCTCCCCCTCCCTGTTTACGCCATGACAGATACAAGAGCTGTGCCAATGTTTCCTAACTGTCGATGAGTGGATACAAAAAAGCCCGCAGTCCTTTCGGGCTGCGGGCTTTATGCAAGGCAAAGCGGGGAAACGTTTGCGCGAGCGATTATGCAATCAACTCAAGCTGTTACAACCGCACTCACTCCTTGTGCGGCGCGGGCTGCTGTTGGGTAAGGCAGTGAATGTTACCGCCTCCCAGTAACAGTTCACGGCCCGGCACCATCACCACTTCGTGCTGCGGGAACAAACTCTGCAAAATCTCTTTGGCCGGGCCGTCCAGCGGGTCATCGAAGCTCGGCGCGATGATGCCGCCGTTGACGATCAGGAAGTTCACGTAGGAACCGGCCAGACGAACGGTAGGATTCCGTTCCTGGGTGCCGTCCACCGGATCGACACCGGCGCACTCTTCTTCGGTCGCGTACAGCGGCCCCGGAATCGGCATCTTGTGCACCGTGAATGGGCGACCCTTGGCGTCGGTGCTGCTTTCCAGCACTTTCATCGCAGCCTGGCAGCGCGGGTAGTTCGGGTCTTGCGGGTCATCGGTCCAGGCCAGCAATACTTCACCCGGGCGCACGTAGCAGCAGAAGTTATCCACATGGCCATCGGTTTCGTCGTTGAACAAACCGTCCGGCAGCCAGATGATTTTATCCACAGCCAAATTGGCGCTCAGCACCGCTTCGATCTCTGCACGATTAAGGTGCGGATTGCGATTGCGGTTGAGCAGGCATTCTTCGGTGGTGATCAGCGTGCCTTCGCCATCGACGTGAATCGAACCGCCTTCGAGCACAAAGCCCTCGGTGCGGTAACGCTGACTGCGCTCGATCTCAAGGATCTTGCCGCCGACTTGGGAATCGCGGTTCCACGGCGAGTACAGACCGCCGTCAAAACCACCCCACGAGTTGAAATCCCAGTTCACGCCACGGACTTCGCCGCTGTGATTGATGACGAACGTCGGGCCGGTGTCGCGCACCCAGGCATCGTCGCTGGACATCTCGACCACACGAATATTCGGTACATCCAGGCGGGCGCGGGCGTTTTCGTATTGGCCGGCGGATACCGCCACGGTCACCGGCTCAAAACGGGCGATGGCCTTGGCCACCGCAACGTGCGCGGCTTGCGCCGGTTTGCCGCCCTGGCGCCAGTTGTCCGGGCGCTCGGGCCAAATCATCCAGGTCTGGGTTTGGGCGGCCCACTCGGCGGGCATGTAGAAGCCGTCGGCGCGCGGGGTGCTGTTTAAAGTGGTCATGCAGTCAGGACTCCAGGGAACCGTCGAGGGTTTTGAGCGCATTGTATAGGTTCGGGCGTCGATCACGGAACGAGCCCCACGCGCTGCGAATGTGCTCCAGTTCGTCGAGGTCGAAGCGCTGGACCAATACGCCTTCCTCGGTCTGGTTGAGCTCCTGGACCTTTTCGCCGAACTGGTTGGCAATGAACGATGAACCGTAGAACGTGATGTCGTAGCCGTCCTGTTCTTCGTTGCCGATGCGGTTGCTGGCGATCAGCGGCATCAGGTTGGCGCCGGCATGGCCCTGTTGCACGCGCTGCCAGTGGTCGCGGGACGAAATGGTCTTGTCGTGGGGCTCGCTGCCGATGGCGGTCGGGTAGAAGAGGATTTCCGCGCCGAGCAGCGCCATGCTGCGGGCGCATTCCGGGAACCACTGGTCCCAGCAGATGCCCACGCCGATTTTCGCGTAACGGGTGTTCCAGACTTTGAAACCGGTATCGCCCGGGTTGAAATAGTACTTTTCGTGGTAGCCAGGGCCGTCCGGGATGTGGCTTTTCCGATAAATCCCGAGGTTGCTGCCGTCGGCATCGATGATCGCGATGCTGTTGAAACGCGCGCGGCCCGCCAGTTCGTAGAAGCTGATCGGCAGCACCACTTGCAGTTCCTTGGCGACTTTCTGGAAGTGCTTGATGGCTATGTTGTCTTCAACGGTGGTGGCCAGTTGCAGGTAATCCGGGTTCGGCTTCTGGCAGAAGTACGGGGCTTCGAACAATTCCTGGATCAGGATGATCTGTGCCCCTTTGGCCGCCGCCTCGCGGACCAGTTTCTCAGCGGTCTCGATGTTGGCTTCAAGGTCCCAGGAACAAGCCATCTGGGTAGCGGCGACGGTAACGATACGGCTCATGAATCATCTCCCGGGTCATTCTTATAGGTAGGCAATGGCGACTTTATAGCCGATAAATATCGGCTTTAAAAGCTACCAAGATGCCTTTCATCTAAATTAACCAAGAAAAAGCCGATAACAATCGATATTCAGCGTCGGGTTTGAAGACGCCTTCGCGGGCAAGCCTCGCTCCTACAAGGCTGTGTCGTTCACAAGCAGAGAGTACGGCGCAACCTTTTAGGAGCGAGGCTTGCCCGCGAAAGCGATATCAAGCTCTACAAGCCTTCGCCCAACACCTTGGAGAGCATATCGACGAAGAAATCCACGCTCTGGCGCGACGTCACCATCGGCGGTTTGATCTTGAGCACGTTCAGGTAATCGCCGGTCGGCTGCATGAAAATCCCCAGCTCACGCAAGCGATCGCACAGCGCAGTGGTTTCTTCCGTGGCCGGCTCCAGAGTGTCGCGGTCGCGGATCAACTCCACACCCAGATAGAACCCGGAACCATGCACCGCACCCACCAGCGGATGAATATCGATCAGCGCTTCCAGCCGCGCCTTGAAATGCCCGCCGACGACCTGGGCGTTTTCCCACAGTTTTTCCTCTTCCATCACATCCAGCACCGCCATGCCGATCTGGCAACTGACCGGACTGCCCCCCGCCGACGAGAAGAAGTAGCCCTCGGCCTCCAGCGCTTCGGCGATTTCCCGACGGGTGATCACCGCGCCCAGTGGCTGGCCGTTGCCCATGCCTTTGGCCATAGTGATGATGTCCGGCACCACGCCCTGCTCTTCGAAGCCCCAAAAAAAGTGGCCCATGCGGCCATAACCGACCTGCACTTCATCGGCGATGCACACCCCGCCCTGGGCGCGGACCAACGCATACACCTGCTGCAAATACCCCGGTGGCAATGAAATCCCACCCGCGTTGCCGTACACCGGCTCGCAAATAAACCCGGCCAATTGGCGTTTTTGTTCGGCGATTTTTGCCAGGTTGTGCTCGACGCTGCGCACATAATCCGGCGCGCTGTCCGGGCCACGGAATTCGCCGCGATAGGTGTTCGGCGCGATCACCGGATGCACCCAGTCCGGGCGGCTGCTCAAGGCTTTGGGGTTGTCGGCAATCGAAGTCGAAACCGCGTCTGCGCCAACCGTCCAGCCGTGATAGGCCTCCAGCACGCTGAGCATGTCGCGACCGCCGCTGTAAGCCCACGCCAGGCGAATCGCCAGGTCATTGGCCTCGCTGCCACTGTTGACCAAAAACACCCGATCCATGGAGTCCGGCGACAGCTTCAACAAGCGCTCGGAAAATTCGGCGACCGCCGCGTAGTTGAACCGCGAGTTGGTGTTGAGCAGCGACCACTGACGGCTGGCGACGGCGGCCATGCGCGGGTGACCGTGGCCGAGCACCGCGACGTTGTTGAGCATGTCGAGGTAGGAACGGCCCTGCATGTCGATCAGGTGATTGCGCCAGCCACGTTCGATGCGCGGCGGATCGACGTAATAGTGTTTTTGCGTGCGGGCGAAACTGGCGTCGCGACGGGCCAGCAACGTTTGGGCGTCGAGCTCTTGTTCGGCATCGCAGGCCAGCCCCAGCAACACCGCCGGTGACGGACACAACGCCTGCCAGGCCAAGGCGCGCGACGGTGTGCAAAACAGCGGCGGGTTGAGCGAAACGCCGCGACACAATTGCACGATCAACGGCCCGCTGACCGCCCCCAGCACCTGCCCTTTGACCAGCGCCGCGCCGCTGTGCAGCGATGGCGTCACGCCCCACAACCGCACGCTCAATTGCGGGCCGTCGAGTTGCACGATCCCCGGCTCAGGCTGATGAACCACCCCGGCAAACGGCGATTCAACCGCAGTGCCGTGGGGCACGCGCAACTCGACGTGCAACGGGCAGGTGTCCGGTTCCGTGGCGCTGTCCGGGCGGGTGCGGGACAAACGGTATTGGCCATAACGACTGGCCGCCAGACCGTGAGCCGCCGCAGCCTCGGTCAGCAGACGCTGGTCGATGCCGGCCTGCTCCCAGTTACCGGCCTCGAAATGCGCACTGAGTACGCCGAGGTCAATCAAGGCAAACTCACGGCCCACCAGGCTCGGCAACAACGGCGCAAAGCCTTCGCTGCCGATCACCGGCAGGGCCTGGCCGACAGCACTCAGGATTGCCGCTTCCATCAGCGCCAACGGCACCGATGTCGCGACGCGGAAAATTTCCCACTCATGGACCAGGTTGTCGCGACTGTAGTCGTTGCCCGGATCGATGCTGACCTGCTGCTCGCCACTGAGCACCAGCACCGCCGCGCGGGCCACGATCAGCGGCCACAGCGCTTGCAGTTCTTCAGGCTGCAACGGGTTGACCGCGTGATAAGCCTGGATCGCCGGCAAAATGCAGAACGGATCGCCCTCGGCGTGGTGCAGCAACGCCGCGCAGGTGACCGACAAATCGGTGATGCGCCAGGTGCGGATCAAATCGCCAAAATCGATCACCCCCTGCAACTGCCAGTGGCGCTGGGAATCCCGTTGCCAGACCACGTTGTCGTCGGTGATGTCCATGTGGATCGCCTGCACCGGCAGCTTGGCCACCAGCGGCAGCAAGCGACGTTCGGCCTGTTCGGCGGCGTCGGTGATTTGCGCGCGTTGCCGCTCATCCTGAATAACCGGCAGCAGATGTTTGATCAGCGCGTTGGCGTGGCGGGCGTCCCATTGCAGGGTGCGCTCCAGGCCCGGATGCTCGAAACCGGCCAGGGCCAGGTCCATTTCGCCGCAGAGCCGGCCGAACCCGGCCACCACGGCGCCCGGCAAGTGATCAAGATGGGTCAGCGACTGGCCGTCGATGTAATCCAGCAGCCGCACGTGCACGGCCTGACCGTCGATGTCCAGCGAGAGCAGGTCTTCACCGTTGCCCGCCGGTATCACCCTCGGCACTTTCACGCTGGAGTGTTCGGCCAGATGCTTGAGCCCCGCGTGCTGGGCCTGCAACTCCACGGCCGAGTAATCGCCACGGCAGATTTTCAGCACGAACCGGCCGCGCTCAGTGTCTACGCGGTAGTTGAGGTCCTGCTGGCTGCCCAGCGCCTGCAACGTCCCGCTCAGGCCGTAATGCCGCTCCAACAGCTCTAGCGCTTGCTGCGCAGACACTTGCGGGCTGGGCAAACTGGCGCGGTGAATCAACGTGGCGAGCGGCATACAACGACCCCTGAGATTTTATTAGGCGCCTATATCGCCACTGCCCCGGAGGATAATCAACCCCCCTCAAGAGCCGGCAAAACCCAAATACGACCAACAACCCTCTTGCACCACCCCGCTCCTGCCGACAAGCTATGCTCATTCGCTTTATCGTCTTACGGAAAAAGGTTGGCCAACATGCGTATTCTCATCACCGGCGGCGCCGGTTTCATTGGCTCTGCCTTGATTCGCCACCTGATTCGACACACCGAGCACGAAGTGCTCAACCTGGACAAACTGACCTACGCCGGCAACCTTGAGTCGTTGACTAGCATTGCCACTGACACTCGCTACGAATTCGTGCAGGCCGATATCGTTGATCAAGCCACCGTGAGCGCGGTGCTTGCACGCTTCGAGCCGCAGGCGATCATGCACCTTGCGGCTGAATCCCATGTCGACCGTTCCATCGACGGCCCGTCGGATTTCATTCAAACCAATATCGTCGGCACCTACAGCCTGCTGGAAGCCACCCGTGCTTATTGGCAAACGCTACCCGAGCCCGAGAAAAGTGCCTTCCGCTTCCATCACATCTCCACCGACGAGGTCTATGGCGACCTGCACGGCGTTGATGATCTGTTCACCGAAACCACGCCTTACGCACCGAGCTCGCCGTACTCCGCCAGCAAAGCGGCATCCGATCATCTGGTCCGCGCGTGGCAGCGCACCTATGGCCTGCCGGTCCTGCTGACCAACTGCTCAAACAATTACGGCCCGTTCCACTTCCCCGAAAAACTGATCCCGCTGGTCATTCTCAATGCATTGGCGGGCAAGCCATTGCCGGTGTACGGCAACGGCCTCCAAGTGCGCGACTGGCTATTCGTCGAAGATCATGCTCGGGCGCTGCTCAAAGTCGTGACCAAAGGTGTGGTCGGCGAGACCTACAACGTTGGCGGGCACAACGAACAGAAGAACATCGACGTGGTACGCGGCATCTGCACGCTGCTCGAAGAGCTGGCGCCGAACAAACCGCAAGGCGTCGCGCATTTCGCCGACTTGATTACCTATGTCCAGGACCGTCCTGGCCACGACCAGCGGTACGCGATCGACGCCAGCAAGATCGAACGCGAACTCGGTTGGGTGCCCGAAGAAACCTTCGAGACCGGCCTGCGTAAAACCGTTCAGTGGTATCTGGATAACCT
Source organism: Janthinobacterium sp. LPB2021202312-11-4 (assembly GCF_037049705.1). NCBI lineage: Bacteria > Pseudomonadati > Pseudomonadota > Betaproteobacteria > Burkholderiales > Oxalobacteraceae > Janthinobacterium > Janthinobacterium sp. LPB2021202312-11-4. The sequence goes on along the minus strand of NZ_JBAGKV010000012.1, from coordinate 173,417 downwards.
GGAATGGTGCCGCCGCGTGCAGGATGGCAGCTATCAGGGTGAACGCCTGGGCGCCCTCGACATCAAGGAGCTGCTCGCATGATGAAGGGAATCGTTTTGGCCGGTGGCTCCGGAACGCGCCTGCACCCGATTACCCTGGGTGTCTCCAAACAGTTATTGCCGGTCTACGACAAACCGATGATCTACTACCCGATCTCGGTGCTGATGCTGGCGGGCATCAAAGACATTTTGCTGATTTCCACCCCTCAGGATCTGCCGCAATACCGCAATCTGCTGGGTGATGGCAGTCAGTTCGGGGTGAATTTCAGCTATGCCGAACAGCCGTCGCCGGACGGTCTGGCCCAGGCTTTTCTGATTGGCGAAGAGTTCATCGGCGACGACCCGGTGTGCCTGATCCTGGGCGACAACATCTTCCACGGCCAGCACTTCGGCGATCAGTTGAAGAACGCGGCGAAGCGCCCCTCCGGTGCCACCGTGTTCGGCTACTGGGTCAAGGACCCCGAGCGCTTCGGCGTGATTGATTTCGACAGCGAAGGTCGCGCCTTGTCGATCGAAGAAAAACCGAAAAAGCCGAAGTCCAGCTATGCCGTTACCGGCCTGTATTTCTACGACAACGATGTGATCGAGATCGCCAAAGCGGTAAAACCTTCGCCACGGGGCGAACTGGAGATCACCGACGTCAACAACGCTTACCTCAAGCGTGGCGACCTGCAAGTCGAACGTTTCGGTCGTGGGTTCGCCTGGCTCGATACGGGCACCCACGATAGCCTGCTTGAGGCGTCGCAGTACGTGCAGACCATCGAACACCGCCAAGGTCTGAAAGTCGCATGCCTTGAAGAAATCGCCTATGAAAATGGCTGGATCAGCCGCGAACTGTTGCTGGAGCGCGCCAGCTATTTCGGCAAGACCGGGTACGGTCAGTACCTCTTCATGCTGGCTGGGGAAACTCAATGAACGTGGTTGAAACCCAACTGCCCGGCGTCTTGATCATCGAGCCCAAAGTGTTCGGCGACGAACGCGGATTTTTCTACGAAAGCTTCAATGCCAAAGCCTTCGAAGAAGCGACAGGCCTGCACACTCAGTTTGTCCAGGACAACCATTCCCGCTCGCAGAAGGGCGTACTGCGCGGCCTGCACTATCAACTGGAAAATACCCAGGGAAAACTGGTGCGCGTCACCGCCGGTGAAGTGCTCGATGTGGCCGTGGATATTCGTCGCAGCTCGGCGCATTTCGGCCAGTGGCTGGCCGTGCGTTTATCCGCGCAAAACCATCGTCAACTGTGGGTGCCGGAAGGTTTTGCCCACGGCTTTGTCGTGCTGAGCGACTTCGCCGAATTCCTCTACAAGACCACTGACTACTACACCCCATCCGCCGAGCGTTGCATTCGCTGGGACGATCCGACCCTGGCCATTGACTGGCAACTGCAAGAAGCGCCGCAGCTTTCCGCCAAGGACCAGAACGGCAAAAGCCTGCAAGAGGCGGATCTGTTCCCATGAAAATACTCATCAGCGGCCAGCACGGCCAGGTTGCCCGCGAACTGCAACGCCACTTGGGCGGGCTTGGCGAACTGATCGTGCTGGGGCGCGATCAGCTCGATCTGGCTCGACCTGAGCAAATCAGCAAGCAAGTGCAGCAGATTCGCCCTGACCTGATCATCAACGCAGCGGCGCACACCGCTGTCGATCAAGCTGAAAGCGAGCCGGAACTGGCATTCGCGATCAACGCCACCGCCCCCGGAATATTGGCCCGGCAAGCCCGTGAGCTGGATATCCCGTTGATTCACTACTCCACCGATTACGTGTTCAACGGCAGCAAAACCTCGCCCTACACCGAAGACGATGCACCTGATCCGCTGGGCGTCTATGGCAGGAGCAAACTGGCGGGCGAACAGGCGATTAGCGAAGTGCAAGGCCAGCATCTGATCTTGCGCACCAGTTGGGTCTACTCGACCCATGGCCGTAATTTCCTGCTGACCATGCAGCGCCTGCTGCAAGAAAAACCCGAGTTGCGCATTGTCGCAGACCAGATCGGTGCACCGACCTGGGCCGGCACCATCGCCAATAGCACGCGGGCACTCATCGAACGCTGGCAAACCGGGCAGGCCGGAGCCTGGGGCACTTATCACCTGACGACCCAGGGTGAAACGTCCTGGTTCGGTTTCGCCCAGGCCATCGGCCAAGCATTGCGGGAGCAGGGCAAGCCTTGCGCCAACCTGTTGCCAATTCCTTCCAGCGACTATCCGACACCGGCCGCCCGCCCGCTGAACTCACGCCTGGATTGCAGTCGCCTGCAACGGGAATGGAGCGTCAGCCAGCCAGACTGGCAAACCGCGCTACGCGAGTGTCTTGCCGAACAACCCTAGGCATAATGCGCCTGTCCCCCCAGGCGCCTGATGCCCATGACTCCGACCCTCCCCCGCTGGCGCAGCCTGGCCCTGCTTGCCCTGTGCCTGGCGCCGTTGCTGTGGCCGCTGCAACACCTGGCCGAGCGTTATTACCGCAGCGAACTGGCCGGGCAGAACCGTCAGACCCTCGACCTCTACGTCGCCAACCTGCTGGGCACCCTGCACCGTTATGAAGTGTTGCCGCAGATCCTCGGCGACCTCCCGGCCCTGCGCTCCGTACTCGGGGCGCCCGACGATGGCGTCACCCAGGGCAATGCCAACCGCCTGCTGAAAAACATTAGCGCCCAGACCGGCGCCGAAGTCATGTACCTGATGGACACCAGCGGCAAGACCCTGGCGGCGTCCAACTGGGACAAACACGACAGTTTTGTCGGGCGCAATTTTTCCTTCCGGCCGTACTTCAGCGAAGCCATGGCCGGGCGCCTCGGGCGCTTTTTCGGGCTCGGCACCACCTCGGCCAAACGCGGTTACTTCTTCGCCGCCGCCGTGCGCGAAGGCGAAAAAGTCATTGGCGTGCTGGTGGTCAAAGTCGACCTCGACCACACCGAAAGCCTCTGGGGCAAAACCCCGGAACAACTGCTGCTGACCGATAACAACGGCGTGGTCATTCTCACGTCGAGGCCTGAGTGGCGTTTCCGCTCGACCCGCGTCTTGAGTGATGCAGAGAACCAGGCCATCAGCACGATTCAACCCTACCCGACCCGCGACCCCAAGCCGCTGAAACTCAATCCCAACGCCTGGCTGACCCAGACCCAACGAATCGAAGAAACCGGCTGGAACGTCAGCATCCTTGCACCACGCACCCTGATCGACCGCCCGGTGCGCACGGTGGTGGCCATCGGTGGCGCGACGCTGCTGGTGTTGATGTTGTTGCTAGGTCTGATGATGCAGCGCCGCCGCCATTACCTGGAACGCATCGCCTTCGAAGCCAAGGCCCGCCGCGAACTGGAAGGCCGGGTGGCCGAACGTACCAGCGACCTCGAAGGCCTCAACCGACGGCTGAAACAGGAAGTACTCGAACGCGAACAGGCCCAGCAAGAACTGGTGCGCGCCCAGGATGATCTGGTGCAGGCCGGCAAACTGTCGGCACTGGGGACCATGTCGGCGAGCATCAGTCACGAGCTCAATCAACCATTGGCGGCGATCCGCAGCTACGCGGAAAACGCCGAAGTGCTGCTCGATCATCAGCGCACCGACGATGCCCGTGGCAACCTCAAGCTGATCAGCGAACTGACCGGGCGCATGGCCTCGATCATCGCCCATCTGCGCGCCTTCGCCCGTCGCGACCGGCACGCCCCGGAAAGCGTGGCCCTGCAACCGGCGCTGGACGATGCCTTGGCGTTGCTGGCCAAGCGTCGGCGGAGCATGGAGGTCGAGTTGATCCGCGATTTGCCGGCCGCCACGCTGTGGGTCGAGGCCGGGGAAACCCGTTTGCGCCAAGTGCTCGGCAACTTGCTGGCCAACGCCCTCGATGCCCTGACCGAAAAAGGCCCGCCGCGCAAACTCTGGCTGAGTGCCCAATCCACCGCTGATGGCGTCAACCTGTACATTCGCGACAACGGCCCCGGGTTTTGCCTGGAAGCGCTGGGTCGCGCCGGCGAGCCCTTCTACACCACCAAGACCCGCACCCAGGGCCTTGGGCTGGGGCTGGCGATTTGCGACACCTTGATGCGCGCCTTCGGCGGTGAACTGTCGTTCGCCAACCACAAGGAGGGCGGCGCCCTGATTACCCTGAAACTCCGTGCAGGCGCACCCGGCGTGAGCCTGCAACCGTCCGAGGACCGAAGTGCATGACCATCGATAACCGCATCCAGGTCGTGTTGATCGACGATGATCCGCACTTGCGCCAGGCCCTGAGCCAGACCCTGGACCTGGCCGGCCTGAAGATCCTGCCCCTGGCCGAAGCCAAAGGCCTGGCCGGGCAACTGGAGCGCGACTGGCCGGGCGTGGTGGTCAGCGACATTCGCATGCCGGGCATGGACGGTCTGGAGTTGCTGACCGAACTCCACGCCCAGGACCCGGAGCTGCCCGTGTTGCTGATCACCGGCCACGGCGATGTACCGCTGGCGGTGCAAGCGATGCGCGCCGGGGCGTATGACTTCCTCGAAAAACCCTTCGCCAGCGACGCCCTGCTCGACAGCGTGCGCCGTGCCCTGGCCTTGCGCCGACTGGTGCTGGACAACCGCAGCCTGCGTCTGGCCCTGAGCGATCGCAACGAACTGAGCACCCGACTGGTCGGGCAATCGGCGCCGATGCTGCGTCTGCGCGAGCAAATCGGGGCGCTGGCGGCGACCAAGGCCGACGTGCTGATCCTCGGCGAAACCGGTGCCGGCAAAGAAGTGGTCGCCCGGGCACTGCACGACTTGTCGAGTCGGCGTAACGGTCCGTTCGTCGCCATCAACGCCGGGGCGCTGGCCGAATCGGTGGTTGAAAGCGAGCTGTTCGGCCACGAGCCCGGCGCGTTTACCGGCGCGCAGAAACGCCGGATCGGCAAGTTCGAATTCGCCAACGGTGGCACGCTGTTCCTCGATGAAATCGAAAGCATGAGCCTGGATGTGCAGGTCAAATTGCTGCGCATGTTGCAGGAGCGGGTGGTCGAACGCCTGGGCGGCAATCAGTTGATCCCGCTGGACATCCGCGTGATCGCCGCCACCAAGGAAGACCTGCGCCAGTCCGCCGATCAGGGGCGCTTCCGGGCCGACTTGTACTACCGGCTGAACGTCGCACCACTGCGCATTCCGCCGCTGCGGGAACGGGGTGAGGATGCGCTGATGCTGTTCCAGCATTTTGCCGATGAAGCCAGCGCTCGCCACGGTTTGCCGCCCCACGAATTGCAACCGGGGCAACGTGCGCTGCTGCTGCGTCACACCTGGCCGGGCAATGTGCGGGAACTGCAAAACGCTGCCGAACGCTTTGCACTTGGCCTGGAACTGGCGCTGGATAACAGCGCCTCGGAGGGCGGCGCCAGCACCACGGTGGAAGTGGTCGGCGGCGGGCTCAGCGAGCAAGTGGAAAACTTCGAGAAGAGCCTGATCGCCGCCGAACTGGCGCGCTCTCACAGCTCGGTGCGCAGCCTCGCCGAGGCCCTGGGCATTCCGCGCAAGACCCTGCACGACAAACTGCGCAAGCACGGCCTGAACTTCGCCGACGGCGGCGCCCACAGTCACACCGATGACCTTGATTGAATCCAACCGCAGAGGCTATGCATGAACCGCGACAGTCATCACCTGGAATCAATCCTGCACCACGACATCCCCCTCACCCGGGACATGGGCCTCAAGGTGCTCGACTGGCACGACCAGCAACTGCGCCTGCACCTGCCGCTGGAGGCCAACGTCAACCACAAGAGCACCATGTTCGGCGGCAGCCTCTACTGCGGCGCGGTGCTGGCGGGTTGGGGCTGGTTGCATTTGCGCTTGCGTGAGGAAGGTATTGAAGACGGGCACATCGTGATTCAGGAAGGGCAGATCAGCTATCCGCTGCCGGTGACCCGCGATGCCGTGGCGATTTGCCAGGCGCCGAGTGCGGCGGTGTGGAAGAAGTTTCTGGCGATGTATCAGCGTTATGGACGAGCGCGACTGGCGCTGCATTCGCGGATTGTGAATGAGGGGGCCGAGGAAGACGCGGTGACGTTTACCGGGCAGTACGTTTTGCACCGGTGAAGCGAAAGATCGCAGCCTCGTTTCACTCGACAGCTCCTACAAGGAAACGCGGTCGCCTGTAGGAGCTGTCGAGTAAAACGAGGCTGCGATCTCTTGATCTTCAGCCTTGGGCAAGCGCCAGCAATTTCTCACGCCACGCAGCCTTCGCCGGCAGCGCCAAAAAGAACTCATTGCGCAGCGATTCCCGCGCCGGATAGCAAAACGGCGCGCCGCTCAAATCCAGCACTTCACCGCCCGCCCCTTCCAGCACACCCTGCGCCGCTGCCGTGTCCCACTGGGACGTCGGCGCCAGGCGCGGATAACAATCCGCCGCCCCTTCGGCCACCATGCAAAACTTCAGCGAGCTGCCGAAGTTCGCCAGTTGCAGCTCGCCCAGGCTTTCGCTCAAGCCTGCCAGCAAACGCTCCTGTTCAGGGCTCGAATGCCGACGGCTGGCGACCACGGTAAAGGCCTCGCCTGCTGCCGGGACGTCGCGCACCTGGATCGGCAGCGGCGCCTCGCCCTTATCACCACGCCACGCACCGAGCCCGGTACCGCCGACATAGAAGCGGCCGTTGGTCGGCATCGACACCACGCCAAACACCACGCGGCCCTGCTCGATCAACGCGATGTTGACGGTAAATTCTTCACTGCCGGAAATGAATTCCTTGGTCCCGTCCAGCGGGTCCACCAGCCACCAGCGCTGCCATCCCGCCCGCACGCTCTGGGGAATGTCGGCGTCTTCTTCGGACAACACCGGGATGCTCGGGTCCAGCGCCAGCAGCCCGTCCACGATCACATGGTGCGCCGCCAAATCAGCCGCCGTCACCGGCGAATCATCCGACTTTGCGGTAACGGCCACGCCGTTACGCCAGAACGGCAGGATCGCGTCACCGGCCTTCAATGCCAGCTCAACCACTGGCGCCATCAACGGATGGGGAAAATTCAAACTCATGGCAAAAACACCCCACGTTGGGTCAGTAAGTCTCGGGCCAGATACAGCGCCGCCAAGGCACGGCCCTCGGTAAATTGCGGATTCTGGGCCAGGGCGGACAACTCACGCAGGTTGACCTTGTCCACGCCCATCGGCTCGGGCTCGTCGCCCTCCAGACTTTCTTCGTACAGGTCGGTGGCCAGCACCACCTGGATTTTCTGGCTCATGTAACCGGGGGACAACGACAACTCGGTCAAATGCTCCAACTGCCGCGCACCATAACCGGCCTCTTCCTTGAGCTCCCGCTCGGCCGCCGCCAGCACGTCCTCGCCCGGCTCGATCAAGCCTTTGGGCAAGGACAATTCGTATTCATCGGTGCCACCACAATATTCTTCGACCAGCACCGCGTGGTCCGCATCGAGCATCGCCACGATCATCACCGCGCCATACCCGGCGCCTTTGCCGACCAAGCGCTCATAGGTGCGCTCCACGCCATTGGAAAAGCGCAGCTTCAACTCTTCGACGCAGAATAAACGGCTGGTGGCGACGATCTCGCGGGCGAGTACGGTGGGTTTCTGGCGCATGAAAAGCTCCTTGGCGTGAACGCGTTACTATACCCGGCCTATCCTGATTGTTTACCTCGGATATCTTTTTTACCGCTGGAGAAGTTTTTTATGTCCCTGCTGCCCTGGCCCGACATCGACACCGTTCTGCTGGACATGGACGGCACGCTGCTGGACCTGCACTACGACAACCATTTCTGGATGGAACACCTGCCTCAGCGTTATGCCGAGTTGCACGGCGTGAGCCGGGCCATGGCGGAAATGGAGTTGCAGCCGCTGTTCGAACGCAACGCCGGCCAATTGCAGTGGTACTGCCTGGACTTCTGGAGCGCCGAGCTGAAGCTGCCGGTGCGCGAGTTGAAACTGGAAACCGCTCATCTGATTGCCCTGCGCCCGGACGCGGACACGTTTCTGGCGGCGATCAAACAGGCCGGCAAACGGGTGGTGATGATCACCAACGCCCATCGCGATTCGCTGTCATTGAAGCTGGAACGGATTGAACTGGCGCCGTACTTCGAGCGTTTGATCAGCTCCCACGATTACGGTTTTGCCAAGGAGAACCCGCAGTTCTGGGATGCCTTGCAGGCGGATATCGGTTTTGATCCGGCGCGCAGTCTGTTTATCGACGACACCTTGCCGATCCTGCGCAGTGCGCGCCATTTTGGCGTGGCGCATCTGCTGGCCGTGCGCGAGCCGGACAGTCGCAAGGGGCCGAAGGACACGGCGGAGTTTGCGGCGGTGGTGGATTATCGCGAGTTGATCGAAGGGCTCTAACCCCCCGTAGGAGCTGCCGAAGGCTGCGATCTTTTGATCTTGATCTTCGGCAGCCTCAAGACAGCCAAGATCAAAAGATCAAAAGATCAAAAGATCGCAGCCTTCGGCAGCTCCTACGGGGTGTCACATTATTCCGGAATCCGTAATGACTGCCCCGGGTAGATCTTGTTCACATCCTTGAGCATCGGTTTGTTGGCCTCAAAGATTTTTTGATACTTGTTGGCGTCGCCGTACACGCGCAGAGAAATTTTGCTGAGGGTATCCCCCGCCACGACCGTGACAAACTTAGCGGCCACGACCACCGGCCCGGTCACGGTAATCTGATCGTCCACGCTACCAACACCCGCGATATTGCCCACCGCCAGCAGAATCTTTTCCTTCTCCTCCTGACTCGCCACTTCACCGGTGACAGTGACTTTGTCGCCATCCACCGTGGCCTGCACGTTCGGGTTACCCAGGCCGACTTTGCTGATGTGTTCCTTCAACTGCTCACTGGCATTGGCGTTGCCGGGTGTCAGCAGATCCAGCAGTTTTTCGCCCGCTTCTTTCACAAAGCTCAAAAGACTCATGATGCACTCTCCTTGGGATTTAGTTTCCAGACGCAAAAGCCTAGACCAAGGTTGCAACACTCGGTTCCCACCCGACCAATGACGTCGATCTGCCGCAAGCGCTAGAATCCCCGCCTCACCGCGCCCTGGAGCGAAGATGGACATCAAGCAGCTCAAATTCCTCATCGCCCTCGACGAAACCCGACATTTCGGCCAGGCCGCCGCCCGTTGTCACATCACCCAACCGACCCTGTCCATGCGCCTGCGCAGCCTCGAAGAAGAGCTTGAGCTGCCACTGGTCAATCGCGGCCAGCGCTTCGAAGGCTTTACCGCGCCGGGCGAGCGGGTTTTGGCCTGGGCGCGCACGGTGCTGGCGGCGTATGACGGTTTGCAGGCCGAGGCCGCTGCCTGTCGCGGCAATCTTGTGGGTACGTTGCGCCTGGGCGTGGTGCCGCTGTCGAGTTTTGATCCGCTGCCCCTGATGCAACGCCTGCACGCCGAGCACCCGAACCTGCGCTTCGAACTCTCGGCCCTGAGTTCCGAACAGATCCTCGAACAACTGGCGAACAATCGCCTGGACCTCGGCGTGTCCTATCTGGAGCGTCTGGACGGCGAGCGCTTCGATTCCCTGGCCTTCAGCGAAACCCGCATGGGCCTGCTCTACGATCAGCGTTTTTACACGTTCGGCGAGGCGCCGCTGAGTTGGGAATCGCTGATCGAACTGCCGTTGGGCATGCTCACCAGCGGCATGCACTTTCGCCAATCCATTGATCACAACTTCCACAGTCGTGGGCTGACGCCTCAACCGTTGCTGCAAACCGACGCGGTTCATCAATTGTTACAAGCGGTGCACGGCGGATTCTGCTGCGCGGTGATGCCATTGGACGGCGGCCTGGAAAACCTCACCGACCATTTACGCCTGCACCCCATCGAAAACGCGCAAACCCTCAGCCGGCTGGGGCTGATCATGCGTCGCAGCGCCCCGCGCTCAGCGTTGGCGGAAGCCTGTTTCGCGATCTATCAGAAATCGCAGACCGAGTCTTGATCGACGGCATCTATCGGCACATCAGTAATAGCGATTAGACGCGACAAGTTGACGCGCCTAGGCTTAGGGCTGACTAAACCGTCGGTGATGCCATGAACGCCAAGCGCCCTACCTGCGCGGCGCCCGCCCTCGAAACGCCCGCGCCTGCCGCCAGCCAGACCTACAGTTTCAGCACCCTCGATTACACAGAATCGGACAGCACCGCGCTGGCCGAGGAAGTGGCGTTGGCGATTGCCTATAACGGCATCAGCCAGGCTGTGATGCTGGTGACGCCGACCGATCTTGAAGACTTTATTGTCGGTTTCAGCCTCGGCAGCGGCATCATCGAAGACGCGACCGACATCTATGACCTGCAACTCAGCGGCTCGGGCTCGGCGCAGTACGCGCAAGTGACCATCGCCAACCGCGCCTTCTGGAACCTCAAGCAGCAACGTCGGCAACTGGCCGGCACCAGCGGTTGCGGGCTCTGCGGCGTGGAGGCGGTGGAGCAAGCGTTGCCCGACCTCAAAGTGCTGCCCGGCGCGCCGCTGCCACCCGCCGAGTGGCTCGATGGCCTGCGCCAACGCATCGGCGCGTTCCAGCCCCTGGGCCAGCATTGCGGCGCGGTACACGCGGCGGTGTTCATGAACGGCCGGGGCGAATTGCTGCTCGGTCGTGAAGACATTGGCCGGCACAACGCCCTCGACAAGCTGACCGGCGGGCTGATCCGCCAGAACATTTCAACCTCCGGTGGCCTGGCGATTGTCACCAGCCGTTGCAGCCTCGAACTGATCCAGAAAGTGCTGCGCGCCGGGATTCAAACCCTCGTCAGCCTGTCGGCGCCCACCGGCCTCGCCGTGCAATGGGCCCGTCGTCACAACCTCAATCTCATCCACCTGCCGCAAAAAAGTGCGCCGCGGGTCTACAGCCCTGCGTTGGAGAATCAAGCGTGAGTCAACACAATCAAGCCGACCAAAAACCCGTTCCGCGTTACAAGCCTTACAAAGGTCCGGCCGGTGGATGGGGCGCACTGGCCAGTGTGGCCCGGGCCTGGTTGACCAGTGACAACGCGCTGAAAAACCTGCGCATGATGCTCAAAACCAACAAAAACGGCGGGTTCGACTGCCCTGGTTGCGCCTGGGGCGATTCCAAGGAAGCCGGCATGGTGGCGTTCTGCGAGAACGGCGCCAAGGCTGTTAACTGGGAAGCGACCAAACGGCGGGTCGATGGCGCGTTCTTCGCCAAGCACAGTGTCAGCTCGTTGCTGGAACAAAGTGACTATTGGCTCGAGTACCAGGGCCGTTTGACCGAGCCGTTGAGCTACGACGCCGCGACCGATCGCTACAAGCCGATCAGTTGGGATGCCGCCTTCGCCCTGATCGCCAAACATTTGCAGGGCCTGTCGAGCCCCAACCAGGCCGAGTTCTACACCTCCGGCCGCGCCAGCAACGAAGCGGCGTACCTCTATCAATTGTTCGTGCGCGCCTATGGCACCAACAACTTCCCCGACTGCTCGAACATGTGCCACGAAGCCAGTGGCGTGGCGTTGGCGCAGAGCGTTGGCGTCGGCAAAGGCACCGTGACTTTCGACGACTTCGAACACGCCGATGCGATTTTTGTCTGGGGCCAGAACCCGGGCACCAACCATCCACGAATGCTCGAACCGTTGCGCGAAGCGGTGAAACGCGGTGCGCAAGTGGTGTGCATCAACCCGCTGAAAGAGCGTGGCCTGGAACGCTTCCAACACCCGCAACACCCGATCGAAATGCTCACCAACGGCGACAAGCCGACCAACACAGCGTATTTCCGTCCGGCCTTGGGCGGCGACATGGCGATCATGCGCGGCATGGCCAAGTTCCTGCTGCTGTGGGAGCGCGATGCACAGAAGGCCGGCGAGCCTGCGGTGTTCGACCACGACTTCCTCAATGAACACAGCGCCAACGTGTTGGAATACCTGGGCACCCTCGACGACACCTCGTGGGAGCAGATCGTCGAGCAATCCGGCCTGACCCTGGTGGAAATCGAGCAAGCGGCACGCATGTATGCCAAGGGCAAAAACGTGATCATGTGCTGGGCGATGGGCATCACCCAGCATCGCCATTCGGTGGCGACCATCCAGGAAATCGCCAACCTGATGCTGCTGCGCGGCAACATCGGCCGGCCGGGTGCGGGGCTTTGCCCGGTGCGTGGCCACAGTAACGTCCAGGGCGACCGGACCATGGGCATCAACGAGCGCCCACCGGTGGCGTTCCTCGATTCCCTGGAACGTCGCTTCCAGTTCAAAGTACCCCGTGACAACGGCCACAACGTGGTCGAGGCGATTCACGCGATGGCCGACGGTCGCGCCAAAGTCTTCATCGGCCTGGGCGGCAACTTCGCCCAAGCCACCCCGGACAGCCCGCGCACCTTCCAGGCCCTGAGCAATTGCGACCTGACCGTGCAGATCAGCACCAAGCTCAACCGCAGCCACTTGGCTCACGGTAAAGACGCGCTGATCCTGCCGTGCCTGGGCCGTACCGACATCGACATTCAGAGCGAAGGCCCGCAAGCGGTGACCGTTGAAGATTCGTTCAGCATGGTCCACGCCTCCAACGGCCAGTTGCAGGCACTGTCGAACCAGATGCGTTCGGAGCCTGCAATCATTGCCGGGATCGCCGCCGCGACCCTGGGCAGCAAACCGGTGGACTGGAACTGGCTGGTGGCCGATTACGACCGCATCCGCGACCTGATCGCCGACACCATTGCGGGCTTTCGCGATTTCAACGAGAAGGTCAAGAACCCGGGCGGTTTCTACCTCGGTAACAGCGCTGGCGCGCGCAAGTGGAATACGCCGTCGGGGCGGGCCAATTTCCGTCCGAACGTCCTGCCCAAAGACCTGGTCCACGAACGTGCTCGCGCCACCGGCGTGTTACCGGATCTGATCATGCAATCGCTGCGTTCCCACGATCAGTACAACACCACGATTTATGGGCTGGATGACCGTTATCGCGGGGTCAAGGGTCAGCGGGATGTGTTGTTCGTCAACGAGGCGGACATCATTCGCCTGGGGTTCAAACCGGGGCAGAAGGCGGACATCGTTTCGATCTGGGACGATGGCCGTGAGCGTCGGGTGAAGGGCTTCACGCTGTTGGCGTTCGATATTCCCGCCGGGCAAGCGGCGGCGTATTACCCGGAAGTGAACCCGTTGGTACCGCTGGAAAGCACCGGGGATGGCAGCCATACGCCGACGTCGAAGTTTGTGGCGATCCGGTTGGAGATGGCCAGTGAGACCGGGTTGATTTTCGCCAAGTCGGCTTAAAGCAAGATCAATAGATCGCAGCCTTCGGCAGCGCCTACAGAGATCGGCGCAGGAGCTGCCGAAGGCTGCGATTTTTTGACGATTTCACAGACACGCCGCTTTCCAATCGCCCACAAAAAAGGCCGTTTCTGTAAAGAAACGGCCTATCCGAAGTAGCTAAAGACCGGCGAAAAACCCTTAAGTTCCGCCCTAAAAACAGTAACTTATAGAATTGTGTACAAGTCGTGTTACTCGTCGGATTTCGATTGTCACAATAAGGACACAGCCTCAGGATCGCGCCGTCATCCCCTTGAGGTTCCTCTATGAAGTTCTCCTCGATTCTCTTGTTGTCCCTTAGCCTGGCCAGTGGCTTCGCTTCTGCCGGAGGCACTGCTGAAGCAGGTGTGGGCGGCGCATTGGGCGGGGTTTTGGGCTCGGTCGTCGGTCAGTCACTGGGCGGCAATACAGGTTCCACCATCGGCGCAGCCCTGGGCGGCGCGGGTGGTAGCGCCGTCGGCGCCGACAAACACAGCCGTGGCCAAGCGGCTATTGGCGGTGCGTTGGGCGCAGCGGGTGGTAACGTGGTCGGTCGCAGCCTGGGCGGCAGCACCGGCAGCCTGATCGGCTCCGCAGCCGGCGGTGGCGCGGGTGGTGCGCTGGGTAACTATATGGGCAACTCGAGCAACGACGATGATCGTCGTTCCTATCGTGGCGGCCATGATGATCGTCGCTATTATCGTGATGACCACCGAGGCCGTGGCCATGCTTATGGGCATCGCAAGCATCATGATTACTACCGTCATCGCTGATTGCTGATTACTCGGCAGGCAGATCCAAAGATCGCAGCCTTCGGCAGCTCCTACGGGAACTGCTGGAGGCTGCGATTTTTTTAAACGACCAACCGTTCCAACGCCTCGCGTAATCCGGCCGGAATCGCCACTGGCTGATTCGACGCACGATCCACGAACACATGCACAAAGCGACCGGCCGCACAGGCGTCGTCTTCCCCTTCCTTGAACACCGCCAATTCGTACTGCACCGAACTGTTGCCCAACTTGCCGACCCGCAAGCCGATTTCGATGCGATCCGGGAAGGCGATGGACGCAAAGTAATCGCACGCCGAACTCACCACAAAACCAACGACTTCGCCGTCGTGTATATCCAGACCGCCGATTTCGATCAGGTAGGTGTTCACCGCCGTGTCGAAGAAGCTGTAGTAGGTGACGTTGTTCACATGACCGTAGGCGTCGTTGTCATGCCAGCGGGTGGTGATGGGCTGCAAGTGCGGGTAGTCGGTGCGTTGGGGCATCGGGTTGGACATTAGGGTCGGTTCCTGGGGGTGGATGGTCAGTCTAAGGGGAAAACCGCGTTATCGTTCTTCGCGAGCAAGCCCGCTCCCACAGTGACCGGGTTCTTTCAGGAAAAATGCGATCCACTGTGTGTGCGGGCTTGCTCGCGAAGGCGCCCTGACAGACGCCACATCACTCACCTGTCAGCAAACCCCTTCCCCGCCGCCGCCAACTCGCCAATCAACCGCGCCGGTTTCCACTGATCCCCTTGCCGGGTCTCCAACGCCAGCAACCGCTGATGAATATCCGCCAGCCCCTGCTGATCCGCCCAGGCCATCGGCCCGCCCTTTTCCGCCGGGAAGCCATAGCCGTTGAGGTACACCAGATCAATGTCATGGGCCGAGCCGGCAATGCCTTCCTGCAGGATCTTCGCCCCTTCGTTAACCAATGCCAGCAAGCAGCGCTCCAGAATCTCCTCAGGGCTTATCTCGCGGCGCTGGAAGCCCAGACCTTCGCTGACCTCCAGCACCAGCGCATCGACCTCCACATCGTGCTCAGCCTGACGACTGCCCGGCTCGTAATGGTAATAACCGTTGCCGCTCTTCTGACCGAAGCGCCCGAGTTCGCACAGCCGATTGTCCACCTGAACCTCCGGCGCCTCCTGACCTTTGCCGGCCAGTTGCCGGGCCCGCCATTCCAGGTCGATGCCGACCACGTCGTACATGCGGAACGGCCCCATGGCAAAACCGAAACCTTGCAGCGCCGCGTCCACTTGATAGGGATACGCGCCTTCAAGCAACATCTTGCGCGCCTCGAGCACGTAGGTATGCAACATGCGATTGCCGATAAACCCGTGGCAGTTGCCCGACACCACGCTGACCTTGCCCATGCGCTTGCCCAGCTCCAGCGCCGCCTCAAGCACTGCCGGCGCGGTTTGCGCACCCCGGACGATCTCCAGCAGTTTCATGATGTGCGCCGGGCTGAAAAAGTGCAGCCCCAGCACCTGACGCGGGCGACGCGTGGCGGCGGCAATCGCGTCGATGTCCAGCGCCGAGGTGTTACTGGCCAGAATCGCTTCGGGTTTGAGCAAGCCATCCAGTTCGCGGAAGATTTTCTGTTTCAGTTCGAGGTTTTCGTAAACCGCTTCGATGACCAGATCAACATCGCGGATCGCCGCGTAATCCGCCGCCGATGTCACCCGCGCCATACGGGCATCCGCTTCGGCCTGATCGATTCGCCCCTGACGCACGTTGTGGGTATACGTGTCAGCCACGGCGGCCAGCGCCTGCTCCAGCATCTGCGGATTGTTATCGACCCATTGCACCGGAACTCCGGCGTTGGCCAGACACATGACAATCCCACGGCCCATGGTGCCCGCGCCGATCACGGCGGCGCGCTGAATATTGAACGGCGTCTGGCTCATTGTTGTTCTCTTGTTGGCGATCCAAAGACACCCTTCACCATAGTCAGCCATCGGGCATTTTTGAAATTTATTCCTGTGATGAGCGACATTCAGCAGATGGATATCCTCGCACCACCGCCCCCTGTAGGAGCTGCCGAAGGCTGCGATCTTTTGATCTTGATCTTCGGCGATGCTCTTTTCGCTAAAGAGCAAGATCAAAAGATCGCAGCCTTCGGCAGCTCCTACGGGTCAGAGATGCGCTTGCGCCCACGCCCGCACTTCGGCATACGGATAATCCTCCAGCACCCCAGACCCCGGAATCGTCCGTGCCTTGAGCTTGGTAAACAGCGGCACGCTGATCCCGCACAGAAACCGCGTCACCCGCTCTGCTGATGGCACATTCCCGGTGTGTTGCTCATGCCTGTGGATAAAATCACCGCACAGCGCCTCGAAATTCTTATCCACAAGCGCCGGTAATTCCGGCGGTGGCGGCAGGCGCGCCACGTCCCCATGACACACCGAACAATGCCCGCATTGCCGAGGCGCGTTTTCGTCGCCGAAATATTCGGCCAGGCGATAACCCAGGCAATGATCAGTGGCGAACAACTCGAGCATGGCGTGAATCCGCGCGATCTCGGTTTGTTCGTGGCGGGTGAAGTAAGCGTGCAGTTCTTCACTCAGTGCCCGGGCGTCAAAGTCCGTTTGCAGCAGGCTGTAGACCTCGGTCATCTGCTTGCTTTCAAGTTCGACCCAGCCCTTTTCCTGGAAGTAATCCAGCGCTTTGACCACCCGATTGCGCTCGGCGGAGTGCTGCTCGTACAACGCATCGAAATTCACCGTGGCCCAGGTCCGTGCACGGGTTGATGTCTGGATGATCGCCGCGACGAAATCCTTGCGCTCCCCCTCGAAACGGGCGAGCAACGCCTCGGGTTCTTGCAAATATTTGAAACGATATCCCGCGTAATAGGCGTAACGCGGAGCGATGATCCCGCGCAGTTCCAACTGCACCAATAACGTCTTGAGCGGCAACTGGCGAATGTTGCTTTGATCCGCCAGCGGCCCCAGCAAAAACTCCCACTGGCCCTCGGGCGCGGCGGCTTGCAATTCGTCGAGCACGCAGCGGATGCCGTCCAGTTCCGGGGTGTCGCCGTAGACGAAGTTTTCCAGCACGTTGAGGCTGTCGCGGTTGGCCAGCACCAGGCAATCGGACGGCTGCCCGTCACGCCCCGCACGGCCGATTTCCTGGCTGTAATTTTCGATGGATTTGGGCAGGTCGAAATGCACGACGTTGCGGATGTCACTCTTATCGATGCCCATGCCAAACGCGATGGTGGCGACGATGCAATTGGATTGGCCGCCCATGAAGCGCTTCTGAATGCCCTCGCGTTGATCGTGGGGTAAACCGGCGTGATAGGCCTCAGCCTGAATACCGTTGCGGCCCAGATGCTCGGCAATGTGCTCGGCGGTTTTCTGCAGGGTCACGTAGACAATGCTCGGCTGGCCGGGGCGCTGGCTCATCCATTCGACAAGGCGCCGGCGTTTGTCCTGGCCGCGCACCGGTTCCACCAGCAGGTTGAGGTTGGGCCGATAGAAACCGGTGGTCACCACATCTTCAGGGGCGATGGCGAATTTCGCCTCCATGTCCGCGATCACTTTCGGTGTTGCAGTGGCGGTCAGCAGCAAGGCTTGGGGAATGTTGAACTGGCGCTGGTAGTCCGGAAGCTTGAGGTAATCGGGGCGGAAGTTGTGGCCCCACTCCGAGATGCAATGCGCCTCGTCCACCACCAGCAGCGAGATCGGCACTTGCTGCAAGAAATTACGGAAGCGCTCGTTCTTCAGGCGCTCCACGGAAATCATCAGGATCTTCAACTCGCCGGACTTGGCCCGGGCCATGACGTCACTGGCGTCGTCGCGACTCTGGGCCGAATCTATGCTGCCCGCCGAGATGCCGTGGCGTTGCAGGAACGCCAGTTGATCCTGCATCAGCGCCAGCAGCGGCGAGACCACCAGCGTCAGGTGCGGCAGTAACAGCGCCGGCAATTGATAACACAGGGACTTGCCCGAGCCGGTGGGGAAAATCGCCGCCGCCGAGCGCCCGGCCAACACCGCGCTGACCGCCGCCTCCTGGCCGGGCCGAAACTGTGGATAACCGAAAACCTGTTCCAGGGTGTTGTGCATAAGCTGTCACTCCGTTGACCGCTGCGATGCCAAAAGCCTAGCCGGCGATTGCAGCGAGTCGAGAAAAGGTCGGGACCAAAACGATACGGGATGATACAGCGGAAGGCGCCGGGGAATTGCCAGGCTTGAGGAATGGGTCGGCTTGCAGATAGCCTTCGCGAGCAAGCCCGCTCCCACAGTTGACCGCGTTCTTTCAGAAGAAAGGCGATTCACTGTGGGAACGGGCTTGCTCGCGAAGAGGCCAACCCAATCCCCACAAAAACATCGAAATAAAACTCAGGGCACCAACACCGCCACCCGCAGTTGCTCATTCAGAGCCTGCTCATGAAACACCTGACTCTTGCTCGCCCACGCCGCATAAGCCGGGCTGATTTCGCCAGTGAACGCCGCCGCCAACTGACGCAAATCAGCAACGCTGCGCGCACGCGGACAAAACGGTTGGGCATCACAGTTTTGACTGGCATTGCGGTAGGTGATCAGCAACCGATCCCACAACCCGTCACGCACTTGTCGTACAGACTTGAGCTTCACAGCCTGCACGCCCAGACGTTGTTTCAGACCCGGCTCGTCCAGCGCTTCGCTGGACAGCAGCGCCTTGCCCATCATCAGCACCTCGGCGCGGGACGCCGTATCGACTTCGGCTTGAGTGCTGAGGGCATCCGGCCAACCGGTGCGGTCCATATTGGCCTGCACCATCGACCCGACCGCGTCATTGGCACCCGCCAAACGACAAACACCCGCCCACAACAACAAAACCGAGGCCATACGTAGCCATTGCATACCTAATTCCCTTTAAGCGTTGGTCAGACGTTTGGAAGCGCCCTACAGATTCTGGCGCGCACCATACAGAGGTTTGCCGCGTAATGCCTGACAAACACGTGGGAAATTTTACCCGTAAGGGTTTCGCGCTAAAAAACCTCGGGGAACGCGTAGGCCGGGTCTGAAAACACGGGTAAAACCCCTACGAATCCTGTCCATCACGGCCATATTGCGGCGTCGAGTGATGCCCTTCTATAGTCTGCGGCGCGGCTGAAACCCTGTCTCGGCCTGCCGTGAACTCCCACAGGAAGAACCCGATGACCAGCCGTTATCACCCGCTCAAAACCAACTTCAGCGATACTCCGGTCCTGGTCGTCGATACCGAAGCTGATCCTTACGAAATCCTCGACAACGCCGGCCAACGCATCCGCGCGGCCAGCGGCCTGCTCGAAACCCTCTACTGCCAGCGGTTCAAAGAAGCCGATCCCAGCGACATTCCCAACATCATCAACGCCCTGTACCTGCTCACCCAGGACGGCCACGAACTCCTCGAAATCGCCCGACGACGTCTACCCAAAACCACTACCGACCCCTGCTCCCCGTAGGAGCGAGGCTTGCCCGCGAAGGAACGATAACTCGGTGTACCTGATGCCCATCCAGCAAGACAAATTGCGAAAAAGATAAGTCTGTAAGCAACGCCCTATCAAAGCTTCATCCCGTTCCTACAACCGAAAACACCTTGTCGCCTATCGCTGTCCGGTGGCTCAAACCTATAGTCGAACTGTCGCTGCAAATCAGCGACTCGGGCTTGGTCACCTGAAAAATGAGAGAGAACTTACGCATGCCCTTGTATGCTTGCCGACATCTTTTGTATGGCACGTTTTATGGCGGCTGTGTTTGGGACGCCTCGGCGTGCCGGGGTTTATCTCTCCCTTGGTTGACCAACCCGAACACAGTTCGCCACCCATCGCTTGGTCACGATGGGTACGACCCTTCGGATGTACAAAAGAGAGAAAACCAATGAAGACATCAAGTCCGCTAACAAACGATCGCTACCGCCCGCTTCAAACCAACCTCACCGATTCCCCGCCCCTGATCATCGACACAGAAGCCAACCCTCAGGACATCCTCGAAGCCGCCCTCCAGCGAATCCGAGCCTCCAGCGACCTCCTCAAAACCCTGCACTGCACCTGCTTCAAACACGGCGACGTCGAAGACATCCCTCACATCACTCACGCGCTCTATCTCCTGAACCAGGACGGCTGCGACCTATTGAAAGTCGCCCAGCAACGCATGATGGGTTGGAAAGCACCCACCTGATCGAGTGAAGATCGTTCCCACGCTCCGCGTGGGCATGCCTCAACGGACGCTCCGCGTTCGGCTCTTAGGGACGCAGAGCGTCCCGGGCTGCATCGCACGCGGAGCGTAGGAACGATCACCTGAGGACAAACATGAGCAAGTTTTTTGATGAGCTAATGGAAAGCGTGCAACAGATGAACGAAATCCTACGCGGCGAGCGCCAGCCTTCCCGCGAATATCAGACGCTTGCCACCGACCAACATCCAACGCACCGAAAAATAGGGCTTAATCCACCTCATCGAAATGCCCCTGACGGAACACGCACCATGAACCTCGCCCCCCACTTCCCCGACGACCGCGCCATGCACCTGCTCATGCAGTTGCTGCACGAAGAACTCGGCCTGCCCGAACGCAAAACCATCAGCCTCACCACTTCGATCAATTTCGACCTGGGCTGCGACGGCGCCGATGCGCGAAATCTGATGGAAGCGCTGGAAGAACAGTTCGGGATCGACTTCATCGACTACGACGCCTACCGCTACTTCCAGCCCGAAGGCTTCGATGTGCATCTCAAGCGCAGGGCGAAAGGTCGTGGTGACAAAGTCCCACTGACCATCGGGATGCTTTACCAAGCGGTCAAGACGCAGCGCTGGGATACGCAAACTCTAGAATGTGTCTAGTGAACGCATAAGTGGCATTATTCTGGCTGTTTATTGCTTGTTCAGTTGAAATAATGGCACTTATTGAAATTAATTCCGACTCCAACGATTGCGGCTGCACCAGAAAGCAGAACCTTGCAGCGCCCTGCGAGTCCTCACATAAGTGCTATTATTCTGGCAGTTAAAGCCTAAAAGTGAAGGAATAATGGCACATGGCTAAGAAAACAGCGCCGCTCATGCCCTCCGCATCCAGACTGCTCGCGGAGTTTGGCGAACGCCTGAAACTCGCTCGACTGCGACGCAGGCTGACTGCAAAGCAAGTCGCCGAAAGGGCAGGCATGTCGCTGACAACGCTGCGCTCTCTGGAGTCAGGCGGCTCAGGCGTGACAATCGGTGCGTATATGTCTGTGATGCAGGTTTTGGGCTTGGAGAAAGACTTGAGCAAGCTCGCGGCAACGGATGAGTTGGGGCGCCAACTTCAGGACGCGCAATTAACCCCACAGGCGAATGCATCCGCAAAAAAACGCCAACGGGTACGCAACATGGCTTCAACGAAGGCGTCGTCACCGATTCAAGACCAGACGATGGAAACCGCGCAAAGCCCCATTTCCGATTCGGATATAGAGGTTGATTTCCCACTGAACACTCACTCTTTTTCCAAGCTGTTTACCAAATAAAATCCAAACCTGGGACGGATTGAAAAATGACACTGATCGCGGTGTATGCCGATTGGGAAACCCTGAATGGACCAAGGCGTCTGGGGTTCCTGCATGCCAGACAAGCCCGCTCTACCAACGTGTTCGAGTTCGAATACGACGATGCCGCTTTGGCCGATCCCCAGTTGAACTTCACCACGCTGGACCCCCGCATCAAGCGCTTCGAAGGTCGACAATTTCCAGGACAGCATCAGACTCGCTTCGGCGTTTTCGCTGACTCAAGCCCGGATCGCTGGGGACAATTGCTGATGAAACGCCGGTTGGAGCGAGACATCCGCGACGGCCTGGTTCCGAAGGGCACCAAGCTCTACGAGTCAGATTTCCTGTTAGGCGTGCATGACCTCTATCGAGTGGGTGCCATTCGCTACAAGCTCAATGACGAAGGCCATTTTCTGGACGATCGAAATGACCTGGCGGCGCCCCCTTTTACCGAGCTTCGCGCATTGGAGCAGGCAAGCCGAGCGCTGGAAAACGATCCAGACAACACCTCCCTTGATGGACGCGAATGGCTGCGAATGTTGATCGCACCCGGTGGCTCACTGGGCGGAGCGCGACCCAAGGCCAGCGTTGCCGACAAAAAAGGTCATCTGTGGATCGCCAAGTTCCCGAGCACGCGCGACGACTATGACGTCGGCTGTTGGGAATTCGTGGTGAATGCTCTGGCAAAACAATGCGGTCTGCGAGTGGCCAGGGGGATGGCGCAACGCTACGCGAGCGATCATCACTGCTTCATGGTCAAACGCTTCGACCGCACCGCAACGAATGGGCGACTGCATTTCGCCTCAGCCATGACCATGACTGATCGCGTCGACGGTGACGATGCATCGGTAGGCGCCAGTTACCTTGAGCTGGCAGAAGTACTCGTGGAGCACGGCTCAGAGCCCGACGAAGATCTCCGCGAGCTGTGGTCACGGATTGTGTTCAACATCCTGGTCTCCAATACCGACGACCACATGCGCAACCATGGATTTCTTCTAGATCCTGGTCGTGGATGGCGCCTTTCTGATGCCTACGACATGAACCCGGTCGCATACGCCGATGGATTGAAGCTCAACATTACCGATGCCGACAATGCGTTGGATCTTGAGCTTGCTCTCGAGGTGGCCGAAATCTTTCGTGTTAGTCGAGATGATGCGGAAGACATTATTGAGCGTTTTCAAAAAGTGGTGAGCCAGTGGCCAACAGTGGCCAGCGCGGCGGGGCTGTCGAAGCGTGAGCAGGACAATATGGCTCCTGCATTTCGCCTGTCTAACAGATGACTCCTGTAACGCTCTTCTTTCGCCCACAAAAAAGCCGCCCCAAAGGGCGGCTTTTCATTGCGTCAGACCAAACCTTACAACTTAGGCCCAGCAGCCTTGATCGCATCACTCACTTCAAACTTCTTGAAGTTCTCAACAAACAACCCGGCCAACGCTTTAGCCGCTTCGTCGTAAGCAGCCTTGTCAGCCCAGGTGTTACGTGGGTTCAACAGGCCAGTCTCAACGCCCGGAACAGCCAACGGCACGTCCAGGTTGATGGTGTCCAGGTGCTCGGTTTCAACGCCGATCAACGCGCCGCTCTGGATCGCTGCAATCACGCCACGGGTGGTCGGGATGTTGAAGCGTTTGCCGACGCCGTAGCCGCCGCCGGTCCAGCCGGTGTTGACCAGGTAAACCTTGGAGCCGAAGCCGCGGATGCGCTTGATCAGCAGCTCTGCGTATTCACCGGCCGGACGCGGGAAGAACGGTGCGCCGAAGCAGGTGGAGAAGGTCGACTTGATGCCGCTGCCGGAGCCCATTTCGGTCGAGCCCACCAGTGCGGTGTAGCCGGACAGGAAGTGGTAGGCCGCTTGTTCTTCGCTGAGGATCGAGACGGGCGGCAGCACGCCGGTCAGGTCGCAGGTCAGGAAGATCACAGCGTTTGGCTCGCCACCGAGGTTTTTCGGTGCGCGTTTTTCGATCAGCTCGCGCGGGTAAGCGGCGCGGCTGTTCTGGGTCAGGCTGTCGTCGGCGTAGTCGGCCTTTTTGTTGGCATCGAGTACGACGTTTTCCAGCACGGCGCCATGTTGGATGGCTTTCCAGATAACCGGCTCGTTCTTCTCGGAGAGGTCGATGCACTTGGCATAGCAACCACCTTCGATGTTGAACACAACGCCCACGCCCCAGCCGTGTTCGTCGTCGCCGATCAGGTAACGGCTTTCGTCGGCGGACAGGGTGGTTTTACCGGTGCCGGACAGGCCGAAGAACAACGTGACGTCGCCCTCTTCGCCCATGTTGGCAGCACAGTGCATCGGCAGAACGTCGACGGCTGGCAGCAGGAAGTTCTGGACCGAGAACAGGGCTTTTTTCATTTCGCCGGCGTAACGCATGCCAGCGATCAGGACTTTTTTGGCCGCGAAGTTGAGGATCACGGTGCCGTCGGAGTTGGTGCCGTCACGCTCTGGTACGCATTCGAACTCAGGGGCGTTGAGGATCTGCCACTCGTCCTTGCCGCCAGCGTTGTACTGGCCCGCTTCCGGGTTGATGAACAAGCAACGGCCGAACAGGTTGTGCCAGGCAGTTTGCGTGGTCATTTTGACCGGCAGGTAGTGCGCCGGGTCAGAACCTACGTGCACGTGGGAAACAAAACGCTCGCGCTCGCCCAGGTAGGCTTCAACGCGGTTCCACAGGGCGTCGAACTTGTCGGCCGGGAACTTGCGGTTGATCGGGCCCCAGGCAATGGCTGCCTGAGTGGTTGGCTCTTCCACGATGAAACGATCGACTGGCGAGCGGCCGGTGC
Source organism: Janthinobacterium sp. LPB2021202312-11-4 (assembly GCF_037049705.1). Classification (NCBI taxonomy): domain Bacteria; kingdom Pseudomonadati; phylum Pseudomonadota; class Betaproteobacteria; order Burkholderiales; family Oxalobacteraceae; genus Janthinobacterium; species Janthinobacterium sp. LPB2021202312-11-4. The sequence continues at coordinate 149,193 of NZ_JBAGKV010000012.1, read as the reverse complement.
GGTGACCGGTACGAACAACCAGTGCGCCGGTATCGGCAAGCTCGCCTTCACCACGATTCAGAGCTTCTTTTACCAGATCATCAACACTCAGATCGGTGTACACGGCGTTATTGGCTTGCGTCATGAGATTCCCCGTCGGCCAGTGGCCGAGTGTGCTCCAAACGTTTTGTAGTAGAAAGTCGTGCACTACTACCGCGACAAAAAGTGGGCCGGATTATGCCAGAAACGCCCAAAAATAGTAGGGCCCTCCCGTCGTAACGGCGTTATTGCGGCGTTAAGCAGTGAATTTACCTGCGCTGAACCGTTTTAGTGCCGGGTATCTGACGGAGTATCGACACCCGCGCCAGCGAACAATTGGGTGATATCGGCGGCATCAAACAGGTAGCGCTGGTTGCAGAACTGGCAATCGATCTCGATATTTCCGCCATGTTCGATGACCAACGACTGGGCATCTTCCAGCCCCAGGCTGACCAGCGCATTGGCCGAACGCTCGCGCGAGCAACTGCAACGGAAGCGCAGTTTCTGCACATCGAACAGGCGCACTTGCTCTTCGTGATAGAGGCGATGGAGCACGGTTTCGTTATCCAGGCTCAGCAATTCATCGGCGGTCAGGGTGCTGCCCAGCGCAGTGATGTGCTGCCAACTGGCGGCGCGTTCTTCTTCGTCTTTCAGGCGGTCGGCGGGCAGTTGCTGTAGCAGCAGACCACGGGCGCGACGGCCGTCGGCGTAGAGCCAGAAGCGCGTACCAACCTGTTGGGACATGACGAAGTAATTGGTGAAGCACTCGGACAGGGTTTCGCCGTCGAGGTCGACGATGCCTTGGTACCGCTGACCCTGGGTCGGGTCGACGGTCAGCGCCAGCACACCGTTGGGCATGAGGTCGGCGAGGGTCGCGTCGGGGGCGATCCGCTCGGCTTCGTAACGGGCCAGGCCACGGATTTCGCGTTCGCTGGAGCACTCGATCATCAGCAGCGGAATCGGGCCATCGGAACGTGCCTGCAAGATCAGCAAGCCGTCGAACTTCAAGGTGCCGACCAGCAACGAGGCAGCGGCCATCAGTTCGCCCAACAGTTGCGCGACCGGCTCTGGGTAGGGGTGTTTGGCCAGCACTTCGGCATAGCTCCGTTCCAACGCCACCAGCTCGCCGCGGGTGTCGCTGTCATCGAAGATGAAGCGCTGGGTGAAGTCGGAATCCGGTAGATCGGTCATAGGTCTGGGTATCTGAAGTGATGACAAAAAGGTTACAGAACGTAGAATTGCGCCTTTGCGGCACCGTTTTGGTGCGCAGCGTTCAGCCATTGGAGGCATTTTATGAACAATCCGGGTTTGTTCCAAGCAAGGTGGAACCTCCGCCGGCTGGCTTTGTGCAATTTTGTGCCTCTGGCACTGTTGGCATTCTGGTTATGGCCTACGGGTCAGATGTTGTGTGTGCTTTTCGACGAATGGCTATTTCGCCTGCTCAATGCCCCGTTGGCCAGTCACCCGATATGGCTCCACGTGTGGGCAATTGCAAGTCTGCGTCCATTTGATGCGGTGGTCGGCGTGATTTTGCTGACGTTACTTATCAAGGGCGATTGGGTGTTCGACGCCATTGATGTACGCCGGGCGTTTTTCGGATTCTTTGCGATTCTGTTGCTGCTGCTGTTTATCCGCATGCTGTTTTCCAAGGTCGCCGGTTATATGGACTGGCAGCACAGCAGCCCGTCGGTGGTGCTCAAGGGCGCCATCCGCATGAGTGACTACTTTCCTGGGCTTGAGAAGGCGTGGGAACTGAAGGACCGCTCGACCCAGAGCTTCCCGGGTGACCATGCGTCGGTGTTGTTGATCTGGGCGATGTTCATGACGGTGTTCAGCCGCAGCACCGGGCAGTCGCTGGCGATCTGGGGCCTGGCGCTGTTGTTCATGATGCCGCGGCTGGTGGCGGGCGCGCATTGGGGCCAGGACGATTACATCGGCGGCGTGCTGCTGGCAGTGTGGGCCTTGGGCTGGGGTTACTACACGCCGTTTGCGCATTACGTTTCGGAGTTTTTCCTGAAAGTGACGGCGCCGCTGTTTGCGCTGCTGGGGAAAGTGCCGGGGGTTTCGCGGATGAGTGTGGTGCGTAGGGTTTCGGTTCGATGATTTAGGTGAACCTGAAAAGATCGCAGCCTTCGGCAGCTCCTACGGGTGTACGCATTCCCCCGTAGGAGCTGCCGAAGGCTGCGATCTTTTCAAAGGCAACACCCGTTGGCCTGCCCTACTCGTCGTTACTGCTACCGCGAAACTTGAACAAATCCCGCCGCTGTTTCTTGCTCGGCTTGCCATCGGTGCTCACACCCAGCGAACCGGCCTTGCGCATGGCTGCGGCGGCTTCGCGCTTGGCGACGCTCGCCTCGGTCTCGGCATACAGCATCTGAGCCTCCGGCGCGCCACGGCGCACGATCGACAGCGCCTGGACCACGATGGTCTTTTCCTCAAACCCGACGCGGATCTGAAACTCATCACCGATCCGCGGTTCCTTGCCCGGCTTGCAGCGTTCGCCCCGGCAATGCACCTTGCCGCTCTCGATGGCCGACTTGGCCAAGGCACGTGTTTTGTAAAAGCGCGCGGCCCACAACCATTTATCGAGACGGACCTTGTCGTCCTCTTCCTGTTTTTGTGCCATCTGAATTCCTCTTTCCGCCAGTAGTCGGAACTGTACTACCGTTTCTGGCGGGCGCAAGAACCCGGCCCTCCAGATAGACTGTGATCTTGGCCGGTTCACCGGCATGGAGTGATCGAGTGACTAAATTTCCGTCTTCATTGACCTCGCCCCAGAACGCTTGCCAGGGCTGCCAGCAAAGCGAGCCGCTGGCCTTCGATTTTGCGTTTGCCTACCAACCGATCGTCGACTTGCGCGACCAATCGATTTTCGCCCACGAAGCGCTGGTGCGTGGCGTGGCCGGTGAAGGTGCACTGTCGGTGTTAGATCAGGTTACAGAAGACAATCGCTACCGTTTCGACCAGCTCTGCCGCACCCGCGCCATCGAAGGCGCGGCCAATCTTAATATGCAGACACACTTGTCGATCAACTTCATGCCCAACGCCGTCTATCGTCCAGAGCTATGTATTCGCAGCACGCTTGCGGCTGCAAAAAAACACAATTTCCCCATCGATCGGCTGATTTTCGAAACCCTGGAAAGCGAGCACGTAGATAACTATCGCCATTTGACCAATATTCTGCGTGAATACCGCGAATTCGGCTTCATGACCGCCATCGACGATTTCGGTGCCGGTTATTCGGGGCTCAATCTGCTGGCTGATTTCCAACCGGACCTGATCAAACTCGACATGGCGCTGATCCGCGATGTCGACCGCGACCGTGTACGTCAGGCTATCGTTCGGGGGATTGTCACAATCTGTGCGGAGTTGAACGTTACAGTCATCGCCGAAGGCATTGAGAGCGCCGGTGAATGGGATTTCCTGGCGGACTGTGGAATTTTTCTGATGCAGGGTTACTGGTTCGCCAAACCTGCATTCAAAGCGTTGGCCCAGGTCACACCTGAGGCCTGGACGCGTTAATCGCTGGTTTTTTCCTATTGAAGACATTTGACCATTTGACCGTTGTCGGTCTGCGCGAGTGGGTGGCGCTCCCGGATTTGGGAGTCGCGGGCCTTCGGGCAAAAATCGACACCGGCGCCAGCACCTCCAGCCTGCATGCCACGGACATCGAGCCGTTCGAGCGCGATGGGCAGAAGTGGGTGCGCTTCACCGCGCACCTGGGCACGGTGGTGCAATTGCGCCACCGGCGCTGCGAGGCGCCGCTGGTGACGATGAAAACCATCAAAAGCTCCAACGGTCACGCGCAGGTGCGCTACGTGATCAGCACCACCCTGGCCCTCGGTGATCGGGTCTGGCGGGTCGAGTTCACCCTCGCCTGCCGCAAATCCATGCGTTATCGCCTGCTACTCGGTTCCAAAGCCCTGATCGACGGCCAGTTGGTGGTCAATCCGGGGATTAAATACGTTCAAGACAAGCCGGTGTTCCCGGTATCTACCTCCTCCACAGGTGTTGCATGAAGATCGCTGTGCTGTCGCGAAACCCGCGTCTGTATTCCACTCGTCGTCTGGTCGAAGCCGGTACCGAGCGTGGCCACGAAATGGTGGTGATCGACACCTTGCGCGCCTACATGAACATTGCCAGCCACAAGCCGCAGATCCACTACCGCGGCAAGCCGCTGGAAGGTTTCGATGCGGTGATCCCCCGGATCGGTGCGTCGGTGACGTTTTATGGCTGCGCGGTGTTGCGCCAGTTTGAAATGATGGGCGTGTTCCCGCTCAACGAGTCGGTGGCCATCGCCCGTTCGCGGGACAAACTGCGTTCGCTGCAATTGCTGTCGCGCCGGGGGATCGGTTTGCCGGTCACCGGGTTTGCCCACTCACCGGACGATATTCCCGACCTGATCGACATGGTCAACGGCGCACCACTGGTGATCAAGGTTCTGGAAGGCACCCAAGGCATCGGCGTGGTGCTGTGCGAAACCGCGACGGCAGCGGAGTCGGTGATTGAAGCGTTCATGGGCCTCAAGCAAAACATCATGGTGCAGGAATACATCAAGGAAGCCGGCGGTGCGGACATTCGTTGCTTCGTGGTCGGCGACAAAGTGATTGCAGCGATGAAGCGTCAGGCCAAGCCTGGGGAGTTCCGCTCCAACCTGCATCGCGGCGGCAGTGCGAGCCTGATCAAGATTACGCCGGAAGAACGCATGACCGCGTTGCGGGCGGCGAAGGTGATGGGGCTGGCGGTCGCGGGCGTGGATATCCTGCGTTCCAATCACGGGCCGCTGGTGATGGAAGTGAACTCGTCGCCGGGGCTGGAAGGGATTGAAACCACCACCGGGAAGAACGTGGCGGGGATCATCATTGAGCATCTTGAGAAGAATGGTGGGCCGAATATGACGCGCACCAAAGGTAAGGGTTAAAGCGGGAAGATCAAAAGATCGCAGCCTGCGGCAGCTCCTACATGGGAATGCGTACCCTGTAGGAGCTGCCGAAGGCTGCGATCTTTTTTTCAGCCGTTACACCGCATCCCGCGGCAGCATCAACCCAAGCGGCAACCGCACCCGCGCCTCCAGCCCGCCACCCGAGCGGTTGCGCAACTCAACATTCCCGCCATGCATCGAAGCAATCCGCTTCACGATCGCCAGGCCCAACCCGGTGCCCTTCCCGCCCCGCGCCCGATCCCCACGGGTGAACGGGTTGAAGATCGCTTCCAGCTCCGACGGATCAATCCCCGCCCCACGGTCCATCACGCTCAGCACCACATACGGCGCGCTGGTGTCGCCAGACACATACGCCGCGACCTCAACGCCATTACCGGCATGATGTAAGGCGTTGCCGATCAGGTTGTTCAGCAAACGTTTCATCGACACCCGACGCAACGGGAACGGCTGGATCGGCTCCAGACGCAAACGTACTTTCTCTTCGTTCTGGTTGTACGGCGCCGCGACTTCGCGCACCAGGTCGCTCAGGTCCACCTCTTCCACCGACTCGTCGCGACCGTCGCGAATGAACGCCAGGAACTGGTCGAGAATCGCGTCCATGTCTTCGATGTCGCGCACCATGTCGTCGCTCAGGTCGCTGTGGTCACCCATCAACTCCAGGGACAAGCGCAACCGGGTCAGCGGTGTGCGCAGGTCGTGGGACACCCCGGCCAGCATCAACTCACGTTCGCGACCGGCCTGTTCGACGTCTTCAGCCATCTGGTTGAAGGCGCGGTAAACCTCGGCCATTTCACTCGGCGTGTCGCTGATCGGCAGGCGCACGCTGCGGCCCTGGCCGAGTTGCCTCGCGGCATAGACCAAACGCTTCAATGGTTGATTGAGCTGGCTGACGAAGATCCACGCCGAGGCGGTGGACAGCAAGCCGATGGCGAGGAACCAGCCGAGCACGTTCCAGATTTTCTGGCCACGCAGAGGATGCGGGTACAGCGGCACTTTCAGCCAGCCATCGCCCAGGCTGGGCGCCCGAACCCACAGCGCTGGCGGGGAATGCATGCGTAACCGGACTTCGGTGTCGGCCCCCAGCTCCGCCTGCATTTGCCGCTGATAGATTTCGCTGTACGGCCAGTGTTGCTCACCTTCCGGCACACCGGCGCCCACCACCCGGATCAGGGTCGCGGCGTCAGCGATTTTGGCGCGATTTTCTTCATCGGCGGCCCAATAGGCGCGCAGCGTCAGGGCGACGCCGTGGCTGTATTGGCGGTCCACCAGCACGTCTTCGTTCATCAACAGATAAACCAGGGTCAGCGCTTTGGAGAACAGGACGACGATCAGCACCAGCCACAGGGTGCGGGAGAAGAAACTCTGGGGGAACCAAACGGGGGTTTTCATGGATAACCGCTACACACTTGCAGGAGCGAGCGATGCTCGCATATTGCGGATCGCGAGTCTGCGGATAACCTCATCCGCATGACCCGCTCCTACAAATCGCCGATCACTTGGTGGCGGCGCCATCCGGAACGAACACGTAGCCCACGCCCCAGACCGTCTGGATGTAACGCGGTTTGGATGGATCGGGTTCGATCATCCGGCGCAGACGGGAAATCTGCACGTCGATGGAACGCTCCAGGGCATCCCACTCGCGGCCACGGGCCAGGTTCATCAGTTTGTCGCGGGTCAGCGGCTGACGGGCGTTCATGACCAGGGCCTTGAGCACCGCGAACTCACCGGTGGTGAGCATGTGCACTTCATCGCCGCGTTTGAGTTCGCGGGTGGCCAGGGACAGTTCGTAGTCACCGAAGGTCACGCTTTCGTCTTCGCTGCCCGGTGCGCCCGGCACGGGTGCAGCCTGACGGCGCAGAACCGCTTTGACCCGAGCCATCAGCTCGTCCGGGTTGAACGGCTTGGCCAGGTAATCGTCGGCGCCCAGTTCCAGGCCCTTGATACGGCTCAGCTCGTCGCCCTTGGCGGTGAGCATGATGATCGGGATCTGATTGTTCGCACCGCGCAGACGGCGGCAGGCGGTGAGGCCGTCTTCGCCGGGCAGCATCAGGTCGAGGACAACCAGGTTGAACACTTCGCGGGCCAGCAAGCGGTCCATTTGTTCAGTGTTCGGGACGGCACGGGCACGGTAGCCCTTGCTGACGAAAAAGCGTTCCAGCAGGCTGCTCAGCCCTGGATCGTCATCAACAATTAGAATTTTTTCGCCTTCAGCATTGTTTGCAGTGCTGCTCATTAGATGCTCCTTTTAGCTCGGCGCGCATTATGGCGTAGCTGCCGTTATACGCACCGTGTGCATTGTTAGCAGATTTTTCCTTCACCGCCAGAAAACCGGCCTTTTTGCCTACAGAGTGCAATGCCCCCGAATGACAGAACGCTGGTTATAATGCGCGGCGTTTTGTGTCAGGCAACGTCTGATCGTGACTGGAATACGCCGCTTTTTATTTTTATGGCGTGCGCAGTCATTGTTCGATTTCACGGGTCAACGGGATGCCTGTTGACCCAGGTAGCGGCGCAGGCCAGGCCGCTCAACCAGTCTCGCCGAGCCTTTATCCCTGCGCCTGCGAGCCTGCTTTCACAATTTGTCAGGTGGTTTTATGGACAGCATCAACAGCCGCATCGCCGAGGAACTCGGTGTACGCCCACAACAGGTCGAAGCGGCCGTCGCGCTACTCGATGAGGGCTCTACCGTTCCCTTCATCGCCCGCTACCGGAAAGAAGTGACCGGCAGCCTCGATGACATCCAGTTGCGGCATCTGGAAGAGCGCCTGCGCTACCTGCGAGAACTCGACGAACGGCGCATCAGCATCCTGGCCAGCATCCAGGAACAGGGCAAGTTGACCCCGCAACTCGAACGCGACATCAAACTCGCCGACACCAAGACCCGCCTCGAAGACTTGTACCTGCCGTACAAGCAGAAGCGCCGCACCAAGGGCCAGATTGCCCTGGAAGCCGGCCTCGGCGATTTGGCCGACGGCCTGTTCAACGACCCGACCCTGACCCCAGACACCGAAGCCGCGCGCTTCATCGACGCCGAAAAAGGCGTGGCCGATGTGAAGGCCGCCCTCGAAGGCGCCAAATACATCCTGATGGAACGCTTCGCCGAAGACGCCGGCCTGCTCGACAAGCTGCGCAGCTACTTGAAGCAGGAAGCCACCCTCAGTGCCCGCGTGATCGCCGGCAAGGAAGAAGAAGGCGCCAAGTTCCGCGACTATTTCGAACACGACGAACCCCTCAAAAGCATGCCGTCGCACCGCGCGCTGGCGATTTTCCGTGGCCGCAACGAAGGCATTCTGAGTTCCTCGCTGAAAGTCGGCGAAGAGCTGCCGGGCGCGATGCACCCGTGCGAAGGCATGATCGGCCAGCAGTTCGGCATCCAGAACCAGAACCGCGCCGCCGACAAATGGCTGGGCGAAGTGGTGCGCTGGACCTGGAAAGTGAAGCTCTACACGCATTTGGAAACCGACCTGCTGGGCGAACTGCGCGATGGCGCGGAAACCGAAGCGATCAACGTGTTCGCCCACAACCTGCACGACTTGCTGCTGTCGGCCCCGGCCGGTCCGCGCGCCACCCTGGGCCTCGACCCGGGCCTGCGCACCGGTTGCAAAGTGGCCGTGGTCGATTCCACCGGCAAGCTGCTGGATCACGCCACGGTTTACCCGCACGTGCCGCACAACAAGTGGGATCAGACCATCGCGATCCTCGCCGCCCTGTGCGCCAAGCACGCGGTGGACCTGATCGCCATCGGCAACGGCACCGCCAGCCGCGAAACCGACAAACTGGCCGCTGAGCTGATCAAAAAATACCCGGCGATGAAAATGACCAAAGTCATGGTCTCCGAGGCCGGTGCATCGGTTTACTCGGCGTCGGAACTGGCGTCCAAGGAATTCCCGGACCTCGACGTGTCGATCCGTGGCGCCGTATCCATCGCGCGTCGCTTGCAAGACCCGTTGGCCGAACTGGTGAAGATCGATCCGAAATCCATCGGTGTCGGCCAGTACCAGCACGACGTGTCGCAGTTGAAACTGGCCCGTGGCCTGGATGCTGTGGTCGAGGACTGCGTAAACGCCGTGGGCGTGGACGTGAACACCGCTTCCGTGGCGCTGCTGGCGCGAATCTCGGGCCTGAACGCGACCCTGGCGCAGAACATCGTCAGCCACCGCGACGAACACGGCGCATTCAAAACCCGCGCCGCGCTGAAGAAAGTCGCGCGCCTGGGCGAAAAAACCTTCGAACAAGCCGCCGGTTTCCTGCGCGTCATGAACGGTGACAATCCACTGGATTCGTCTGCCGTTCACCCGGAAGCCTATCCGCTGGTGCAGCGCATTGCCGCTGAGACCGACCGTGATATCCGTTCGCTGATCGGTGACGCGAGCTTCCTCAAGCGTCTCGATCCGAAGAAGTACACCGACGAGACTTTCGGTCTGCCAACGGTCACCGACATCCTGCAAGAACTGGAAAAACCCGGTCGCGACCCGCGTCCCGAGTTCAAGACTGCCGAGTTCCAGGAAGGCGTCGAAGACCTCAAGGACCTGGAGCTGGGGATGATCCTCGAAGGCGTGGTAACCAACGTGACCAACTTCGGCGCGTTCGTTGATATCGGCGTGCATCAGGACGGTTTGGTGCACATCTCCGCGCTTTCGGAGAAGTTCATCAAAGACCCACGGGAAGCGGTGAAGGCCGGTGACGTGGTGAAAGTGAAGGTCATGGAAATCGATATCCCGCGTAAACGCGTGGGCCTGTCGATGCGCATGAGCGACACGCCGGGCGAGAAAATCGACGGCGCCCGTGGCGCACGTCCGGGTTCGGCGCCGCGCCAGTCCCAGAACACCGCACCGCGCAAGGAAACCACAGCGGCGGCCCCGGCCAACAACGCCATGGCTTCGCTGTTCGCCAACGCCAAAACGTTGAAGAAACGCTGATGGAAATCCCTGCCGGGCTGACCGAAAGCGCGTTTTTCAAGCTGCTGGGGTGTCGCTTGCACAGCCTGGAAACCGGGGTGGCGCAAGTCGCCCTGGGGCTTGAGCCAGAGCTGCGCAATCGCGGCGGCAAGCTGCACGGCGGGGCCTTGTTCAGCCTGGTGGACATTGCCATGGGGCTGGCCTGTTCCAGCACCCACGGCTTTGACCAGCAGAGCGCGACCATCGAATGCAAGATCAACTACATTCGCGCCGTTTCCGAGGGCGAAGTGCTGTGCACGGCACGGGTGATTCATCCGGGCCGCCGCACGCTGGTGGTCGAAGCTGACGTGATGCAAGGCGACAAACTGGTCGCAAAAGCACAAGGCACGTTCGCTGTCCTGTAGCTAGACGTCATCGATTTGAGTTAATTTCAGCGCTGTGACCGCAGCGCCGAAATTCCCTGTGGGAGCGGGCTTGCTCGCGAAAGCGGTGTATCAGGCAATTTTTTTGTTGACTGACACTCCGTCTTCGCGAGCAAGCCCGCTCCCACATTGATTGCAGCTCGTTCCAAAACCAGGCGAAAACGCCAGTTTTAACTTCACCCTTGTAGACCGTCTTGCCCACCCCCATATTGGGGCGACTGACGCGTGAAGGAATCCAACTTGAGCGAACTTCTCAACCGCCGCCTGGCTCTGCTCGGCGAGCGCGCTAACCTCTCTCTGCTCGAACAGTGCCTTCACGGCATCGAACGTGAATGCCTGCGCGTGACCGATGAAGGTCGCCTGGCGCAAACGCCGCACCCGGAAGCATTGGGTTCCGCGCTGACCAACGAACAAATCACCACCGATTATTCCGAATCGCTGCTGGAGTTCATCACGCCTGCCCTGCCCGACCCGGCAGACACCCTGGCGAGCCTGGACAGCATTCACCGTTTTGCCTACAGCAAACTCGGCAACGAGTTCCTGTGGAGCCCCTCGATGCCGTGCCCGCTGCCGGCCGAGGAAGACATCCCGATTGCGTACTACGGCACCTCCAACATCGGTCAGCTCAAGTACGTCTACCGCAAGGGCCTGGCCCTGCGCTACGGCAAGACCATGCAATGCATCGCCGGGATTCACTACAACTTTTCCCTGCCGGAAAAGCTCTGGCCACTGCTCAAAGAGGCTGAAGGCTTTGTCGGTACCGACCGCGACTATCAGTCCACGGCCTACATCGCGCTGATCCGTAACTTCCGTCGCTATAGCTGGCTGCTGATGTACCTGTTCGGTGCCTCGCCAGCCCTGGACGCCGGTTTCCTGCGCGGTCGTTCGCACCAGTTGGAACAACTGGACCCGGACACCTTGTACCTGCCCTACGCCACCAGCCTGCGCATGAGCGATCTCGGTTACCAGAGCAACGCCCAGGCCGGCCTGACGCCGTGCTACAACGATTTGGCCAGCTACACCGACAGCCTGCGCAAAGCGGTCGCCACGCCTTACGCGCCGTACGTTGAAGTCGGCACGCACAAGGACGGAGAGTGGGTTCAGCTCAACACCAACATCCTGCAGATCGAAAACGAGTACTACTCCAACATCCGCCCGAAACGCGTGACCTACACCGGCGAACGGCCGATCCAGGCGCTGGTGGCTCGCGGCATTCAGTACGTCGAAGTGCGTTGCCTGGACATCAATCCGTTCCTGCCGATGGGCATCGACCTGACCGAATCGCGGTTCCTCGACGCGTTCCTGCTGTACTGCGCGTTGAACGATAGCCCGCTGCTGGCCGCCAACACTTGTAACAACGCCACCTCGAACTTCCTCAGCGTGGTCAAGGAAGGTCGGCGCCCGGGCCTGCAATTGCAACGCGACGGGCAACCGGTGGAGATGAAGGAATGGGCCGCCGAACTGCTGGAGAAGATTGCCCCACTGGCGGCGTTGCTCGATCAGAGCCATGGCGGCGATGCCCATAGCAAGGCGCTGGATGTGCAAATGGAGAAGGTCAAGGATTCGTCCCGGACCCCATCGGCCCAGGTGCTGGCGGCGATGGCTGAGCACAAGGAAAGCTTTGCCCAGTTCTCCCTGCGTCAGAGCCGGGTGCATGCGGAGTATTTCCGCAGCGAGCCGTTGAGTGCTGAAGATCAGGCGAAGTTTGAAGCACGCGCGCGTTCGTCCCTGGCTGAACAGGCTGAGCTGGAGCAGAACGAAGTCGGCGATTTCGATGTGTTTGTCGGGTCGTATCAGGCGAGCATTCTGGCGATCAGTAATTAATCAGCGCCTGTAAAAAGATCGCAGCCTTCGGCAGCTCCTACGGGGCGGTGTCGAGGTTGCGATTTTTTTTTTGCCCGCATCACGCAATTTTGTGTCTTCACGCTACCGTTGGAGGAGCTGCCGCAGGCTGCGATCTTTTGATCCTTTAGAATTTTCCGCTCATAAGCTCATTCGAAAAAGTTATTTATTTTCGGATTCTTAGATCATTTAGTCTCCTTTCACGCCGACACTCGGTCGCCTGACAAGGAGCTTCCCCATGAAACTGCACTTTCCCCTTCGCCTCCTGGCGGCCGCGTCTCTGGCTGCGGCGAGCTTCTTTGCCCAGGCAGCCGACCTCACCGTCGCCTACCAGACCACCGTGGACCCGGCCAAAGTCGCCCAGGCCGACGGCGCGTACGAAACAGCCACCCACGCCAAGATCGACTGGCGCAAATTCGACAACGGTGCCGACATCATCGCCGCCATTGCCTCTGGCGACGTGCAGATCGGTTACCTCGGTTCCAGTCCTTTGACCGCCGCCATCACCCGTAAGGTCCCGGTTGAAACTTTCCTCATCGCCACCCAGATCGGCGCCGCTGAAGCGCTGGTCGCTCGCGACGGTTCCGGGATCAAGACCCCGCAAGACCTGATCGGCAAAAAAATCGCCGTGCCGTTCGTGTCCACCGGCCACTACAGCCTGCTCGCCGCGCTGAAGCACTGGAACATCGATCCGTCGAAAGTCACCATCCTCAACCTCGCGCCACCGGCCATCGTCGCTGCGTGGAAACGCGGTGACATCGACGCCACGTACGTCTGGGACCCAGCGTTGGGCGTGGCTAAGGAAAACGGCAAAGTGCTGATCACCTCTGGTGAACTGGCCAAGTTCGGCGCGCCGACCTTCGATGCCTGGATCGTGCGCAAAGACTTCGCCGAGAAGCACCCGGAAATCGTCACCGCGTTCGCCAAAGTGACCCTGGATGCCTACGCCGACTACCGCAAAGACCCGAAAGCCTGGCTCGCCAACCAATCCAACGTCGACAAACTGGTGAAGCTCTCCGGCGCCAAGGCCTCTGACATTCCATTGCTGCTGCAAGGCAACGTCTACCCGCTGGCGGCCGATCAAGTGATCACCCTCGGCGCGCCGACCACCAAAGCCATCACCGACACCGCCGCGTTCCTCAAAGAACAAGGCAAGGTCGAGGCCGTGCTGCCGGATTACGCCCCGTACGTCAGCGCCAAATACATCACCAACTGATCGGGAGTTCATTGCGATGGCTTTGCTACAGCTGGAGCGCATCAGCGCACAGTACCCCGGCAGTCCGGAACCGGTACTGGCGGATATTTCCTTGAGCCTGGGGCCCCAGCAATTGCTGGTGGCCCTCGGCCCGTCCGGCAGTGGCAAGACTTCGCTGTTGAACCTGATTGCCGGTTTCGTCGAGCCCAGCGCCGGGCGCATCACCCTCGATGGCGTGCCGGTCAAAGGCCCGAGCGCCGAACGTGGCGTGGTGTTCCAGGACGACGCCCTGCTGCCCTGGCAGGACGTGCTGGCCAACGTCGGTTTCGGTCTGGAACTGGCCGGCGTGTCCCGGGATAAACGGGAAATCCGTGCCCGGGAAATGCTCGCGCTGGTGGACCTTTCCGGTTTCGAAAACCGCCGCATCTGGCAGCTCTCCGGCGGTCAGAAGCAACGTGTCGGTCTGGCCCGAGCCCTCGCCGCCGACCCGCGCGTATTGCTGATGGACGAACCCTTCGGCGCCCTCGACGCCTTCACCCGCGAACAAATGCAGGAGCTGCTGCTGCAAGTCTGGCGGCGCACCGCCAAACCGGTTTTCCTGATTACCCACGACATCGAAGAAGCGGTGTTCCTCGCCACTGACTTGATTCTGTTGGCGCCGAATCCCGGGCAAATCGTCGAGCGCCTGAGCCTGGATTTCGGCCAGCGGTACGCCGCCGGCGAGTCGGCACGGGCGATCAAATCCGACCCGCGCTTTATCGAAACCCGCGAACACGTGCTCGCCAAAGTGTTCTCCCAACGCAGCGCCGCCCAGCGGCAGGAGCGCGCATGAGCAGCTATGAAATTCCAGCGGTGACGGTGAAGCCGGGGGCGACCGTGATTCCGGTTCGTCGCCGTGTCAGCACACGCTGGATCAGTGTGTTGACGCTGATTGCTCTGGTGTTTATCTGGTGGGCCGTCACCGCCACCGGGTTGATCGAGCCGCTGTTTCTGCCGCCACCGTCCGCCGTGCTGCAAAAAGGCTGGCTGCTGGCGACCACCGGCTACATGGATTCGACCTTGTGGCAGCACTTGGGCGCGAGTCTGAGCCGGATAGGCCTGGGCCTCGGTTTCGCCGTGTTGACCGCCGTGCCGGTGGGTATCGCCATCGGGCATAACCGCATCGCTCGCGGGATTCTAGACCCGCTGATCGAGTTCTACCGCCCGATTCCACCGTTGGCTTATCTGCCACTGATCGTGATCTGGTGCGGTATCGGCGAGCTGTCGAAAGTCTTGCTGATTTACCTGGCGATCTTCGCCCCGATTGCCATCGCCACCGCCACCGGCGTGCGCACGGTTGACCCGGCCAAGTTGCGCGCCGCGCAGTCGCTGGGCGCGACCCGGGCGCAGTTGATTCGGCATGTGATTCTGCCGAGCGCGTTGCCGGATATCTTGACTGGCGTGCGGATTGGTCTGGGTGTGGGTTGGTCGACGCTGGTCGCCGCCGAATTGATTGCGGCTACCAGCGGTTTGGGCTTCATGGTGCAGTCGGCCGCGCAATTCCTGGTCACCGATGTGGTGGTGCTGGGGATTCTGGTCATCGCGCTGATCGCCTTCGCCATGGAAATGGGCCTGCGCGCGCTGCAACGCAAACTGGTGCCGTGGCACGGCCAGGCACACTGAAGCGCCTAAATTGCCCCTTTTTTGGATCAACCCCGTAGGAGCTGCCGAGTGAAACGAGGCTGCGATCTTTTGATGTTGTTTTTAGAGAGCAAGATCAAAAGATCGCAGCCTCGTTTCACTCGGCAGCTCCTACAGGTGCGGTGTCGTTCGTAAACATAGGCAACACCCGGAATTGAAGAGAACCACCATGAGCACTCTGAACATCGTCCCTTTAAGCTCGGCCCTCGGCGCGCAGATCAGCGGCATCGATGTCAGCCAGCCGCTGAACTTGGAACAACGCGACGCCATCGAACAGGCGTTGCTCAAGCACCAGGTGTTGTTCTTCCGCGACCAACCGATCACGCCGCAACAACAAGCGCGTTTCGCCGCCTATTTCGGCGACCTGCACATTCACCCGATCTACCCGAACGTGCCGGAACAGCCGGAAGTGCTGATCCTCGACACCGCCGTCACCGACGTGCGCGATAACGCAATCTGGCACACCGACGTCACCTTCCTGCCGACCCCGGCCATGGGCGCGGTGCTCAGCGCCAAATTGCTGCCGGAGTTTGGCGGCGATACGTTGTGGGCCAGCGGGATTGCGGCGTATGAAGCCTTGTCGGCGCCGCTGAAAACCTTGCTCGAAGGACTGACGGCGACCCATGACTTCACCCGTTCATTTCCGCTGGAGCGCTATGGCAACACGCCAGAAGCATTGGCCCAGTGGGAAGAAGCCCGGCGCAAGAATCCGCCGCTGTCGCACCCGGTGATCCGCACGCACCCGGTGAGCGGGCGCCGCTCGCTGTTCGTCAATGAAGGGTTCACGTCGAAGATCAATGAGCTGTCGGAGACTGAGAGCGAGGTGATTTTGAAGTTCTTGTTCGCCCATGCCACACGGCCGGAATTCACCATTCGCTGGCGCTGGCAGAAGGATGATGTGGCGTTCTGGGATAACCGCGTGACCCAGCATTACGCGGTGGACGATTACCGGCCGGCGCGGCGAGTGATGCAGCGGGCAACGGTGTTGGGGGATGTGCCGTTTTTTTAAGGTCAAAAGATCGCAGCCTCCGGCAGCTCCTACAATGATGGCGGTCGCCGCCAATATTGCGGTCGAACATCAATCCCGTAGGAGCTGCCGAAGGCTGCGATCTTTTGCTTTTTAAAAGTTACTCAGCCGTCGAAGGCTTCTCCCAAAGATTGATCCCGCCCTCTTGGGCAAACCGGTCGATCTCCGCCAGTTCTTCCGCGCTAAAGCTCAGATTCTTCAACGCCCCGACGTTCTCGATGATCTGCTCCGGCCGGCTTGCGCCGATCAGCGCCGAAGTCACGCGCGGATCGCGCAGGGTCCAGGCCAGCGCCAGTTGCGCCAGGCTTTGACCGCGACGCTTGGCGATTTCGTTGAGCCCGCGCACGTGGGCGATGTTGGCTTCGGACAGGTGCGATCCCTGCAACGAACCACCGCCCGGGCGGTTAACTCGCGCGTCTTTTGGAATGCCGTTGAGGTATTTGTCGGTCAACAGGCCTTGGGCCAACGGTGTGAAGGCGATCACCCCGGCACCGAGTTCGTCGGTGACGTCCAGCAGGTCTTTTTCGACCCAACGGTTGAGCAGGTTGTAGGCCGGTTGATGAATCAACAGCGGCACTTTCCACTCTTGCAACAGCGCGGCCATTTCCCGGGTTTTCACCCCGGAGTAGGACGAGATACCGATGTACAGCGCCTTGCCCTGTTGCACAGCGGTAGCGAGGGCGCTGGCGGTTTCTTCCAGCGGAGTGTCCGGGTCGAAGCGGTGGGAATAGAAGATGTCCACGTAATCGAGGCCCAGGCGTTGCAGGCTCTGGTCGAGGCTGGCCAGCACGTATTTGCGCGAACCGCCGCCCTGGCCGTAAGGGCCCGGCCACATGTCCCAACCAGCCTTGCTGGAGATGATCAACTCGTCGCGGTACTGCTTGAAGTCTTCGCGCAGCAAACGACCGAAGTTGATTTCGGCGCTGCCGTACGGCGGGCCGTAGTTGTTGGCCAGGTCGAAGTGGTTGATGCCCAGGTCGAACGCGGTGCGCAACAGCGAGCGCTGGGTGTCGATCGGCGTGCTGTCGCCGAAGTTGTGCCACAGACCCAGCGAGAGGGCCGGCAACACCAGCCCGCTGCGACCTACGCGGCGGTATGGGATGGAGTCATAGCGGTTTTCGGCAGCGGTGTAAGTCATCGAATCCTCTCTTGTTTGGGTTTACTACTATTTGGAATCAGGCATCAATCCGGTGGCGAGGGTGCTTGCTCCCGTTCGGCTGCGTAGCCGCGACCGGGTTCTGCTGACCCGCCAGTTTTCCGTCAGCCGTTTCTGACGGCTTTGCTGGCTGCTTTCGCTCAGTGGCAACGCCGGCAGCGGTCCGTCCAGCGGGTACGTCGCCAAGTCGAAGTTGCCCAGCATACGCCCAAGCAGTGCGACGCCAACCTCGGCGTTCGACGAATTGCTGAAACGTTTCACATTTTTCTTGGGCTTCGCTTTCAGTCTGCCGGACGACCACAAAAAAACACTGGGCTGATTGTCAGCGAGTCAGCGCTGCGAGCTCACGCTCAAGTTCGGAAGAACCGGCCTGTGCGATCACCGGTTGTCCCGCGCCATGTTCAGCGAACCGGAAATGTTCGCCGACGTGGTTGAGGATGTGTACTTTTCCGGGCGGTAGTACGTACCGCTGGCTTTTTCTCGTACGAAGGCTTCATCCTCGTAACTGTCCCAGCGTCCGGTGACCCCTGGATGGAACTCCGGAGCCCGCCAGTATTGGTCATCATGGCCGACAGGCACGTCGTGACCGATATTTTGTGCTTCGGCGGCGTTGTCGGAAGTCGCCAGATTCCACGCTGAGCGCCTCCTGAAAAATAGCCAAGAGATGCGAATTTTCGTGCCACATGGTACGGCTCTTTATCGCTGGCCGAGGCCGGTGGCGATCAGCCCGATACGCCCTGTCACAGCGCTCAATGCAGGCATCAAAGTCAGGGGTTCAAAGGGGTCTGAGCGGGCCATGCCGCTGGCAATCGGTCCGGTTGGCGACGAACAACGCGTGGAACTTCGCCACTTCGGCAATCTGCGCCAGGCGCTTGAAGTCTGGAGGTGTCGCCAGTGGAGGTGCAGCGCTTGAATTTACTGGCGTGTCGAGTGATCGAGCGCCTGAGCGATACACACACCCCTCACTGATTTACACCGCCCCCGTGGGAGTCCGAGTCAAGCCGACAGTTCGCGTAAGGCTGCGGCCGCGAGAAAGCCAGACCTCGAACTGTAGCGCTGGTCTCGCCTTACCGTCTGGTCGATACGTTCCAGCAACTGCTCAGGTAGCGTGGCATTGAAGCGAACCGACTTGCCGAAGTAAGGCGTGATATCGAACTCGACCACGCCCCACACGCCACCCGCGTAATCAGGGTTATCGATATGAGCGTCAATCTCGCGGACTTGGGGCAACGGCTCACGATCAGCCACCAGGCCTTCATAGTGCAAAGACAACGCCTCTTTAACATTTTCAAATGCCTGGGCAACCGTGCTGCCAGCGGAGAAGCACCCTGGCACGTCCGGGACAATCACGCCGTACTCTGAGTCGGCATCCTTATGCAGAACGACCGGAAATTTCATTTGGATGAATCCTTCCTGTAGTAGAGCCCCCTCGGGACGCTCGTATCCGATGACGGGGCTCATTTCAGGCCCGCCTGTTTCAATATGCTGTTGATCGTGCCTTTAGGCAGATCCGAATCCGGATGCTTGATTGTCACCCTCCCAAGCTTGCGAGAATGTTTGTACTGGTGGTGGCTACCCTTCACGGCCACCAGATACCAACCGTCTTCTTCGATCATCCTGATCATTTCCCGACTGCGCATTTTCCTTCGCCCTTTTCGACAGCAAGTGCTGCGTACTCTAGGCACCGAAAAGCAATTTTTATACACACCATACACACGATGATAAATACTAGCCGAATGAGTCCGCGCCGACACTGCTCCCGGACCAGCGGGTAACGAGCTCGACACAGCATCTTCTCAAGCAGTCCGCGGGTAATCGAACATGTGCCGATTTATGTCAGTGGCGATAAGGTGCGGGCCTGCACACTGGATCTCTATCGCACCACTAAACTGGTGAAGTGGCACAGACCAAATGCGGACCTGACAGCACATCCCCCTAAAGGACGGAATCCACCATGCACACCACCATCATCATTTTCTTCGGCCTGGTCCTGCTGGCCATGATGCTGTACATCGGCGAGCGAATCGGGTTCAGCCGTCAGACCCTGACCTACAGTTTTGTCGTGCTGTGGCTGGCGTTGACGGTGATCAATGGCGCGATTGGTGTGGTCACGGCGGGCCAGTCCGTAAGCTCGGAACTGGTGGTCGGTGCGTTGGTGTTCAGTGTGCCGGTGGCGGCGCTGGTGTTGTTCATGGTGCTGAACAAAGCCTAGGCGCCACCGGCGCCCGATCAACGCACCAGGTGCAGGAACTGCATGTGCCGTTCGTACTGGTCGAGGATGTCGTTGATGATCTGTTCCTTGGTGTAACCCACCAGATCGTAGTCCTGACTGCCTTCGCTCAAATGCACTTCGGCCCGGTAGTAGCGACGGTTGTTGAGCTGCTTGGAGCCCATGCCGCCACGGGCGAAGGATGGCGTGAAGTAGCCACGCATCTGCACTTGGTAGATGAACGGATGCTGCTCGCCATGACCGATTTCCAGGCTGACGCTGTCGTTCGCCGGGTCCGGCTGAGCGACCACGTTCAAGCCCTTCTCGACGAACACCGCCGTCACTTCTTCAATCGCCGGGCGCACCGTGGTGTCGAGGAAACGATAGACCTCATCCCTCGACGGGAAATGCACGGCCTGACTCAAGCGCTGACGCCAGCCGCCACGTTTGGAACCGGACACCGGCGCCAGGGAATGCATCTGCGCGATCTGCTTCTGGGACTCCAGGTAAAACGCTTTGTGCAGCCCCCACATCATCAGCAACAAGATCATCGAGAACGGCAGCGAGGTCAGCACCACCGCTGATTTCAGCGCATCAATGCTGCCGGAGAACAGCAGCGCACTGGTCACCAGCGCGGTCATCGCGCCCCAGAACACCCGCAGCCACTTCGGCCCGTCTTCGTCGGGGTTGCCGCCCTTGGCGGACAGCGTCGACAACACCACGGTGCCCGAATCGGCGGACGTGACGAAGAACACGAAGCTGATGAACACCGTGACCGCGATGACGGTTTTGCTCCACGGGTAGGTTTCCAGCAGCAGGTACAAGGTCATCGACGGGTTATCGATGGCCGACATGCCGAGCGCACTCATGCCGTGGTTGAGCACTTGGTCGATGGCGCTGTTGCCGAAGATCGACATCCACGCCAGGGTGAAACCGAGCGGGATCAGCAGCACGCCGAAGACGAATTCGCGGATGGTCCGGCCCCGGGAAATCCGTGCGATGAACAGGCCCACGAACGGCGACCATGCAATCCACCAGGCCCAGTAGAACACTGTCCAACCGCCCAGCCAGTCGCTGGGTTTGTCGTAGGCGTAGAGGTCGAAACTCTTCATCGGCAACGCGCCGAGGTAATCGCCGATGTTCTGGATCAAGGTGTTGAGCAGGTGCTGCGTCGGGCCGGCGAACAACACAAACAGCAGCAGCGCACAGGCCAGCAGCATGTTGATGTCGGACATGACCCGCACGCCTTTATCGACGCCGGACACCGCAACAATGATCGCCGCGCCCATCATCAGCGTGATCAGGCCGACCTGAATCCAGTGGGTGTGGGCGATGCCGAACAGGTAGTCCAGGCCTGAGTTCAGGTGCAAGACCCCGAAGCCCATGTCCGCGCCGAGACCGAACACCGTGGCGATGATGCCGAAGCCATCCACCGCGTAGCCGATCGGGCCGTTGATGCGTTTGCCGATCAGCGGATACAGCGCCGAACGCAGGGCCAGCGGCAGGTTATGCCGATACGCGAAATACGCCAGCGCCATGCCGACGAAGGCAAACACGCCCCAGCCATGCAGGCCCCAGTGCAGAAACAGAATCTGCATCGCCTGCCGCGCCGCTTCCGGCGTGCCGGCGGTGCCTTGGGGCGGTTGCGCCAAATGCGTCAGCGGTTCGGAGACACAAAAGAAAAACAGCGTGATGCTGATCCCGGCGGCGAACAGCATGCCGGCCCAGGACAGGTAACTGAATTCGGGTTCGTCGTGGTCGGCACCGAGTTTGATCTTGCCGTAGCCAGACAACGCGGTGACCACCACGAAGACCAGATACAGGGTCATCGCGAGCATGTAATACCAGCCGACCGTATTGGCCGCCCAGTTTTGCGCTTCCAGCAACCAGGCACCGGCCTGTTCGGGCATGGCCATCACGACAACGCCGAACAACAAAATGAAACCCGCCGCGAAGTAAAACACTGGCGGATTCATGCGGACCTGGCCGCTAGGAGGAGTGGACGGCGCACTCATGAAAGGCGCACCTCAAGGGGGTGAAACAGGGCAATCAGTAACGGACTCGGCAAGGGCAAGCCTCCTGTTGTGAGCGGGCAGCAAACCGGCGGTTTAACTTGAATGAGCGTTCAAGTTAAACATGAATAGCAGGCTAAGGACTAATCGCAGGGCTCGGCGGTACGTTCTGTACGCTAGCTCAAGGAAGGGTATGACGCGGGGTTTGGGGGATTCGTTCACTGGGAAATTGGCGCAATGCCATTATCTCGGTTCGGCTTGAAACCCTTCGCGGGCAAGCCTCGCTCCTACAGGTCATGCGCTCATTTGAAAATGGCGCACGACCTGTAGGAGCGAGGCTTGCCCGCGAAGAGGCCAGCTCAGTCAGCGAAGATTTCGAGGTTTACTTCTGCGTCCCATCATCATGCTGCAAATTCGCCTGGGTCAGGTTGGCCCCCGCCGGCACGCTGCGGGTCAACCAGACGTTGCCACCAATGGTCGAGCCCTTGCCAATGGTGATCCGCCCCAGAATCGTCGCCCCGGCATAGATCACCACATCGTCCTCCACAATCGGATGGCGCGGATGGCCCTTCTGCAACTGGCCGTCCTCATCCGCCGGGAAGCGCTTGGCGCCCAACGTCACGGCCTGATAAATCCGCACCCGCTCGCCGATGATCGCCGTCTCGCCAATCACCACACCCGTCCCGTGATCGATAAAGAAGCTGCGGCCGATCTGCGCCCCCGGATGAATGTCGATGCCGGTCGCCGAGTGAGCGATTTCCGCGCTGATCCGCGCCAGCAATGGCAACCCGGCGCGGTACAAATGATGGGCCAGGCGATGGTGAATCACCGCCAGAATCCCCGGGTAGCACAGCAGCACTTCATCGACGCTGCGGGCCGCCGGGTCGCCGTGATAAGCCGCCAGCACGTCGGTGTCCAACAGGCTGCGCAGCCCCGGCAAGGCGAGGGCAAATTCCTGGATGATCTGGATGGTTTTGGCTTCGACTTCGGTGTCAGCCTGGGCGCTGTGACGGGCGGCGTAGCGCAACTCAAGCCGCGCCTGGGCCAACAATGCGTTCAACGCGACGTCGAGGGTGTGGCCGACGTAGAAGTCTTCACTCTCTTCGCGCAAATCCACCGGCCCCAGGCGCATCGGGAACAACGCGCCGCACAAGGCTTCAAGAATGTCCGCCATGGCCGCCCGGGACGGCAACTCGCGACCGCCCTGCTCGCCGCTGGCCCGGCCGTTTTGTGCACGCCATTGATCACGCGCCGTGCGCAGTTGGCTGACGATGGTCTGCAATTGCCAATGGCTGGAACGCTCGCTCACGGTAAAAACTCCTCACGGGCGGCCGGACTGTCTGGCCGCGCTGACGGCGATTACTTTACGGCAAGGGCTTGGAGCCGAATTAAGAACCAATAGTGCTGTGTTCAGCACATTCGGATATAAGCGATTGGCGGTTGCCCGTACAAATGAGCGTGCCTATAGTCCTGACATCTCCCACCGCCAGTACGGACCCATGATCAAACAACAGCTTGCCCGCTTTAACCGCCTCGACCTGCTTGGCCATCCCACCGCCCTGGAAAAACTTGAACGCCTGTCGACCTGGCTGGGCCGCGATGTCTACGTCAAACGCGATGACCTGACGCCGCTGGCCATGGGCGGCAACAAGCTGCGCAAACTCGAATACCTGGCCGCCGATGCGCTGGCCCAGGGCGCCGACACCTTGATCACGGCAGGTGCGCTCCAGTCCAACCATGTACGCCAGACCGCCGCCATCGCCGCCAAACTGGGCCTGGGCTGCGTTGCGCTGCTGGAAAACCCGCTGGGCACCGACGACGCCAACTACGTCGGCAACGGCAACCGACTGCTGCTCGACCTGTTCGAAGCCAAAGTCGAATTGGTGGAAAACCTCGACAACGCCGACGAGCAACTGCAAGCCCTGGCCGATCGCTTGCGCAACAACGGCAAGAAACCGTATCTGGTGCCGATTGGTGGTTCCAACGCCCTGGGCGCGCTGGGTTACGTGCGCGCCGGCCTGGAACTGGCGGAACAGATCAAGGACACCGGCCTGCAATTCGCCGCCGTGGTCCTGGCCTCGGGCAGTGCCGGGACCCACAGCGGTCTGGCGCTGGCCTTGAGCGAAGCCATCCCGGCTCTGCCCGTGATTGGCGTGACCGTGTCGCGCAGCGAAGAAGATCAGCGGCCGAAAGTCCAAGGGCTGGCCGAACGTACCGCCGAGCTGCTGGGCGTGAGCCTGCCGGCGAATTTCAAGGTTGAACTGTGGGACGAATATTTCGGCCCGCGCTATGGCGAGCCGAATGCCGGGACGTTGTCGGCGGTGAAGCTGGTGGCGAGCCAGGAAGGTTTGCTGCTCGATCCGGTGTACACCGGCAAGGCCATGGCCGGGTTGCTGGATGGCATCGGGCGTGGGCGTTTTGAGGATGGGCCGATCATCTTCCTGCACACCGGTGGGGCGCCGGCGTTGTTTGCCTACAAAGATTTCCTGTAATCGATCAAACGAAGATCAAAAGATCGCAGCCTTCGGCAGCTCCTACGGGAGCACACCGACCCCTGTAGGAGCTGCCGAAGGCTGCGATCTTTTCCAAAGACACCACATATCTCCAAAAAGAATAACAAAATCAATATTTAGTATTTTCACATCTAACGGCGCCATCATATAGTCGCGCCGCAGGCGAATTTGGCGCGAGACGCATCCGCTGCTTTAGGGCAGGATATTGCAGTCGTCCAAATCCCGATTTTGCCAACTTTCCTAAAAGCGTCTTCATAAGAAAACACAGGGGCTTGTCATGAATTTTTCCGCACTACGTCGAAACCTGCTGGTCGGTTCGCTGGGCCTGGCACTGAGCGCCGGCCTGTTGGGTCAAGCGGTTGCCGGTGAGCAGCTGCAAAAAATCAAGGACGCAGGCGTGATCAACGTCGGCCTGGAAGGCACTTATCCTCCGTTCAGTTTCGTCGACGCCGACGGCAAACTGGCCGGCTTCGAAGTCGAGCTCTCCGAAGCCCTGGCGAAAAAACTGGGCGTTAAAGCCAAGATTCAGCCAACCAAATGGGACGGCATCCTCGCCGCGCTGGAATCCAAGCGCCTGGACGTGGTCGTCAACCAAGTGACCATCTCCGACGAGCGCAAGAAGAAGTATGACTTCTCCGAGCCGTACACCATTTCCGGGATTCAGGCGCTGGTGCTGAAGGACAAGGAAGCCAAGCTGAACATCAAGACCGCCGCTGACCTGGCCGGCAAGAAAGTCGGTGTAGGCCTGGGCACCAACTATGAACAGTGGGTCCGCGCTAATGTGCCGACCGCTGACGTGCGCACCTACGACGATGATCCGACCAAGTTCGCCGACCTGAACAATGGCCGTACCGACGCCATCCTGATCGACCGTCTGGCGGCGCTTGAATACGCCAAGAAAGCCCCGAAAACCGTGGCTGCAGGCCAAGCCTTCTCCCGTCAGGAGTCCGGCATTGCCCTGCGCAAAAATGAGCCAGAGCTGCTGGCCGCTGTGAACAAAGCCCTCGACGAGCTGCGTGCCGACGGCACACTGGCAAAGATCTCGGAAAAATACTTCCAAGCTGACGTCACTAAATAATGGAAGAAGCTTTCCAACTCGCACTGGACTCCGCGCCCTTCCTGCTGAAGGGCGCGTACTACACGGTCATCTTGAGCCTGGGCGGGATGTTCTTCGGCCTGGTGATGGGCTTCGGCCTGGCGTTGATGCGCCTGTCGCGGTTCAAATCGGTCAGCTGGCTGGCGCGCATCTACGTGTCGTTCTTTCGCGGCACGCCGTTGCTGGTGCAACTGTTCGTGATCTATTACGGCTTGCCGCAATTGGGCGTCGAACTTGATCCGCTGCCAGCGGCCCTGATCGGCTTCTCGCTGAACATGGCCGCCTACGCCTGCGAAATCCTGCGTGCCGCGATCAGCTCCATCGAGCGTGGCCAGTGGGAAGCTGCCGCCAGTATCGGCATGACCCGCGCGCAGACCCTGCGCCGGGCCATCATTCCGCAAGCGATGCGCACGGCTTTACCGCCGCTGGGCAACAGCTTTATTTCGCTGGTCAAGGACACGGCACTGGCCGCCACCATCCAGGTGCCGGAACTGTTCCGCCAGGCGCAACTGATCACCGCCCGGACTTTCGAAGTCTTCACCATGTATCTCGCCGCCGCGCTGATCTACTGGATTCTGGCCACGGTGCTGTCGCACCTGCAGAACAAGTTGGAAGAGCGGGTCAATCGGCACGACCAGGAGTCCTGACCCAATGATTGTCGTGGAAAAACTGACAAAGCAGTTCAAGGGTCAAGTGGTGCTCAACGGCATCGATCTGGAAGTGAAGGAAGGTGAGGTCGTCGCGATTATCGGGCCGAGCGGTTCGGGTAAAACCACGTTCCTGCGCTGCCTGAACTTCCTTGAAGAACCCACCAGCGGCCGGATCAAGGTTGGCGACATCGAAATCGATGGCAGCCGCCCGTTGAACCAGCAGCAAGGCCTGGTGCGTCGTTTGCGCCAGCATGTCGGTTTCGTGTTCCAGAACTTCAACCTGTTCCCGCATCGCACGGCCCTTGAGAACGTGATCGAAGGCCCGATCATCGTGAAGAAGATCCCGCACGACGAAGCCGTTGCCTTGGGCAAAAAGCTCTTGGCCCGAGTGGGTCTGGCGGGCAAGGAAGACGCTTACCCGCGACGCCTGTCCGGTGGTCAGCAACAGCGCGTGGCGATTGCCCGGGCGCTGGCGATGGAGCCGGAAGTCATTCTGTTCGACGAACCCACCTCGGCGCTCGACCCGGAACTGGTTGGCGAAGTGCTGTCGACCATCCGCAGCCTCGCCGAAGAGAACCGCACCATGGTCATCGTCACCCACGAAATGGGCTTTGCCCGGGACGTGGCGAACCGCGTGGTGTTTTTCGACAAGGGTGTGATTGTCGAGCAAGGCGAAGCCAAGGCGTTGTTTGCCAATCCAAAAGAAGAACGCACCCGGCAGTTCCTCAGCAAGTTCCTGAATAACGCGCACCACTGAAACACCGCTTGATACTTGTTAACTTCCACGGACGGAAGTGACATTTACCCTCCACACAAAACATCCGCTTATCGAAACGCCCTCGTAACTAACCTATACAACTCTCCATCCCCATGAGCGGTACATATTTATGTGCTGCAACAAAATCATCGCGCCTTTATGTGTCGCATCGGTTCAACCATCACGCCGCATCAAAACGGGCGAAAGTCGGGTAATGTTCGACGCAACGCTGACGCTTATTAACTTCAGCGCGTAGGATATTTCTGATTAACGCTGATTCCGCCGCGCAACTAACAAACTCTATTGACACTTATTCGAGCACTCTCTTATCTAGTCTCCAGCAGGCGCCGGCACCCAACTCAATTGTTATTAACACTTGCCTATAACTCACTGTTTTGTTGCTCGGTAATTCACGCCTTTTGATCTTCCAGAAACGGACTTCGCTGCAAGGCTTCAAGGAGAGAAACCCATGACAAGCACCTCGACCAAACCCGAACTTGCGGCCCCGACCCTGGCGCAATCCCACAAGAGCGGCATCAACATCACCTCGGCTGCCCACCTGCTGATCGCGGTAGCGCCCTATCCCGGCATGGACGAAGGCGATCTGATCGAACTGTACTGGGACAACTGCTACGTCGCCTCAAAAGCCCTGATCGTCGACGACATCGGTCAACCCGTGCGGCTGCGAGTGCCCGAGAGCTTTGTCATCAACGGCACCTCCCACCTCCACTACCGTGTCATGCAGGTCGGGCGAGACCCGGCGCTGTCACTGACGACACGGGTGCAGATCAAGCTCGATTGCCCGGGCGGCCAGTCGCCGGGCGCGTCCGGTGACGAAAACCAGGGCCTGGCGCCGGTGAACATCCCCGACACCATTCGCCGCCAAGGGGTCAACCCGAACCAGATCAAACGCGGCGTACCGCTGACCATCGAGCCCTACCTGAACATGGCCATCGACGACGAAATCACCCTGCGCTGGGGCGATGTGCGCATGGACTTGCCCAAGCTCAAGGCCGGCGATATCGGCCAGCCGATCCAGGTCTGGGTGCCGCCGGCGATCATTCTCGAAGCCGGCGAAGACCTGCGTCTGGAAGTGACCTACTGCATCCTCGACCGGGTGGGCAATAACTCCCGCTGGGCGCCGCCGCGAATGTTGAAGATCGGCTGCGCCAATCCCTACCTGAAAGTGCCGCTGAAAGAACAACTCAAAGCCGCAGAACCCCGCCAACAGTAAAAACACCACCACCCCTGTAGGAGCAAGGCTTGCCCGCGAAGAGGCCGTGTCAGTCGAAATAAAAAGTGCCTGACACACCGCCTTCGCGAGCAAGCCCGCTCCCACAGGGAGTGCGTATTCAGGTTTGGCTGTTGCCACACCAACAACTGTTGCCCCACGGACAGACGCCCTTCTATGCATATTCCTAAAAGTTAGTTTATTAATTATTTATACGCGTTTAGGGTATATAAACCGGACCACCGGACATTCTTGTTTTTCGTTCGCCGCCACCATCGCGGCGTTTTTCATGAGATGTGAGGTAGGTATGGTCCGGAACACAATCACCCCAGTGCAGAACGCCAGCGCATTGCGTGCAGCCAAGGAGTGGCGCTGATGTCCAATCTGGCAGATGCAACGATCCAGAGTGATCTGGATATCGCCCCCCTGTTGTTGCCCGCGCAGGTTTTGCGCAACGACGCACAAGCCATCAAGGCTGCCCACGAGCTGGCGCAAGTCGCCCGCCTGCAAGCGGCCAAACGTGATCAGCAGCGCAAGCTGCCGTGGTCGGAAATCGAACAGTTCACCCGCAGCGGCCTCGGCAGTATTGCCATCCCGCGCGAGTACGGTGGCCCGCAGGTTTCGTTCGTCACCATCGCCGAGGTGTTCGCGATCATTTCCGCAGCCGATCCGGCGTTGGGGCAGATCCCGCAGAACCAGTTCGGCATCCTCAACCTGGTGCTCGGCAGCGCCACGGAAGCGCAGAAAAAACAGCTGTTCAAAAGCGTGCTCGAAGGCTGGCGCATCGGCAATGCCGGGCCGGAACGCGGCACCAAAAACACCCTCGAATTGAAAGCGCGGATCACCGCTGACGGCGACGGATTTGTCATCAGTGGCCAGAAGTTTTACTCCACCGGCGCGCTGTTCGCCCACTGGGTGGCGGTCAAGGCGTTGAATGACGACGGCAAGCAAGTGCTGGCCTTCGTCCGCCGTGGCACACCGGGTTTGCGCATTGTCGATGACTGGTCCGGTTTCGGTCAGCGCACCACCGCCAGCGGCACCATTTTGCTCAACAACGTGCGGGTCGACGCCGAGCTGGTGGTGGACAACTGGAAGATCAACGACAACCCGAACATCCAGGGCGCCGTGTCGCAATTGATTCAAGCGGCCATCGACGCCGGCATCGCCCGTGGCGCCATCGACGACGCCATCGAATTTGTGAAAACCCGTGCCCGGCCGTGGATCGACGCCAACGTCGAACGGGCCAGCGATGACCTCTACGTGATCGCCGACATCGGCAAACTGAAAATTGAATTGCACGCCGCCGAAGCGCTGCTGCGCAAGGCCGGAAAGGTGCTCGATCAGGTCAACGCCGCGCCGCTCACCGCCGCGTCCGCCGCCCGCGCCTCGATTGCCGTGGCCGAAGCCAAAGTGCTGACCACCGAGATCTCGTTGCTGGCCAGCGAAAAACTCTTCGAACTGGCCGGCAGCCGCGCCACCCTCGCCGAATTCAACCTCGACCGGCACTGGCGCAACGCTCGCGTGCACACCCTGCACGACCCCGTTCGCTGGAAATACTACGCCGTCGGCACTTACCACTTGAACGGTACGTTGCCCGCTCGCCACTCCTGGATTTAACGACCAGACCTCTGGAGAAACACATGACTCTTTCTCACCACGTCGCGGTCATAACCAGCGATGAGCAAGCCCTGATTGTCGCCAGCGACCTGGCCGACGATTTCAAACGCGACAGCGCCCTGCGCGACCGCGAACGCCGTTTGCCGCACCCGGAACTCGAAGTGTTTTCCCGTTCGGGCCTGTGGGGCATCAGCGTGCCGAAAGCATACGGCGGCGCTGGCGTGTCCAACGTCACCCTGGCCAAAGTCATTGCCCTGATCGCCCAGGCTGACAGCTCCCTGGGCCAAATCCCGCAAAACCATTTCTACGCCCTAGAAGTGCTGCGAGTGAACGGCAGCGACGCGCAGAAAAAACGCCTGTACGCCGAAGTCCTGGCCGGCCAGCGCTTCGGCAATGCCCTCGCCGAACTGGGCACCAAAACCGCCCACGACCGCGTCACCAGCCTCAAACGCGACGGCGACGGCTATCGCATCAACGGGCGCAAGTTCTACGCCACCGGCGCGATTTACGCCCAGCGCATCCCGACCTCGGTGGTGGATGAAAACGGCGTACAGCAACTGGCGTTCGTGCCCCGCGACAGCAAAGGCCTGAGCGTGATCGACGACTGGAGTGGTTTCGGCCAGCGCACCACCGGCAGCGGTTCGGTGGTGTTCGAAGACGTGTACGTCGCCGCCGAAGACGTGATCCCGTTTCAAAGTGCGTTCGAGCGCCCGACCACCGTTGGCCCGCTCGCGCAGATTCTTCACGCCGCCATCGACACCGGTATCGCCCGCGCCGCTTACGAAGATGCCCTGCACTTCGTGCGCACCAAAACCCGGCCGTGGATCGACGCCACCCATGAAAAAGCCATCGAAGATCCGCTGACCCTCAAGAGCTTCGGCCACTTGGCGATTCGCTTGCACGCCACCGAAGCGCTGCTGGAGCGCGCCGGCGAATTCCTCGACACGGCCCAGGCCGAGACGAACGCCGAGACCGTCGCCGCCGCCTCGATTGCCGTCGCCGAAGCCCGGGCCATCAGCACCGAAATCTCCCTCGCCGCCGGCAGTACGTTGTTCGAACTGGCCGGCAGCCAGGCGACCCTGATCGAACACGGTCTGGATCGCCACTGGCGCAACGCCCGGGTGCACACCCTGCACGACCCGGTGCGCTGGAAGTACCACGCGGTCGGTAATTACTACCTCAACGATGAGAACCCGCCGCTACGGGGGACGATCTGATGAGCGAGGCCAAGAAAAAGATCCTGCTCAACGCGTTCAACATGAACTGCATCGGGCACATCAACCATGGCCTGTGGACCCATCCACGGGACAACTCCACCGACTACAAAACCATCGAATACTGGACCGAACTGGCACAACTGCTGGAACGTGGGCTGTTCGACGGTTTGTTCATCGCGGACATCGTCGGCGTGTACGACGTCTACCAGAACTCGGTGGACGTCACGCTCAAAGAGTCGATCCAGTTGCCGGTCAACGATCCGCTGTTGCTGGTCTCGGCCATGGCCGCCGTGACGAAAAACCTCGGTTTTGGCCTCACCGCCAACCTGACCTACGAGGCGCCGTATCTGTTCGCCCGGCGCATGTCGACCCTCGATCATTTGAGTCGCGGCCGGGTCGGCTGGAACATCGTCACCGGTTACCTCGATAGCGCCGCAAAAGCCATGGGCCTGAGCGAACAAGTCGAGCACGACCGTCGTTACGATCAGGCCGACGAGTACTTGCAAGTGCTCTACAAACTCTGGGAGGGCAGCTGGGAAAACGGCGCGGTGCTCAACGATCCCCAGCAGCGGATCTACGCGCAGCCGGAGAAAGTGCACAAGGTCGAGCACAAGGGCGAGTTCTATCAGGTCGAGGGTTATCACCTCTGCGAGCCGTCGCCGCAGCGCACGCCGGTGCTGTTCCAGGCCGGCAGTTCGGATCGCGGTTTGCTGTTCGCCGGGCGCCATGCCGAGTGCGTGTTTATCAGCGGCCAGAACAAACCGTCGACCAAGGTGCAAGTGGACAAGGTCCGCGCCAGCGCCGTCGAGGCCGGGCGCAATCCCGAGGACATCAAGGTGTTCATGGGCCTGAACGTGATCGTCGGCGCCACCGAAGAGCTTGCCTGGAAGAAGCACGCCGAGTACCTGAGCTACGCCAGTGCCGAGGCCGGCGTGGCGCATTTCTCGGCGTCCACCGCGATCGATTTTTCCCAGTACGAGATCGACGAACCGATCCAGTACGTGAAGAGCAACGCGATCCAGTCGGCGACCAAGAACCTGCAAAACAACGACTGGACCCGGCGCAAATTGCTCGAACAACACGCCCTCGGTGGCCGCTACATCACCGTGGTCGGCTCACCGGAACAAGTGGCCGATGAGCTGGAATCGTGGATCGCTGAAACCGGGCTGGATGGCTTCAACCTGACGCGGATTGTCACGCCGGAAAGCTATGTGGATTTCATCGATCTGGTGATCCCGGAGTTGCAGCGTCGTGGCTCGTACAAGACCGCTTACGACAGCGGCAGCCTGCGCGAGAAGCTGTTTCACGGCGAGGCGCATTTGCCGGAGCAACACACGGGCGCAGCGTTTCGCCGTTAGAAGCTTCGCGGGCAAGCCTCGCTCCTACAGGGGATCGCATTGCCCTTGTAGGAGCGAGGCTTGCCCGCGAAGAGGCCCGACCAAACACCCAAAATTTAATGCACTGACTGGAATAACCATCATGACCAAGAAACGCCTGTCCCACCCAGTCAAAGCACTGGCCCTGGCCCTCGGCCTGTTCAGCGCGGCGGTGTTCGCCGCCGACGCGCCGCTGAAAGTCGGCACCACCGCCGCGTTCGCCATTCCGCTGGAAGCCGCCGTCGAGGAAGCCTCCAAACAAGGCCTGAAAGTCGAACTGGTGGAATTCACCGACTGGATCGCGCCGAACGTCAGCCTCGCCGCCGGCGACATCGACGTGAACTATTTCCAGCACGTGCCCTTCCTGGAAAACGCCAAGGCTGCCGCCGGTTTTGACCTGGTGCCGTTTGCGCCGGGCATCATCAACAACGTCGGCCTCTACTCGAAGAAATACAAAAGCTTCGACGAACTGCCCCAAGGCGCCACCGTGGCCATCGCCAACGACCCGATCAACAGCGGTCGCGGCCTGCAACTGTTGGCCAAGGCTGGCCTGATCACCCTCAAACCGGGTGTCGGCTACAAAGCCACCGAAGAAGACATCATCGCCAACCCGAAGAAGATCAAAATCCTTCAGGTCGAAGCCGTGCAACTGGTGCGCGCCTATGACGACGCCGATCTGGTCCAGGGTTACCCGGCCTACATTCGCCTGGCGAAGACCTTCGATGCCGGTTCGGCGCTGCTGTTTGACGGCCTCGATCACAAGGAATACGTAATCCAGTTCGTGATCCAGCCAAAAAGCAAAACCGACCCGCGCCTGATCAAATTCGTCGACATCTACCAGCATTCGCCAGCCGTGCGTGCGGCGCTGGATAAGGCCCACGGCAAGCTCTATCAAGCCGGCTGGGAAAGCTGAGCATGACGGCCGCGATCCAACGGCGACTGGATATTCCAGAGCCTCAGAAAGCCGATCACACCGAGCTGCACCCGGAGCTCAACCGCGCCCATGTGCGCTTCATCGGCCTGGGCAAAACCTACAACGGCCAGCAAGGCCCGGTGGCGGCGTTGCACGGCATCGACCTGGCGATCCAGCGCGGTGAAGTGTTCGGCATCATCGGTCGCAGCGGCGCCGGCAAGTCGTCGCTGATCCGCACCATCAATCGCCTGGAGCAACCGAGCACCGGCCGGGTGTTGATCGATCAAGTGGACATCGGCGAGTTCGATGAAGACCGCTTGGTGGCGCTGCGCCGGCGGATTGGGATGATCTTCCAGCACTTCAATCTGATGTCGGCCAAGACCGTTTGGCAGAACGTCGAATTACCGTTGAAAGTGGCCGGTGTACCCAAGGACAAGCGCGAAAAAAAGGTTCGTGAACTGCTGGAACTGGTGGGCCTGCAAGAGAAGCACAAGGCCTACCCGGCGCAGCTGTCCGGCGGGCAGAAACAGCGCGTCGGCATCGCCCGGGCGCTGGTGCATGACCCGGAAATTCTGCTGTGCGACGAAGCCACGTCGGCGCTCGACCCGGAGACCACGCAATCGATCCTCGGCCTGCTGCGCGAGATCAATCAGCGCCTCGGTTTGACCATCGTGCTCATCACCCACGAGATGGCGGTGATCCGCGACATCTGCGACCGCGTTGTGGTGCTTGAGCACGGGCGTGTCGTCGAGCAAGGGCCGGTGTGGGAAGTCTTCGGCAACCCGCAGCACGAAGTCAGCAAGACCTTGCTCGCGCCGCTGCAACACGGTTTGCCGGAGGAATTGCAGAGTCGTTTGCAGGCCCAACCGCAATCTTCCGCCGCCGCCGTGGTGCTGCGTCTGCAATTCACCGGCAGCGCGACCGACGAACCGGATCTGGCCGCGCTGTTCGCTGCCCTCGGTGGCCGCGTGCGTCTGCTTCAGGGCGGCGTGGAACGGATTCAGGGGCATGCGCTGGGGCAATTGCTGTTGGCGGTGGCAGGTTCGCCCCTGAGCGCTGAGGAACTGCGTCAGCGCGCCGGCAACTGGGCGCAACAGGTGGAGGTGCTGGGTTATGTGGTTTGATCGCTTGCTTCAGGGCTTTATCGACACGTTTTTGATGGTCGGCGTGTCGTCGCTGATCGCGCTGCTGGCGGGGATTCCGATGGCGGTGATTCTGGTCACCAGTTCCAAGGGCGGGATCTATGAAGCGCCAACGCTGAACCGCGTGCTGGGCGCGTTCGTGAACCTGTTTCGCTCGATCCCGTTTTTGATTTTGATGGTGGCGCTGATTCCGTTCACGCGGTTGATCGTCGGCACCACGTACGGTGTGTGGGCGGCGGTTGTTCCGCTGACCATTGCCGCCACGCCGTTTTTTGCGCGCATCGCTGAAGTGAGCTTGCGCGAGGTCGATCACGGCTTGGTCGAAGCCGCGCAAGCGATGGGTTGCCGGCGCTGGCACATCGTCTGGCATGTGCTGCTGCCTGAAGCGCTGCCGGGGATTGTCGGCGGTTTCACCATCACGCTGGTGACGATGATCAACTCGTCCGCCATGGCCGGGGCGATTGGCGCTGGCGGGTTGGGGGACATTGCGTATCGGTACGGGTATCAGCGCTTTGACAGCCAGATCATGTTGACGGTGATTGTGTTGCTGGTGGTGTTGGTGGCGATTATTCAGTTGGGCGGGGATCGGTTGGCTCGGGGGTTGAACAAGCGTTGAGTGAAGATCAAAAGATCGCAGCCTGCGGCAGCTCCTACGGGGATTTGCATGGGGGCCGAAGTTTGTGGCGGGCACGGCACCTGTAGGAGCTGCCGAAGGCTGCGATCTTGGCGGCACTGAATTCCCCGCCGATGGGGAATTTTTCGTACAAGAAAATCAGGGTGCCAGCAGGCCCGTTCCCTTTCATTTGCAGGACATTTCCTAGATCATTCCGCTCGCTTGCGCCTGCCAAATCCGGTGGCTAGTCTTCGGTCCGTCACTGCATA
This sequence comes from Janthinobacterium sp. LPB2021202312-11-4, assembly GCF_037049705.1. Classification (NCBI taxonomy): domain Bacteria; kingdom Pseudomonadati; phylum Pseudomonadota; class Betaproteobacteria; order Burkholderiales; family Oxalobacteraceae; genus Janthinobacterium; species Janthinobacterium sp. LPB2021202312-11-4. The sequence goes on along the minus strand of NZ_JBAGKV010000012.1, from coordinate 114,398 downwards.
TCAGTGATCGGGTTTAGTAGCCCGGAACAATAGGCGCATAGCGTTTCATGCTCATGTTCGGCCCCTTGCCGAACACTGAATATGGTGGCTGTGCGCGGGGCATCTTCGGGTGCACCGGTTTTCCTATTGACCGGCCTACTAACCTGCGTACAGCCGCCACCCAACGTTTAGTAGGCGAAAAAGTGACGGCTCCAATGCAGCAATAGGAGCAACTTGCATGGATAAAAGCATCCCCGACCCACCGCCCGAAACATCCTCCAACGAAGCCTTCACCGCCGACCTGCTCAAGGACCGTTCCGCGCTGTATCGCGCCATCGATTTCCACCTCACCGGCAAGCAACACACCGCCCGCGATGAACTGCGGTTCTACAACGTCAGTGAGGATGTGAGTTTCGAAGACATCCAGCTCTATGTCGCGGATCTGCTGCGCTGTGCATCGGTCACGACGTATCAGTGTGGCGACCAGCTCAAAGGGGCGGACCGCGCCATGGTGTTTTCGGTGTGGCATTTGCTGGAGATTGCCAAAGCGATGATTGACCGTTCGATTGATTGCCTGGGGATGAAACAAACCTAGGGCAAGATCAAAAGATCGCAGCCTGCGGCAGCTCCTACCGGGTGTACGTCATCCCACGGTAGGAGCTGCCGCAGGCTGCGATCTTTTAAAGCGCCAAAGCGCTTATAGTTTGCATACCTCCAATTGCCTGCGCAGCCCACCATGAAACAAACCCCCGACGACCTCGACCAGATCACCGCCACCACCCTGGGCCATTACAACTCGGTGGCCGAAGGTTTTCGCGAAGGGACGCGCGATCACGATGTGAGCCAGAACATCGACGCGTTGCTGCGGAATATTCAGGGTGAAGCGCCGTTCAGCCTTCTCGATTTCGGCTGCGGGCCGGGGCGGGATTTGCAGACGTTTACGCGCATGGGTCACATCGCGGTCGGCCTCGACGGTTCGGAGAAGTTTGCGCAGATGGCCCGGGAGGACAGCGGTTGCGAGGTCTGGCAGCAGGACTTTTTAAAGCTCGATTTGCCGGCGGAACGCTTCGACGGGATTTTCGCCAATGCTGTGTTGTTTCACATTCCGCGCCAGGAATTGCCTCGGGTATTGAAGGAGTTGCGCGGGGCGTTGAAACCCGGTGGCGTGCTGTTCAGTTCCAATCCCCGTGGGGAGAATCAGGAAGGCTGGAATGGGCCACGGTACGGGGCGTATCACGATTGGCAGGCCTGGCAGGAACGGCTGACCGAGGCCGGGTTTGTCGAGTTGGAGCATTACTACCGCCCGGCGGGGTTGCCGCGTGAGCAGCAGCCTTGGTTGGCGAGTGTTTGGCGTCGCGCCGGGTAACGTGAAGATCAAAAGATCGCAGCCTTCGGCAGCTCCTACATCGGGATGACGTACATCCTGTAGGAGCTGCCGAAGGCTGCGATCTTTTGCTTTTAATTACGCGGCGCCCTTCTTGGGCTCGCGAATCTTGTACCAAGCCACATAAAGCGCCGGCAAAAACAGCAGCGTCAGCAGCGTCGCGATGATAATCCCGCCAATCATCGCGTAGGCCATCGGCCCCCAGAACACTTCCCTCGCAATCGGGATCATCCCCAAACTGGCCGCCGCAGCCGTCAGCAAAATCGGCCGGCGCCGATGTTCCGTCGCTTGCGCCACCGCATCCCACGGCGCCAGCCCTTCTTTCTCCAGCGCATCGATCTGCGTCACCAGAATCACCGAGTTACGGATGATGATGCCGATCAGCGCCAGAATCCCGAGGATCGCCACAAACCCCATCGGCGTGCCGGTCGGGATCAGCGCCAGCACCACGCCGATCAAGCCGAGCGGCGCGACGCTGGCCACCAGGAACAGCTTCTGCACGCTGTGCAGCTGGATCATCAGGAATGTCGCCATCAAAAACAGCATCAGCGGCACGACCTTGGCAATCGGCCCTTGGGCCTTGCCGCTCTCCTCAACGGTGCCGCCCGTCGCCACTTTGTAGCCCACCGGCAAACCGGCGGCGAACTTGTCGATGGTCGGTTGCAGTTGTTTCACCAGATCGGTCGGCTGAATCTCGTCACGCACCGCAGCCTTGATGGTGATGGTCGGTTTGCGGTCGCGACGCCAGACCAGCGGTTGCTCCAGCTCATAACGCACCGTGGCAAACGCCAGCAGCGGAATCGACGTCCCGCCCGGTGTGACGATTTGCAGGTTTTGCAGGGTTTCCGGCGTACCGCGCTCGGCATCTTCGGCGCGACCAACGACGTTGATCAGGTAAATATCATCGTCCACCTGAGTGATCGGCGAGCCAACGACAATGCTGTTCATCAGGTTGGCCACATCTTCCGACGACAACCCGAGTTGCCGCGCCTTGTCCTGGGCGATGTCGATGCGCAGGACTTTGCCCGGCTCGTTCCAGTCGTAAATGATTTCGCCGATGTGCGAGTTCTTGTCGAGTTCGGTGGCCAGTTCAATCGCGTGTTTGCGCACCTGATCGATGTCCTTGCCGCTGACCCGGTACTGAATCGGCCGCCCCACCGGTGGACCCATTTCCAGGGCCTGGACGTAACTGCCGATGCCGACAAAATCTTTGCGCAGCCGCTCGCGCAAGCGCTGGCTCAGCGCGGTGCGCGATTCCAGGCCTTTGCTGACGATGATCAGTTGCGCGTAGTACGGGTTCTGCAATTGCTGGTCGAGGGGCAGGTAGAAACGGATCGCGCCTTCACCGATGTAAGTGCTCCAGCGCACGATGTCCGGGTCGTCCTTGAGCGTCGCTTCGAGCTTGTCCACGGCTTTGCGGGTTTCGTCGATCGAGGCGTTTTGCGGCAGGTTGAGGTCGACGAGGATTTCCGGGCGGTCGGAGGACGGGAAGAACTGGTTTTGCACGAACTGCATGGAAAACACCGACGCCACGAACAGCGCGACGGTGATGCCGATGGCCCACCAGCGATTGCGCATGGCCCAGAACATGCCGCCATTGAACGCCCGGCCGATGCGACCCGGCTCGGCGGAATGCGGTTTCACGTTGGTGCTGAGGATGTGCACGGCGATCACCGGGGCGAACAACACCGCGACCACCCACGACACCAGCATCGCCACCGCGATCACCGCAAACAGCGTGAACGTGTACTCGCCGGCGGAACTGGCGTTCAAGCCAATCGGCACAAACCCGGCCACGGTCACCAGCGTGCCGGTAAGCATCGGGAACGCGGTGGAGGTGTAGGCGAACGTCGCCGCTTGCTCCTTGGTCTCGCCCATTTCCAGGCGCGTGACCATCATCTCCACCGTGATCATCGCGTCGTCCACCAACAGGCCGAGGGCGATGATCAGCGCGCCGAGGGAAATCCGCTGCATGGTGATGCCGCTGTATTCCATGAACACAAAGACCATCGCCAGCACCAGCGGAATCGAGCACGCCACCACCAACCCGGCGCGTACGCCGAGGCTGATGAAGCTGACGATCAGCACGATCACCACCGCTTCGAACAACGCACTGGTGAAGCCGCCGACGGCTTTTTCCACCACGTCGGCCTGGTCCGAAACGTTATGTACGCCGACGCCCACCGGCAGGTCGGCGGTCAGGTCGGTCATGCGCTGGTGCAGGGCCTTGCCGAATTCCTGGATGTTGCCGCCCTTCTTCATCGCAATGGCGAGGCCGATGGCCGGGTGACCGTTGAAGCGGAATTCCGGGGTCGCCGGATCAACGTAGCCACGGCTGATTTCAGCAATGTCGGCCAGACGATAGAAGCGGTCGTTGAGCCGCAGGTTGACGTTGGCCAGATCCTTCTCGGAAGCGAATTGCCCGGAAGTGCGCACGGAAATCCGCTCCGGTCCGGCTTCGATCACACCCGCCGGGGTCACGGCGTTCTGCGATTGCAGGCTCTGCACCACTTGCCGCTGATCGATGCCCAGCGCGGCGAGTTTGCGCGTGGAGAAATTCAGATAGAGGACTTCATCCTGTTCACCCACCATCTCGACCTTGCCCAGCCCCGGCACATCACGAATCGCGGCTCGCACTTGCTCGACATAATCGCGCAACTGGCGCATCGACAAACCGTCGGCGGTGTAGGCGTAGACCGAACCGTAGACATCGCCGAATTCGTCGTTGAACCCCGGCCCTTGCAGGCCCTTGGGGAAGTCGCCGCGAATGTCGTTGATCTTCTTGCGCACCTGGTACCAGATTTCCGGGATGTCCTTGGCGCTGGTGGTGTCGCGCAGGTACACGAACACCGTGGACTCACCGGGTCGGGTGTAGCTTTTCACATAGTCGAGGGAGTCGAGCTCTTCGAGTTTTTTCTCGATGCGGTCCGTGACCTGCTTGAGGGTTTCTTCCTGGGTCGCGCCCGGCCAGCGGGTCTGGATGACCATGGTTTTGATGGTGAACGACGGGTCTTCCTCGCGGCCCAGGTTCATGTACGAGAACACGCCCATCAGCAGCGCGACGAACATCAAATACCAGACAAACGACTGATGCTTGAGGGCCCATTCGGATAAGTTGAAACTCCCTTTCATTGTGGGCTGCCCTCGTCGACTTTAACTTTCTGCCCGGGTTTCAGGCTGTTCACACCGGCGCTGACCACCCGCTCACCGGACTTCACACCGTCGGCCAGCACCACCGTTGCATCGGTGCGGCTGATCAGGCTGACGTCCCGTGGGGAAACGGTTTGACTCTGCGGGTCGATGATCCAGATACGGGTTTTGCCGTCGGCCTCCTGAAGGGCGCTGACCGGCAACTCGATGCGCGGTTTGATGGCTGAGCTGAGGGTCACGCTGATCGCCGTGCCGAGGCGAAAGCCTGGCGGCGTGTCCGCCAGGGTCAGGCGCGCGCGGCGGGTGCGGGTCGCGCTTTGGGCCTGGGGTTCGATTTCGCGGATGGTCGCGGTGCTGGTGATGCTCGGGTCCAGTTGCGAGGCGACCTGGAACACCACGTCGGCGGGCAATTGATCGACCAGAGTGTCGGGCAGGTCGATCACCGCTTCCTTGATGTCCGGTTGCGCCAGGGTCACCACTTGCTGGCCGGCGGTAACCACTTGCCCGGCCTCGGCATTCCACGCAGTGACGATGGCTTTGTGATCGGTGCGCAGTTCGACGTAGTTGAGCTGATCTTTGGCCTGGCTGACCGAGGCCTTGGCCTGATCGAGGGAGGCCTGGGTGGTTTTCAGGTCGGTTTGGGCAATGTCCAGTTGTGCCTGGGCGCCGACGCCACGATCAAACAATTGCTGCTGGCGACGGGCGCTGGCCTGGGCATTGATGAATTGCGCCTGAATGCGCGCCAGATCACCTTCGGCCGAGCGCAACTGGTTCTGCTGATCGGTGGGGTCGAGGGTCGCGAGCAAGGCGCCCTTCTCGACTTCGGCGCCGACATCGACATTACGGCTGGCAATCCGCCCCGGCACCCGGAAGCCGATGTTGCTTTCGTAGCGCGCTTGAATATTGCCGGCGAAGCGGCCGAGGTCTTCCTGATTCAGCGCTTTGACTTCAACCGACAGCACCGGGCGTACAGGCTCCGGCGGCGGTTCCTTTTTTGAGCAAGCGACCAGCAACAGGCCGGCGGACAACAGCATCAGGCGCTTCATTGGTCGGCTCCCGGTGCCAGATCCTTGTAGGTGTTCTCGGCGATTTCCACTTTCATTCCCGGGTGCAGTAACTGGCCGCCGGCGATGATGACTTTTTCGCCGCCGTCCAGACCGCCGCTGATGATGACTTTGCCGGTCAGGTAACGACCGACGGTGACGGTGTGCAACTGTGCTTTTCCGTCGGCGTCCACCAGCCACACGGCCGGGTCGCTGAGGTTTTTGGTCAGGGCTGACCAGGGCAATTCAACGGCGGATTTGCCCGGCGTCTTGGCGGTGGCGCTGACCACCGAGCCGAGTTGCATGCCGTCGGGCAGGCCGTTGAGACTGACTTTGACTTGTACGGTGCCGGTTTGCGCGGACACCGCTGGCGTGATTTCCCTGACGGTGCCGGTGGTTTTGATCGCCGGGTTGTCGAGCAGGCTGACCACCACCGATTTGTCCGAGGGCGGTTCGGCCAGCAGCGACTCGTAGACGTTGAACACGGCGTCGCGCTCACCGTCCCGGGCCAGGCTGAAAATCGGCACCGTGGCTTGCACCACTTGGCCGACTTCGGCCTGGCGCGCAGTAATCACGCCGGGGGCTTCGGAGATCAGCGAGGTGTAGCTCAGTTGCTCACGGGCATTGGCCAGTTGCGCCTGAGCGGCGGTCAGGGCGCTTTGGCTGCTGCGCAACGCGGCTTGAGCGGCATCGTATTCACTTTGGCTGGTGTAGCCCTTGGGCAGGAGTTTTTGCTGGCGCACGAACGCAGCGGCGGTCTGTTTGACTCGCGCCTGTTCGGCAGTGACTTGGGCCTGGGCCGAATCGACGTTGGTCTGCAAGTCTTTCGGGTCGAGTTTGGCGAGCACCTGTTTGGCGGACACCCGATCACCGACATCGACCATGCGCTGGATGATCTTGCCGCCGACGCGGAACGACAACTCGGTCTGCACCCGGGCCTGGACATCGCCGGTGAGGGTCACCGACGCGGCGTAATCCGCGGGTTTGACCGCCTGCACGAAGACTCGCGGCAGGTCTTTCTCGACCGGTTTCTTATCGCCGCAAGCGGCCAGCAGCGCGCAAACGCCCAGGCTCATTATTATTTTCAAACCGGTACCCGCCATGCAGACTCCTTTTCGTTGTACGAACGTGCAAGTGACGATACGACTGTGAGCTTAGAACAGGGTTCCACCTTCGCCCGCAGGAATGGGCATTTCCCCCGTAGGAGCTGCCGAAGGCTGCGATCTTTTGATCTTGATTTTCTAAAAGCAAAAGATCGCAGCCTTCGGCAGCTCCTACAACGTTAATTCGCTGACGCGGTTATCCTGATGCCGATTCGGGCCACAGAGAACGTCCCACATGCTCAAAACCCTCGCGGTGGCCAATTACCGCTCGATCAATAAATTGGTGATCCCGCTGGGTCGGCTGAACTTGATCACCGGCCCCAACGGCAGCGGCAAGTCCAACCTCTATCGCGCCTTGCGCCTGTTGGCGGAAACCGCCCAGGGTGGCGTGGTGAATGCGCTGGCCCGTGAGGGCGGGCTGGATTCGACGTTCTGGGCCGGGCCGGAAAACATTACCCGGCGCATGCGCAATGGCGAAGTCCCGATCGAGGCCACCGTGCGCCACGGCGTCAAACGCCTGCGCCTGGGGTTTGCCGGGGAAGATTTCAGCTATTCGATTGCCTTGGGCCTGCCGGCGCCGACTCGCTCTTACTTCGCCCTCGACCCGGAAATCAAAAAGGAATGCATCTGGTCCGGGCCGTTCTACCGCCCCGCCAGCCTGTTGGTGGACCGTGAAGGGCCGATGATTCGTGCCCGCGAGGGTCGCAGTTGGGAAGTGCTGGCCCAGCACACGCCGAATTTCGACAGCCTGTTCGATCAGGTCGGCAGCTTCCGCACCTCGCCGGAAGTCATGCAGTTGCGCGAGTTCATCCGCCGCTGGCGCTTCTACGATCACTTTCGTAGCGACGCCGATGCGCCGGTGCGCCAACCGCAACTGGGCACGCGCACGCCGGTGTTGCATCACGATGGGCGTGATCTGGCGGCGGCGTTGCAAACCATTCGTGAAATCGGCGATCCCGAGGCATTGCAGACCGCTATCAGCGATGCCTTCCCCGGCGCACGACTGAACATCGCGCCGTTGCAGGGCGGCCGGTTTGCGATTGAGTTTTATCAGGAAGGGTTGCTGCGGCCGTTGTCGGCGGCGGAACTGTCGGACGGGACGTTGCGTTATTTGCTATTGGTCGCGGCGTTGCTGACCCCTCGCCCACCGACGCTGATGGTGCTGAACGAGCCGGAAACCAGTCTGCATCCGGATTTGTTGCCGGCGTTGGCACGGTTGATTATTCGCGCGTCCGAGCAGTGTCAGGTGTGGGTGGTGTCCCATGCCCGGCGGTTGATTTCGGCGTTGCAGGAAGACCCGGAGTGCAATTGCATTGTGCTGGAGAAAAACCTGGGCCAGACCGGGATTGTCGGGCAGCGGGTGCTGGATGAGCCGGCGTGGTATTGGCCGGATTGATTTGAAAAGCGGAAAAGATCGCAGGCTTCGCCAGCTCCTACACGGGAATGCGTACCCCCGTAGGAGCTGCCGAAGGCTGCGATCTTTTCAACGGTCAATTACGACTTAGGCCGATCACCCCTGCCACTTCCCGCCTTCAACAATCACGCTCTCAGGCTTGGTGTCATCGCTCAATTCTTTACGCACGTATTGGTCGTACAGCTTGAGCAGGTACTTCTCTTCTCCCAACTTCGCCAACTCGGTGTTCACCCAGTCGCGCAGTTCGATGTTGCCCTTCTTCACCGCTGGCGCAATTGGTGCTTCGGCGCCCAGGGTCTGGGCCAGCACACGGTAGCCAGGGTTTTGCTTGGCCCAGCTGAACAGCACCAGGTTGTCTTGGGCATAGGCATCGCCGCGACCATTGGCCAGGGCTTGCAGGGACTCGGAGTTTTTCTCGAACTTCAGCAGTTTCCAGTCCGGGTGGTTTTTAGTCAGCCAGATATCAGCCGTAGTGCCGGTGGTGACGATGGTGGTGCGGGTGGCCAAATCATCGAGGTTCTGCACCGAACTGCCCTGGGGCACCAGCGCTTGTACCGCCACTTTGAGGTTCGGGTTGGTGAATTCCACCGCTTCCTTGCGCTCCGGGGTCACGGTCATGTTGGCCAGGATCAGGTCGACCTTGTCGCTTTGCAGGAACGGAATCCGGCTGGCCGGCTCCACCGCCACGAACTCGACTTTGTTTTCATCGCCGAGCAGATCCTTGGCGAATTGGCGGCCGATGTCGGTATCGAAGCCAACATAGCGCCCCGCCTCATCGACAAAACCAAACGGCGGCTTATCGGTGAACACGCCGACGATCAACTTGTCCCGGGCCTTGATTTTGTCCAGATAGCTGGCGGTTGCCGCGCTTTCGCTGGCGACTTTGGGCTTTGGTGGCTCTTCGGATTTGTTGCACCCGGCCAGCAGTGCGAGGCCGAGCAGCGGCAGTAAAAAGAGTGAAGACTTGGCAGTTTTCATAGCAGTTCCAGTTCCTTTGTTTGAGTCTTTTTGGGCAGGGCTTCGACGTAGGAGAATTTCTCCAGGAACTGCTGCGCTCGTGCGGTTTGCGGGTTCGTAAAGAAAAGCTCGGGAGGGTTTTGCTCAAGAATGCGCCCGGCATCCATGAACACGATGCGGTCGGCCACCGCGCGGGCGAAGGCCATTTCGTGGGTGACGATCAACAGCGTCATGCCTTCGCGGGCCAGGCCCTGAATCACTTCCAGCACTTCCTTGACCATTTCCGGGTCGAGGGCGGCGGTGACTTCGTCGAACAGCATCACTTTGGGGTTCATGCACAGCGAACGGACGATAGCGATACGTTGCTGCTGCCCACCGGAGAGCTGACGCGGGAAGGCATCGCGCTTGTCCGACAGGCCCACCCGCGCCAACAAGGCTTCGGCCTGTTCACGGGCTTCGCGGCGCTCACGTTTTTGCACTTTCAGCGGGCCGAGCAGCACGTTGTCGAGCACGCTCATGTGCGGGAACAGGTGATAACTCTGGAACACCATGCCGATCTGCTGGCGCACCTCGCGCCAGTCGGTGCCCTTGTCCAGCAGTTCGCGACCGTTGAAGGTCAGGCTGCCGCTGTGGGCGACTTCCAATCCGTTAAGGCAGCGCAGCAAGGTGCTTTTGCCACAGCCGCTGGGGCCGAGGATGACGATCACTTCGCCTGATTTCACTTGCAGGTCGATCTCTTTGAGCACCTGTTGCTCGCCGAAAAACTTGTTGAAGCCCTTGAACTCGATCAATGCGCTCATGCTTGCGTCCAGCGCCGCTCCAGCACGCGCGAGGCGGCCGAGAGCGGGTAGCAGATGAAAAAGAAAAACAGGAACAGGGCGCCGTAGATCAGCACCGATTCGTAGGTGCGCTCGATGATCTGCTGGCCGACCTTGATCACGTCCACCACGCCGATCAGCACGGCCAGGGAACTGGTCTTGATGATCCGCGTGTAGACGTTGATGGTCGGCGGCGTCATGCGTTTCAGCGCCTGGGGCAGCAGCACGTAGCCGAACAGTTGCGGGCCGTTCAGGCCAATCGACAGGCCTGCTTCACGCTGCCCGCGCGGCAACGACAGCAACGCGCCGCGCACCACTTCGCCGACCTCGCTCGCGCCCCACAGCGACAGCACCAGCACCGCGCACCAGAAACTCGGAATGCTCAGGCCAAAGAAAATCGGCAAGCCGAAAAACAGCAGGTAGAGCCAGACCAATACCGGGATCGCCCGGAACAGTTCCAGGTAAACCCGCAGGATCGCGTTCAGCCATGTCGAATTCAGCGTGCGCAACACGCCGTAGAGCACGCCGCCGACGGTGCTGATGGCGATGCTCAGAAACGATATCGATAAGGTTTGCACAGCGCCCTTGCCCAGTTGCGGCAACGACACCCACAACAACTCAAGACCCGAACTGGCCATGCTGGAGCCTCCTTTCCAGACGGCTGAGCAGCAGCGACAGCGGCAAGAACAACAGCACGCAAATCAGCGTCAGCACGGCGAGCATTTCGTAGGTTTTGTAGTAGAGCGCGATGTAGCTTTTGGTGGTGTAGAGAATCTCTGGCACCGCCACCGCCGAAACCACGGTGGTTTCCTTGAGCAGAAAAATGAAATTGGCGAACAGCGACGGCAGGCTGAGGATGCCGGCTTGCGGCAGGATCACGTAGCGCAACAATTGGCCGTGGGACAAGCCGATGGAGCGCCCGGATTCGAGCTGTGCTTGCGGCACCGCGTCCACCCCGGCGCGCAGCACTTCGGTGAGGTAAGCGCCACCGAGGAAGGTCATGGTGATGATCGCCGCCGCAAACCCGGAAACACTGATGCCCAGTGCCGGTAAGGCGAAGTAGACGAAGAACAGTTGGATCAGCAACGGCGTGTTGCGCGCCAGTTCCACGTACAGCCCGACCAGGCGCTGCAAGTAAGGCGTGCGGAACACCAGGATCGTCGCGTTGATCAGCGCCACCAGCAGCGAGGTGCCGATGGCAATGAAGCCGACCTGCAGCGTCACGCCCACGGCGTTGAGAAACGCCGGCAGGGTGCTGAGGATAAAAGCGTAATCGAAGGTCATTGAACATCCTGAACGCCGCTCGGTAAGCGACGGTGGTGCAGTCCATGGGCAGTGGATAACCACCCGGCAGGAAGCGACTTTAAAGGCATAAGAAGAAGAATTTAAATACCGTTAAAGCATATTGATATCACGCAAAAAACTATCTCGCGGATTTGCCGAGGCAACGGAACACGACTATTTTCCTTTGCGCTGTAGGAAGGATCTTTTTTTCAGAAAGGCCCTCCAAGGACGTACAGCTTTTGGCCAGACTCCCGGCCAACCCATCACAAGGAAGAGAAAAATGGCGGACGTAAAAGTGCCACAGCGGCTGGACCCGCAGGACATCGTGAAGTTGCTGGTGGCGTTGCGCAGGGCGTTGAAGGCTAGGGTAGGGTAGGTCTTCTTAAAATCAAAAGATCGCAGCCTCGTTTCACTCGACAGCTCCTACGGGGAAACGCATTCCGATGTAGGAGCTGTCGAGTGAAACGAGGCTGCGATCTTTTGATCTTTGAGCGCAATAAAAAACGCCAACGCTAGCGCTAGCCGTCGGCGTTCGAAACCTTGAAGGGGTTTATTACTGCGTCAGATCAGAACGCCGGCAGTACCGCGCCGCTGTATTTCTTCTCGATGAACGCTTTCACTTCCGGGCTGGTCAAGGCTTTGGCCAGTTTCTGGATCGCGTCGCTGTTCTGGTTGTCCTTGCGGGCGACCAGGAAGTTCACGTACGGCGAATCCGCACCTTCGATGATCAGGGCGTCCTTGGTCGGGTTCAGCTTGGCTTCCAGCGCGTAGTTGGTGTTGATCATGTCCAGGTCAACCTGATCCAGCACACGCGGCAGCAGGGCCGATTCCAGTTCCTTGAACTTGAAGTTGTGCGGGTTCTTGGCGATGTCTTTCGGTGTAGACACAGCGTTTTTCGGGTCTTTCAACTCGATCAGGCCAGCCTTCTGCAGCAGGATCAGAGCCCGGCCGCTGTTGCTGCCTTCGTTCGGGATCGCGATGGTCGCGCCGTCTGGCAGTTCGGCCAGGGATTTGTATTTCTTCGAGTAGCCGCCGAACGGTTCAACGTGTACGCCGATCACGGTGACCAGGTATTTATCTTTGTCGGCTTTGTATTTGCCTTCGTTGAAGCTGTTCAGGTAAGGCAGGGTCTGGAAGTAGTTAGCATCCAGACGCTTTTCGCCCACCTGTACGTTCGGCTGAACGTAGTCGGTGAAGACTTTGATTTCCAGATCCACGCCTTCTTTGGCGAGGGTCGGTTTGATCAGTTCCAGAATCTCGGCGTGTGGGATCGGGGTCGCCGCAACCACCAGTTTCTCGCCGGCCTGGGCCAGGCTTGCAGTCAGGGCAGCCGCCAGTGCGGTGAACAACAGAACCTTTTTCATGCAGTGTCCTTATCGAAAATCACGGTCGCCAATGACGACGGCTTCTAGTACGAGTGCCAGTGAAGTGCTATCGCTGGCGTGAAGCGGACAATACCGGGATTTTTTATTCCCGAACAATATCTTTTATTCACTTTGATATTCCATTTTGTTCATACAGCTCTAACTCGCCGCTGACCCGTAGGAGCAAGGCTTGCCCGCGATGGCGTCCTTAAAGGTCAACCGCGTCGCCTGGTTCGCGAGCAAGCTTTGCTCCTACGGAAATGCGGTGTTTTTGAGTAACTGTTTCAGGGCGGTTTGCTCGACGACGGAACCACTGGCGAGGATCTGTTTGAGTTGTCGCTCGATCTGCTGCAACGACGGCAACACCTCTGGCAAATTCAAATGCTCCGGCAAAATCTCATCCCCGGTGCTCACCAGCAGCGCAAAGTGAATAACGTTCTCCAGCTCCCGGGTATTGCCCGGCCAACGGTGAGCCTCCAACACCTGCTGCGCGGCCTCACTGATCAGCGGCACCGGCAGGTCGAGGCGCTGGCTGTAGATGCCCAGAAAGTATTCAGCCAGGGAAAGAATGTCCCCCACCCGCTCACGCAACGCCGGCAATTCGAGCTGGCCTTCGCTGAGGTAGTGATAAAGCCGTTCATGGAATTTTCCGGCGGCCACCGCTTGGGCCAGGTCGATGCTGGTGGCGGCGACCAGGCGCACGTCCACCGGGCTCGGCTGGTGCGCGCCGACGCGGGTGACTTCGTGGTTTTCCAGCGCCGCGAGCAATTTGATCTGGATCGGCAGCGGCAAATCGCCGATCTCATCCAGGTACAGCGTGCCGCCATTGGCCGAGCCGAACCAGCCGGCACGGCTACTCGCCGAGCCGGTGTAGCTGCCGGCGGCGTAGCCAAACAACTCGGCGTCGGCGTAGGTCGGGCTGATCGCGCCGCAATTGACCGAGACGAACAACCCGCCGCGATCACTGGCGCGGTGGATGTGGCGGGCGAGCAATTCTTTGCCACTGCCGGTTTCACCGCGAATCAAGACGGAAATCGCGCGCGGTGCCAGTTGCTCCAATTCCTGGCGCAACTGCCGCGAGCGCGGATCGACAAACACCAGCGCTTTGGCGCGGATGCTCAGGGGACTTTTTTCTGCATCGGGAAAGGTCAGCAGTGGCTGACCGAAGGCTTCAAAACTCATGGCAAGCTCCCGCCCAAAACCGCCGGGAGACGGGGGCGTTTAAAGAAAGAAAAAATTCAAGCGCGGCGCAGGGCGTGATGTTCCATGCGGTTTTGCAGGCGATAGAGGTACGCAAACCCCTGCTCCCAGCGCTGGTGACCGGACTTGACGTTGATATGCCCGGCCCCCGACAAAATCCCCGCCTCGGCGCCCCAGTTGCGCGCCAGCTCCAAGGCGCGTGGCGCACTCACGGCGCTGTCGTTGTCGGAGCTGACGACCTGACTCGGGAACGGCAACAGGTGGGTGGGGATCGGCGCGAAGTTACGCAGGGCCGGCGCGCAGGCCGGGCGCTCGACGTCCGCCGGCGCGACCAGCAAGGCGCCACGCACCTGCCGCAAAAACTGCACCGGCGCAGTCGCCGCCCAATGCGCCACGGTGATGCAACCCAGGCTGTGGGCGATCAGGATCACCGGCGTGCTGTCGGCGGCAATCGCCTCGGCCAGCGCCGCGACCCAGTCTTCACGGCGCGGCGTCAGCCAATCGGCCTGCTCCACCCGCGCGCTGTTCGGCAGGCTGTTCTGCCAATGGCTTTGCCAATGATCTTCTGGCGATCCTTGCCAGCCCGGCACAATCAGGTAGCGAATTGATTCGTTGCGCATGGGGGAGCTCTCCTGCTGCGTGTCTGTTCCTGATCGAGTATAGGGACGAGAGTTATATTCGCTAAGGAATAAGAAGCTATTTATTAAGACCCATATCGAATATAAAACACCAATCCCCCGTAGGAGCTGCCGAAGGCTGCGATCTTTTGATTTTGATTTTTAAAAGCAAGATCAAAAGATCGCAGCCTTCGGCAGCTCCTACAGGGGGGCTTTGTTTTGGGCAAAAAAAGGGCCGCACCCTGCCAAGGAGACGGCCCCGGAAACTGTAGAAACCCTTTATTTCGCAGTAATCACCGACAACTTGGTTATCCCTGCCCGCTCAATCGAGGCCATGGCTCGCGCCACTTCGCCGTAATTCACGCCATCATCGGCCTGCAACTGCACCCGCACCTCCGGGTCCTTGGCTTTCGCCGCTTGCAGCTTGAACTCGAGCAATCCTGGCTCGATCTCGTCCTTGTTGATAAACAGCTTGCCGCCGCCATCGATGCTCACCACCAGCGGATCTTTCTGCTCCACCGGGGCCACGGACTCGGTCTTGGGCAGGTTGATCGGGATCGCGTTGGTCAGCAGCGGCGCGGTGACGATAAACACCACCAACAGCACCAGCATCACGTCCACCAGCGGCGTCACGTTGATCTCGCTCAGCACCTCATCACTGTCTTGCGTGGAGAACGCCATATCAGGACGCCTCCTTCACTTTCTGCGCGCCGCCCTGGGCCACGGCTTTGTGCGAAGTCGGGTGGATCAGCAGGCGGAACGAACTCTTCTGCGCCAGGCTGTAGAAGTCATGGGCGAAGTCATCCAGGTCCGCCGCCGTCAGTTTCAGACGTCGCAAAAAGTAGTTGTAAACCAGCACCGCCGGCACCGCGACGGCGATCCCCACACCCGTGGCGACCAGTGCCGCACCAATCGGCCCGGCCACCGTTTCCAGACTTGCCGAACCCGCCGCGCTGATGCCTTTCAACGCTTCCATGATTCCCCACACCGTGCCGAACAACCCAATGAACGGCGAGGTGCTGCCAATACTCGCGACCACCGCCAGCCCGGTTTCCAGCGAGCGGCGCTCGCGGACGATTTGCTGACGCAGCGCACGCTCCAGTCAATCCTGATGGTTGATCGCCTGGCTCAAGTCATTGGTGGCCGGCGTTTCACCGACCTGGATCGCCGCATAACCGGCCTGGGCCACACGGGCCGCCGCGCCGGGTTGGGTCTCGCTCAACTCGGCCGCCGAATCGAGACTCGACGCGGCCCAAAACTGCTTATGAAATTTTTTATCCTGGGCTTTCAGGCGACCGAACTGCACGCCTTTGAGCAATGCCAAACCCCAAGTGGCTATGGAAAAGACCACCAGCAGCCAGATCACCGCGCCTTCGATGGATTCAAGTGGAGAGGCCAGTAACGTCATGATGTATTCCCTCGTGTAAACGTTTCGCGCGAAATTGGTTTCGGTTTAATGAATCTTGAAATCGATGGGCACGCTGACCCAGCCATCCTGGGCCACGTCACCTTGCTTGGCCGGTACGAAGCTCCAACGCTTCACGGCGGCCAGCGCCGCGTCGTCGAGTTGATCGCGGCCACTGCTTTTCTGAATCTGGATCTCGCCCGGCTTGCCGCTGGCCAGCACATGCACCCGCAACAACACCGTGCCTTCCCAACCGCGACGCTGAGCCAGCGACGGGTATTCCGGCGCCGGGTTCTTCAGGTACGCGGCGTTGGCCGAGGCCGGGGTGACTGGCGCGGGCGCCGGTGGAGCGGGTGGTGCCGGCGCTGCGACCGGGGCTGTCGGTTGCGGCGGTGCCGGTGGCTGCTCAACGGCTTTGGGCGCCGGTTTCGGTACGGGTTTAACGACCGGTTTGGGCTTCGGAACGGGTTTGGGTGGCGGTGGCTTTACGGCCAACTCGTCTTCCACGGGTGGTGGTGGCTCGACCACCTGTTGAACCGGGGGTGGCGGCGGTGGCGTCTCGACCACGGGCGGCGCCGGGCGCGAGAACTCAATGGTCATCGGCGGAATTTCCGGCGGCACGATCGGCAGCACGATAGTCGGTTGCTGATTGACCCAATAGATCACCGCGCCGTGCACCAGCAACGCCAGCACGCCGAGCAGAATCGCCTCGCGCCGGCTCAGAATGCCCTTGGGCGCGCGCTGCAAACGCAACTGGCCCAACGGCACGCGTGGCACCCGGCCGAGGTCGACCAACTCGCCACTCGGCGCCTGGCGCCAAAGCACCTCATGTGCGCCGGCGGCGGTCTGGACATTGCCCATTGATTAACTCCCTGCGGTCTCTTTGCGAATAACCCCATACACCCGCTTATCCATCCCCCGCGCGGCGTATCGACGGGCCAATCATTGGGCCAGACGCTTATCTCTTAAAGTAATCTTTTAGGTTATGAATAGATCCGTATCGAATATCAGAATTGATTAAATTCAGCCAAGCCACGCGATACAAGGCTTGTAGCTGAGCGACAAAAACACGATGCATTTCAAGCATTGAAAGTATTCGCGCAGGGCATCGAATCACCGGGGAAGTCATTGCGTTGCAAGCCGAAGCGGTAGTTGGCCGGAAGGCGAGCTATTGCTCTATCAATATGCTTTTTGGATCTAGTAGGTATTAGATTGCTTCATTGACGGAATAAGAGACCGTATTTAAAACCTCACACAAGCTTCGTCGCGAATGCCTTCGAGCTATTTTTTGGGAATGCCGCAAAGCCTATGGATCTTCGCCAACTGCGCTACTTTATTGCCCTCAACGAACACCGAAGTTTTGTCCGCGCGGCCGACGCCATGGGCATCACTCAACCGGCGTTCAGCCGCAGTATCCAGGGGCTGGAGCAAGAGTTCGGCTGTGTGCTGGTGGACCGTGGCAACAAGGATTTGCGCCCCACACCGGAGGGCCAAGTGGTGCTGCAACACGCCCTGACCCTGGTGCAAGGCGCAGCGTTGCTCACTGCCGAAGTCACGCAGATGACCAAGCTCGACGCCGGTGAATTGCGCTTCGGTTGTGGCCCGGCGCCAGCGGTGAAACTGGTGCCGGATGCGGTGGCGCAATTCATCAACGCGCACCCGAAAGTGCGCACCTGTTTCCAGGTGGATAACTGGGAAAAACTCAGCCGCGCCCTGAGCCGTGAGGAGATCGAATTCTTTATCGCCGACATTCGCCATTTCGAGGCCGACCCGAACTTCCAGACCCAGGCCCTGACGCCCAAGCGCGGCGTATTTTTCTGCCGACCGGGGCATCCGCTGTTGGCCAAGGACAGCCTGTCGACCAACGACATGTTCGACTACCCGCTGGCGACCACGCTGATCCCGCCGGGCATTCGCAAACTGTTGGCGAACCTGAGCGGGCGGATGGATTTTTCGCCGACCGTCGAGACCGAGCACTTTGCGGCGCTGGTGAAGATCGTGCTGCAATCGAACGCGATTGGCATCGGCACGCAAGAGGCGTTTATCGAGGACATTGCCCGGGGTTCGCTGGTGCTGCTGCACTGGCGCAACCTGCCGCAGGACATCGAGAGCATGAATACGCGGTGCGGGATTGTGAGTCGCACGGGGTTCCGGTTGTCGCCGGCGGCGCGGGCGATGATTGAGACGTTGGTGGCGGTGGATAAGCAGCAGATTAGCGTCGCTGTTTAGGGCCTCTTCGCGAGCAAGCCCGCTCCCACATTTGATTGGCGGTGGACACAAATTTTGTGCCTGGTCGAGATCCACCGTGGGGGCGAGCTTGCTCGCGATGAGGTCATCAGCGACAGCCCATCAAGCCTGAGCGGTACGCACCTCTTCCCCAGCCACTTCGTCCTTGCGCACAAACCGGTTCGCCCGCCCGAACGTCCCGAAATCATTAAACCGAACCCCCATCTCGCGCATCACCTTATGCGCCACCGGCACAGTCATCTGGCGGATGTAAAACGGCTCCTTCACCACAAAATGATGTATCCCGTGGCTGCTGCCGAAGTTGAAGCAGAACGCCTGCAACGGCCACATCCACCATGGGTTCAAAACCTGGGTTTGCTGGATCACATTTCCCAATTCCACATCACCGTAGTAATGCATGTTCGAACTGACAAAGTGCAGGCAGAAGGTGCGCAACACGTTCGGGCCGATGATCACCACCGCCGCGATGTCGATCACCTGCATCACTGACAATGTGGTCGCCGACCATTCAATCGGTGTGCCGAGTAGATGGGCGATGCCGTTGGCCCCGTGGAAGCCGAGAAACACGTACCACGCGCCCCAATGCACCAGCGCCAGCGGCGCGTAGACCTTCAAGGTGCGTTTGATGATGCTGAATTTATGCGCCCAGGTTTTGGCCCGCAGCATGCGGATAAACGCCGACATCACGTTATCGCCGACCATCAGCAACCGCGCGATGCCCCAGGGTTCGCCGTTGGTGATCGCGCGCTCTTCCATGTCGGCTTCGGTGCCGGACACCTTGTGGTGATTAAGGTGCAAATGCCGGCGAATCCATGGGTTGATCGTGCTCGGCCGCGCCAGCCAGACCAGGCCCATCATCAGGTTGTGCGGCAGGCGTTGCTTGCGGAAATACATGCTGTGGATCAGGTCGTGCTCCAGCTCATGGGTCAACGAGGCGAAAAACGCGTTGAGCAACAGGCACACCCACCAAGCCATGTGCCCGGTGATGTAGAGCGCGGCCGAGCCGATCATCCCGGCCAGCGCAAAGGCCAGAATGCCCGCGCCCACGGCGTCCTGATGGTTGAGAATCGGGTAGCGTTTGCGCAGTTCGACACCCTTGGCCAGCACCACGTCGCGAATATGCGCTGATCGCTGGGCTGCATTCAGTCGCTGGGGACTTGCAGAAGTACCGTCCATGCTTCCATCCTCTGGTTATTGATGTTCGCATCCTGCCTTGTGAACCCTCACAACGTGGTAGCCGTGAACGCCAACCTGTTGACCGGAAGCGCCAATCAGCATGACTGAACCGACCTCCCTCGCCAGCTGGACCCGCGCCCTGCGCAAGCAACTCGATGCGTTGGGCCTCGACAGCACCGCCCTGTGCCAACAGGCGGGGCTCGACCCGCAGTTGATGGACGACCCGAACGCCCGTTACCCGTTGTCCGGCACCACGCGCCTGTGGGAAATCGCCGTGCAGGTCAGCGGCGACCCGGCGATTGGCTTGCGGGTGTCGCGTTTCGTCAGCCCGACCACGTTCCACGCGCTGGGTTATGCGCTGGTGGCCAGCGGCAGTCTGCGGGAAGTGTTTGAGCGCATCGTGCGGTATCACCAGGTGGTCAGCGATGCGCTGGAACTGGAACTGACCCGCAGCGAAGATCGCTACCGTTTCTGCCTCAAAGTCCCGCCCGGCAACCCGGCCCCGGCCTTCGAAGCCATCGATGCGTTTGCGGCGATTTACGTGCGCACCTGCCGCAATCGCCTGGGCCGCGAATACGCGCCACTGGCGGTGTACCTGCGTCGCCCGGAACCGGCGGACCCACACCAATGGCACAAGGTGTTCCGCGCTCCGGTGCATTTTGCTGCCGACGAAGACCGACTGGAATTCGCCCTCATCGACTTCGAAAGCCACCTGGACGACGCCAACCCGGAACTGGCCGAACACAATGAAACCGTGCTCAAGCGCACTCTGGCGCAACTCAAACCGCTGACCTGGGAACGCAAGGTCCGCGACGCCATTGAAGAGCAACTACCCGAAGGCGAGCCCAGCGCCGAACACATCGCCAAGACCCTGCACCTGAGCTTGCGCAGCCTGCAACGGCACCTGGCGGACGAGGGATGTCGGTTCGACACGCTGCTCAACGAAAGCCGCGAGAACCTGGCGCTGCTGCACCTGCGCGATCCGCTGTGTTCGTTGAGTGAGATCAGCTATTTGTTGGGGTTTGCGGATACGAGCAGTTTCAGCCGCGCGTTCAAACGCTGGACGGGGATGACGCCGGGGCAGTTTCGGGACGGGTTGCGCTGACGGAGCTGGGAGGTGGGTTGCCGGGTCTGGCCCCTTCGCGGGCAAGCCTCGCTCCTACGGGTCGTGCGCGGTCCCTGTAGGAGCGAGGCTCGCCCGCGAAGCGATTATTCAAACAACGCGAAACGCTCTCAGCGCCCCCGATCCCGCCGCAACAACTTGCGCACCCGCGCCACCAACTCACTCACGGTAAACGGTTTGAGCAGGTAGTCATCCTCATGCAGTTCCAACCCGCGCAGGCGATCTTCGATGCCGTCCCTGGTGGTGAGGAACAGCACCGGGGTTTCGCCGAGTTTGCGGATTTGTTGTTGCAATTGCCAACCGTTGAGGCCCGGCAGCATGACGTCGAGGATGATCAGTTCGTATTCGCCGGACTCGATAAAGCGCCGGCCGTCCATGCCGTTGAGCGCCACATCCACCGAATAGCTCGCTTCGTTCAGGCCATTGGCGAGGAGCTTGGCGGTTTCGGGTTCGTCTTCCACTAACAGGACACGCATGGCACACCTCGATTATTCAGGGGTACAGGCTAGGCGTGTTCGGGCGCAAAGCCCACCAATTACCGCCAGATTTTAAAAGATCGCAACCATCGGCAGCTTCTGCATTGGATGGCGAACACCTGTAGGAGCTGCCGAAGGCTGCGATCTTTTGCTTTAAACCACCGCCAACGCGCGCAGCCGCTCGGCATCCAGAATCTCGATCTCGCCATAGCCCAGGCCAATAATCCCCTGGGCCTGCAATTCCTTGAGCATCTGGTTGGTGGTCTGGCGTGACAGCGAGAGCATCGACGCCAGTTGTTCCTGGGGCAGTTGCAGCACCCGGCGCGGCGGGTCGATCTCGCCGTAGCCCTTGGCGATCATCAGCAAGCGGTGGGCCAGGCGCGCCGGGGCGGGCATCAGGCTCAGTTGTTCAAGGTTGATGAAAGTCAGGCGCAGTTTGTGGCTCATCAGCAGCGCCAGTTGCCGCCAATACAGCGGCTGTTCATCGAGCAGCTTCAGCAACACGGTTTGCGGAATGTGCAGCAGCACGCACTGGCCCACGCTGTAGGCATCGTGGGTGCGTGGCTGGCCATCGAACAGGCAGATTTCGCCGAACCAGTGGGGCGGTTCGACCAGGCTCAGCAGCGCCTCCTTGCCCTGCTCACTCACCGCGCCGATGCGTATCGAGCCTTCAAGCACGGCGTACATACCGCACGGTGGATCGCCGCGCTTGAACAGCCGCTGCCCCGTCGACAACCGCCGCACCCGGGCCGCTGCCAGCAGACTATCCTGAAAGGGAACGGGTAAATGACTGAACCACTGCCCACTCATCAGGCGTGGACGCCAGACCTGCATATCCATGAAGTCTCCTAGAGAATGTCGCCTGGCTGACAGAGAGCGCGCCGAACCCGGGGCATGATCAGTCACCCTACAGGAGGAATAACAATGAAAAGCCTCGTTGACCATCTCAGTCAATACGCCGCGTATCACCGTGACCCGCGCAACATCGCCAGCCACTTTATCGGCATTCCCTTGATCGTGGTGGCGGTCTCGGTGTTGCTGTCGCGGCCGGAATGGCCGCTGGCCGGGGTCTGGCTGTCTCCGGCGGTGCTGCTGGCGTTGGCGTCGGCGTGGTTTTACCTGCGCCTGGAACTGCGCCTCGGGGTGCTGATGACGCTGTTGTTGGGCCTGTCGGTCTGGCTGGGGCATGTGCTGGCGCAACAAAGCACGATGCTGTGGCTGAGCAGCGGTTTGGCGATGTTTGTGATCGGCTGGGCGATTCAGTTTGTCGGCCATCACTACGAAGGACGCAAACCGGCGTTTGTCGATGATGTGACCGGGTTAATTGTCGGGCCGTTATTTGTGGTGGCGGAGTTGGCGTTTTTGCTGGGGTTGCGGCATGACCTCAAGGAACAGATTGAGGCGCGGGTGGGGGGTGTGCGGGTCAATCCGAAAAACGCGGCGGCTTAGGCCGCTTTAAAAGATCGCAGCCTGCGGCAGCGCCTACGGTGAAATGCGTCGATCATCAATGTGTGAACGACTGAAAACCCTGTAGGAGCTGGCGAAGCCTGCGATCTTTTGATCCTAGATATTGGCGACTTTCTGCCAGACCTTCGGCTTGAAGAACAACGTCTCGCCCTTGGCCAACCCGACCAGGCTGTCGTGATCCTTCACCACTTCGGCCTCGATCAATTCGCTCTGCCCTTCTACCTTCAGCGTCACCCGCGTGGTGGCGCCCAATGGCCGGATATCCCGCACTTCCGCCGCGTGGTGATCCTCCAGCTCATGCCGCGACAGCGACACTTCATGTGGACGGAACAGCACGTGATTGTCGTCGCCCAGATGCAAGCGGTTCGAATCACCGAGGAAGTGATAAACGAAATCGCTGGCCGGGTTTTCGTAGACGTCGCCCGGTGAGCCGATCTGCTCGATCACGCCTTTGTTCATCACCACGATGCGGTCCGCGACTTCCATCGCTTCTTCCTGGTCGTGGGTCACGAACACGGAAGTCAGGTTGATGTCTTCGTGCAGCCGCGCCAACCAGCGACGCAGTTCTTTACGGACCTTGGCGTCCAGTGCGCCGAACGGTTCGTCCAGCAGCAAAACCTTTGGCTCCACCGCCAATGCGCGGGCCAGGGCAATCCGCTGGCGCTGGCCGCCGGACAGTTGCTCCGGGTAGCGATCCGACAGCCAATCCAGTTGCACCATGTTCAGCAGTTCATGGACTTTCACCGCGATCTGGCTTTCGCTCGGGCGCTGGTTTTTCGGCTTCATGCGCAGGCCGAACGCGACGTTGTCGAACACCGTCATGTGGCGGAACAAGGCGTAGTGCTGGAACACGAACCCGACGTTGCGATCCCGTACGTCGTGGCCGGAAACGTCTTCACCGTGAAACACGATGCTGCCCTGGTCCGGGGTTTCCAGGCCGGCAATGATCCGCAGCAGCGTGGTCTTGCCGCAACCCGACGGGCCGAGCAGCGCCACGAGTTCGCCGCTCTGGATGTCCAGGCTGATGTCGTTCAGGGCCTTGAACGCGTTGAAATTCTTGCTGACGTTACGCACTTCGATCGACATGAATTATTCCTCCGCGGCGCTGGCGCGCAGGCGGTTAATACGGTTTTCGCTCCACTGCTTCAGCAGCAGGATGAAGAGCGCCATGATCAGCAACAGGCTCGCCACAGCGAACGCGGCCACGTGGTTGTATTCGTTGTAGAGGATCTCGACGTGCAGCGGCAAGGTGTTGGTCACCCCGCGAATGTGCCCGGACACCACCGACACCGCACCGAATTCACCCATCGCCCGCGCGGTACACAGCACCACGCCGTAGATCAGGCCCCATTTGATATTGGGCACGGTGACGTGCCAGAACATCTGCCAGCCATTGGCGCCGAGCAGGCGCGCGGCTTCTTCTTCCTGGGTGCCTTGTTCCTGCATCAACGGGATCAGCTCCCGGGCCACGAACGGCACGGTGACGAAAATCGTCGCCAGCACGATGCCCGGCAAGGCGAAGACGATCTGGATGTCGTGATCCTGCAACCACGGCCCGAACAGGCCCTGGGCGCCGAACATCAGCACGTAAACCAGGCCGGCGATCACCGGCGAGACCGAGAACGGCAGGTCGATCAGCGTCACCAGCATGCTCTTGCCACGGAACGAGTACTTGCTCACGCACCACGCCGCGCTGACGCCGAACACCACGTTCAGCGGCACCGAAATCAGCACGGCAATCACCGTGAGTTTCAGCGCCGACAAGGCGTCCGGTTCAAATATCGCGGTGAAGAACGCGCCCAGGCCGTTTTTCAGGCCTTGGGACACCACGATAAACAGCGGCAACAGTAAAAACAGAGTGAAGACCAGCCAGCACAGGCCGATCAGGATGCGCCGCGAGGTCGCACTGCCACGGCGGGCAGCGTTGGCCGAAGAGGCGGCTGCAATAGACGATTGGGACATGGTTCGCGCCTCCTTATGGGGTTTCGATGCGCCGCTGCAGCAAGTTGATCAGCAGCAACAGGACGAAGGAAACCACCAGCATCAACACGCCAATGGAGGTTGCACCGGTGTAATCGTATTGGTCGAGTTTGACCATGATCAGCAGCGGCAGGATCTCGGTTTTCATCGGCATGTTGCCGGCGATGAAAATCACCGAGCCGTACTCACCGACGCCACGGGCAAATGCCAGGGCAAAACCGGTCAGCCAGGCCGGCAACAGCGCGGGCACCAGGATGTAGCGGAACACTTGCAAGGGCTTGGCGCCGAGGCACGCGGC
Organism: Janthinobacterium sp. LPB2021202312-11-4; assembly: GCF_037049705.1. Lineage (NCBI taxonomy): Bacteria > Pseudomonadati > Pseudomonadota > Betaproteobacteria > Burkholderiales > Oxalobacteraceae > Janthinobacterium > Janthinobacterium sp. LPB2021202312-11-4. The sequence continues at coordinate 89,913 of NZ_JBAGKV010000012.1, read as the reverse complement.
GGCTTCTTCCACTTCACGGGGGATGTCGGCCAATACCGGCTGCACCGTGCGCACCACGAACGGCAACGTGACGAAGGTCAGCGCCAGGGTGATGCCGAGCGGGGTGTAGGCGATTTTGAAACCCAGGTCCGCGGCGAACTGCCCGACCAGACCGGTCGGCGTGTACAGCGCAGTCAGCGCGATACCGGCCACGGCGGTGGGCAACGCGAACGGCAAATCGATCATCGCGTCGATGATCTTGCGCCCCGGGAATGTGTAGCGCACCAGTACCCAGGCCAGCAACGTGCCGATGAGGCCGTTGATGATCGCGGCATACAGCGCGGTGCCAAAGCTCAGCTTCAACGCCGCCAGCACCCGAGGCGCGGTGACGATGGCGTAGAACTGATCCCAGGTGAGTTGGGAGGCATGGATGAACATCGCCGCCAGTGGAATGAGCACAATCAGGCTGAGGTACACCAAGGTGTAGCCCAGCGTCAGCCCGAAGCCGGGTATGACGGGGGAGATACGACGCGACATAGAAGTCCTTGGTTGAAAAATCAATCAGCTCAACGCATCCATGTGGGAGCGGGCCTGCTCGCGAAGAGGGAGTGTCAGCCGATCAAAATATTGACTGACATTCCGCTTTCGCGAGCAAGCCCGCTCCCACCTGTTCCGCGCCCAAGCTTAAGGCTCGTTGTGTGGCTTACGGCAGGTTACTGCGCCTGGTAGATCTGGTCGAACACGCCACCGTCATTGAAGAATTTCGGTTGGGCAGTTTTCCAGCCGCCGAAGTCTTTGTCGATGGTCACCAGATCCAGTTTCGGGAACTGCTTGGCGTATTTGGCCGCTACGTCCTTGTCACGTGGACGATAGAAGTTTTTCGCCGCGATTTCCTGACCGGCCGGGCTGTACAGGTGCTTGAGGTAGGCTTCGGCGATTTGCTCGTTGCCCTTTTTCTCGGCGTTCTTGTCGACCACGGCCACGGGCGGCTCGGCGAGGATCGACAGCGAAGGCACGACGATTTCGAACTTGTCCGCACCGCCGTCTTCTTTCAGCGCCAGGAACGCTTCGTTTTCCCAGGCCAGCAACACGTCGCCCTGACCGTTGTTGACGAAGGTGATGGTCGAACCGCGAGCGCCGGTATCCAGCACCGGTACGTGCTTGAACAGGGTTTGAATGTAGTCTTTGGCCTTGGCTTCGTCGCCGCCGTTGGCTTTCAGGCCGTAGGCCCACGCTGCGAGAAAGTTCCAGCGAGCGCCACCGGAGGTTTTCGGGTTCGGGGTGATGACCGACACGTCGTTCTTGACCAGGTCGCCCCAGTCCTTGATGCCTTTAGGGTTGCCCTTGCGCACCAGGAACACGATGGTCGAGGTGTATGGCGTGCTCGCATCCGGCAGGCGTGTTTGCCAGTCGGCCGGCAGGGTCTTGCCGAGTTTGGCGATTTCGTCGATGTCACCGGCCAGGGCCAGGGTCACCACGTCGGCGCGCAGACCGTCGATCACCGCCCGGCCCTGCTTGCCCGAACCACCGTGGGACTGCTGGATTTTCACGTTGTCGCCCGCGTGGTCTTTCTTCCAGAAGTTGATGAATTCAGCGTTGTAGTCCTGATACAGCTCACGGGTCGGGTCGTAAGACACGTTGAGCAGCTCGTAATCCTTGGCAACCGCGGAGCCTGCAAAAAGGGCGCTGGCCAGCGCGGCCAAAGCGAAATGACGAATCGACGACATGGTGAAAGCTCCTGGAATTCGGGGGTGTTGGCTTTTCTTATGGATTTCTGGAATCGCGGTTGCCGGTTAGAAAAGATCGCAACCTTCGGCAGCGCCCACAGGCACGTAGGAGTTGCCGAAGGCTGCGATCTTTTGATCTTTCTTTCTTTTGATTTCAGCTCGACTTGTTAGCCGGGCTCTGCAAGCGGAATTTCTCTTTGCGTTCGATCTGGACCACCTGAGCGTTGTGCACGGTGATTTCCACTGCGCCGAAACGCAGGTCGCGCAGGGCGCTCTGGATTTCACGCAAAATGGTTGCTTCGCCCTGGCCGTCAACGCTACGTAGGGATGCGCTCATGGTGCTGCTCCTTCGACTGAGAGGTTGCCTGGCAGTGGCGGCACTGCTTGCGGCGTGAGAGCGATAATAGATAGCCGGGGATATTCTTAAAAAGACTATTTAAGAATGTTTATATAACCAGAAGGTATTATTTGACGGGACAAGGGGTTGCGGGGGTGGTTCGCGGTTTTAAGATCAAAAGATCGCAGCCTGCGGCAGCTCCTACGCCGGGCGCATAACCCTGTAGGAGCTGCCGAAGGCTGCGATCTTTTCAGCGGTTAGCAAATTACTGGCGTCCGAGCCCAATCCAGCAGCTCCGCCGGCACTGGCCGGCCAAACCAATAGCCCTGGCCCAGATTGCAATCGTGTTCGAGCAGGAACGCCGCCTGTTCCACTTGCTCGATGCCCTCGGCGTGTACCTGCATCCCCATGCTGTTGGCCAGCGCGATGATCACTCGCACAATCGCGGCGTCGTCCTCATCCCATGGCAACCCGGCAACAAAACCTTGATCGATCTTGAGCTTCTGCACCGGCAAACGCTTGAGGCGCAGCAGCGATGAATAGCCAGTGCCGAAATCGTCGATGGCCAGCCGCACGCCCAGTTCACGCAAGCGATGCATTTGCTCCAGCGCCACTTCCGGATCGTCCATCACCGCGCTTTCGGTGACCTCCAGTTCCAGATACGCCGGGTCCAGCCCGGTTTCGTGCAGTACTTGCGCCACCTGCTGATACAACTCGCGACGGGCAAACAAACGCGAAGACACATTCACCGCGACAAACGACAGCACCACGCCGGCCTGTTGCCATTGGCACATCTGCTGACAGGCCTGTTGCATGACCCAGGCATCGATCTCGGAAATCAACCCGGTGCGCTCGGCCACCGGGATAAATTCTGCCGGCGATATCAACCCCCGTTGCGGATGCTGCCAGCGCACCAACGCCTCGACACCAATCAGACGACTGGTTTTGAGGTCATGGACCGGCTGGTAGTAAACCCGCAGCTCATGCAGTTCCAGGGCACGACGCAGCTCGAAAGCAATCTCGACCCGCTGCTGGGCATGGGCGGTCAACTCTTCGGTATACAGCGCATAACCATCACGGCCGGCACTCTTGGCCTTGAACAGCGCCGAGTCGGCATTGCGCAGCAGTTGCTCGGCGCTCAAGGCGTCGCTGGGAAACAGGCTGATGCCGATGCTGGCGTTAACGAACAATTGATGCCCGTCGATCTCGAACGGCTCCTTGAGGCCATCGATAATCCGCTGCGCCAGCGCCGCCGCCTGCACCAGTTGCGGACAGTTTTCGGCCAGTACCGCGAATTCATCGCCGCCCAGACGCGCCAGGGTGATGCCTGGAACAAACAGGCCTTTAAACCGCGCGGCCACCGCTTTGAGCAACTGATCACCGATGTTGTGCCCGAGGCTGTCGTTGATCATCTTGAAGTGATCCAGATCGATCATCAGCAACGCGCTGCCACGCTTGTGCAACTGCGCCGAGGCCAGCGCCTGCTCGATGCGATCGGTGAACAGCAGCCGGTTGGGCAAGTCGGTCAGCGGGTCATGGTGGGCGAGGTGAGAAAGTTCATGTTCGGAGTTCTTGATCGCACTGATATCGGAAAACACCGCCACGTAATGACTGAGCCGCCCCAGATCGTCATGAATGATGCGGATAGTCTGCCATTGAGGGTAAATCTCGCCGCTTTTACGACGGTTCCAGATCTCCCCGCTCCACTCGCCCGTGCTGCCGAGCGCGGCGAACATCGTCTGATAGAACTCCGGCAGATGGTGGCCGGACTTGAACATGCTCGGCTGCTGGCCCAGCACTTCTTCACTCTGGTATCCGGTAATTTCCATGAAAGCGCGGTTCACATGGACGATCAGGCCTTTGCTGTCGGTGACCAACACGCCTTCGTGGGTGCAGTCGAACACGGCGGCGGCCTGGCGCAGACGCTCGCGGTCTTCAACACGCTCGCGCAATTTCGCACCGATCCCCAGGCAACGGAACAATTTAGCCCGGGCGAGGAAGATCAACCCGGCACTGAGCAAGACCCAGGCGTAACCGTTGATCAGTTGCCATCGCAACAGCTCGGTGGAGCTATCGAAGAAACTGTTCAATAAATAACCACTCAACTGCAGCCAGATGACTGAAATCACCAGGTAGAGCAGCGCTGCACGCAAAGCATCGCGATAGGTTGCAGACATTCGGCCGTCCATGTCCCTACAAAAGGGTTGGAATTATAGGTTAAAGAAACATCAAGCCACTCTTATCTGAAAGCGCGACTGGTTTTATCTGTGGGCTTAGTGATAATGCAACGGCTGTTTTTTTATTTATCGAGGGCCCTATAGCCTATGTGGTACGAAGGTTTTCTCGGCTTGTCGCCCTGGTCACTGGTGGCAGTCACCCTGCTGATGACCCATGTGACCATTGTTGGCGTCACAGTCTATCTGCATCGTTATTCAGCCCATCGCTCACTGGAGCTCCATGCCGGCCTGAAACATTTCTTCCGCTTCTGGCTGTGGCTGACCACGGCGCAGAACACCCGCGAGTGGACCGCCATCCACCGCAAGCATCACGCCAAGTGCGAAACCGTCGATGACCCGCACAGCCCGGTCATAAAGGGCCTTTCTACCGTTTTGCGCAAGGGCGCCGAGTTGTACCGCGCCGAAGCGGAGAACCCGGAGACCCTGCGCATCTATGGCAAGAACTGCCCCGAAGACTGGATCGAACGCAACCTCTACAGCCGTTTCCCGCTGCTGGGCGTGGCGATCATGGGCGTTATCGACCTGCTGCTGTTCGGCACCATCGGCATCACCATCTGGGCCATCCAGATGATGTGGATACCGGTCTGGGCCGCCGGCGTGGTCAATGGCCTGGGCCACGCCATCGGCTACCGCAACTTCGAATGCCGCGATGCGGCGACCAATCTGGTGCCCTGGGGCATCCTGATCGGCGGCGAAGAACTGCATAACAACCATCACACCTATCCTAATTCGGCAAAACTGTCGGTGAAGAAGTGGGAGTTCGACCTCGGTTGGGCCTGGATCCAAGTCTTCAGTTTCTTCCGTCTGGCCAAGGTCCAGCGTGTTGCGCCGATCGCCCACCGGGTCGAAGGCAAAGGCAATCTGGACATGGACACCGCCATGGCCATCCTCAATAACCGCTTCCAGATCATGGCCCAGTACCGCAAGCTGGTCATTGCGCCGCTGGTCAAACAGGAGCTGGAAAAGGTCGATCATTCGGTCCGTCACCAGTTCCACCGCGCCAAGCGTTTGCTATCGCGGGAAACCAGTCTGCTGGACGACAAACACCATATCCGCATCCAGAACATGCTCGAGCACAGCCAGGCGCTGAAGGTAATTTACGAGAAACGCCTGGCCTTGCAGCAGATCTGGGTCAAGACCAGCTCAAATGGTCACGATATGCTTGCGGCAATCAAGGATTGGGTACACGAAGCCGAGGCCAGCGGGATTCAATCCCTGCGCGACTTCGCTGACCAGTTGAAAACCTACTCCCTGCGCCCAGCCGCCGTCTGACGCCGTTGATCGGTGCGCCCCGCTCGCGGGCGCACCCTCCGGAACTAAGCTCCAAATCCCCTATCTCAAAGACACTTCGCCATCCAGGCGGGCCGAGACCTGTTATCAATTATTTCCCACCTAAGCGTGACAGCGCCTGCTGTGGCACAAGAAATAATCGATAAGGGGCCCACGCAGTGGCCGCTTTCGAACCTTAAGCGGCGCACGCCCTTTGAGAATTGTGTCGATGGTCGATAAGAACCTGCAAAACCCCTCCCACCCGCAGTGGCCCGAGGCCGCGCAAACCCTGATGGCGCTGATGCATGCCCAAGGTGAGGTCGCACGCCTGAGCGAACGCGAGCAACTGTTCAGCTCGCTGCTGGTGAGCGTCAACGCGGTGCTCTGGGCATTCAACTGGGAAACCCGCCAGGTGCTTTACGTCAGCCCCGCCTATGAACGGATTTTCGGCCGCTCCGCCGGCCTGCTGCTGGCCGACTACAACCAGTGGCGCGACAGCATTTACCCCGACGATCTGGACTACGCCGAGCGCAGCCTGGCCGATGTATTGGTCAAAGGTGCCGTGGAAGATCGCGAATACCGCATCATCGCGGCCGACGGCCAAGTGCGCTGGCTCAGCGACAAATGTTTCATCAACCGTCAGGCCGAACCGGGGCAACCGGTGATCATCGTCGGCATCGCCGAGGACATCACCGACAAGAAGCAAATGGAAACCGAGCTGCAACGCCTGGCGACCACCGACGTGTTGACCCAAAGCAGCAACCGCCGGCACTTCTTCGAATGCGCCCATCGCGAGTTCGAACAGGCACGCCTGCAAGGCTCGCCGCTGGCATTCCTGCTGCTGGACATCGATGACTTCAAGAAGGTCAACGACACCTACGGCCACCCGGCCGGCGACACGGTGCTGCAACACATCGCCGAAAGCGGTCGTGCGGCGTTACGCCGGGGGGATTTGTTCGGGCGAATTGGCGGCGAAGAGTTCGCTGCGGTATTCCCGGGTTGTGCGCCGGACATGGCCATGCAAGTGGCCGAGCGGTTGCAGCGAGAGATCCAGCGGTTGAGCTTCAGCCATGACGAGCAAACGTTCGGGATCACCGTCAGCCAGGGCCTGACCAGCATGACGGCCGAGGACGAAACCCTCGACAGCCTGTTCGCCCGGGCTGACGCGGCCATGTACGAGGCCAAGCGCCAGGGCAAAAACCGCATCATCTCCGCTTGAGTTCGTGATCGTTCCCCCACTCTGCGTGGGAAAGATCTGGTGAAATTATTTTTTGCGCAACCGCATCAACTCCGGCAACCCGATCTTGAGCAACCGCGCCGTCCGGCTCTTGGCCAATGCCTCAATGCCCTCATGCTCGGTCAGGCGCGCCAGTTGCGCGGCCATGTTCATCACCAGCGCTTCGCGCGAGTAAACCCCACCACCGAGCTGATAGACCGCCGCAATCAGCTCACGCAGCTCCAGCGGCAGGCGCCAGCGCGTGCGCAGCGCCGACCCATATCCCGCGCCGAACCCGGCCAGCGCTTCGCCGACCTCCTCCCACTCGTCCAGCTCACCGCCGGCCTGCTTCCATTCCTGCAAGCAACGCAGCAAGGCCAGATCGCCAAGGCGATGCAGCATCCCCGCGCAATAGCAGCGCTCCTGGTCCAGATCCAGCAGGCGCGCCAAGGTCCGGCCATATTCGGCGGTGCGCAGTGACAGGTCCCAATAGCGTTCGGCGTAGTCCGCCAGTTGCGGATCACTGAGCCGCGCACAGCGCTTGAGCGCCAGCCCCAGAATCAGGTTCATGCTTTGTGCGGTGCCGAGGCGATGCAGCGCCTGGGACAGGGTTTGCACCGCCGCGCCATGGTGCTGCGCCGCACTGTTGGCGGCGGCGATCAGCACGGCGGTGATTTGCGGATCGTTGCGGATTTCACTTTCCAGCCGCGTCAGGTCGAGGCCGTTGGGATTCAGGCTGCGCTGGACCGCCACCTGCACATCGGTCATCAGCGGCGCGCCATCCGTCTGCTCGCGTCGACGCTCCAGAAACACCGACAAGGTCATGCCCGGCGCCAGCGACGGCACTTCACACGACACTTCTTCACCAGCATTGAGCAGCAACTCCTGCAAACGGTGAGTCAGGTTGTCCATGTCCAGGGGTTTGGTCAGGTACGCCGTGGGCGCCAAGGGCAAGGCTTCGCGCACGCTGGCGCTGTCGTTGCGGCTGCTCATCAAAATGAACGGCAACGGCGGATTGCGTTTGCGCTGACGCACGCTGCGCAACACGTTCAGGCCATCGACGCCGGGCAATTCCCAATCGACGATCACCAGGTCGTAAGGCACCTGCGACAGCAGCTCCATGGCTTGCTGGCCATCGGCGCACAGGTCCAGCCGTGCGTCGCAGCGCACATTCAATAAAACCTGCTTGAGCAAGTCCCGGGACCAAGGATCGGCCTCGGCAATCAGCACACGCGGTACGGCAGGTAAAACCACAGCGGTCATTCGCACACTCCAACGGCAATGCTTGAACCTTAGTCAATGCTGGCCATTCGATACAACGCATTTGTCCCGGTTATGTTTCAGGATCATAAAAAAACCCGCCGAAGCGGGTTTTTTGTCGATCAGGTCACACTTGGCATTACAGCTCGGAGAAGCACTCTTCGATGATCGCCAAGCCTTTGTCCAGTTGCTCGTCCGGCGAAGTCAGCGGTACCAGGACGCGCAGAACGTTGCCGTAAGTGCCGCAGGACAGCAGGATCAGGCCCTTGTCGCGAGCCTTGGCCACAACAGCGGCCACGGCTGGCGCGTTCGGTTTGTGGCTGTCGCCATCGACGAACAGCTCGACCGCGATCATTGCGCCCAGGGCACGGACTTCGCCGATCACCGGGTACTTGGCCTGGATGGCTTTGAGGCCAGTCACCAGACGCTCGCCGACTGCCTTGCAGCGATCCAGCAGGTGTTCTTCTTCGAACACTTCCATTACGGCCAGGGCCGCGGCGCAAGCGATCGGGCTACCGGCGTAAGTGCCGCCCAGGCCACCTGGCGCGATGGCGTCCATGTATTCGGCTTTGCCGCACACACCGGCCAACGGGAAGCCGCCGGCGATGGATTTGGCGAAGGTGGTCAGGTCGGCAGCAACGCCCATCTGTTCCATGGCGAAGAAAGTGCCGGTACGGCCAGCGCCGGTTTGCACTTCGTCAGCGATCAACAGAATGCCGTGCTGGTCGCACAGGGCGCGCAGACGCTTCATGAACTCTTTTGGCGCGACGTAGAAACCGCCTTCGCCCTGAACCGGCTCGATGATGATCGCAGCGATGTCACGCGGCTCGGCGTCGTTCTTGAAGATGCGTTCGATGCTGGCGATCGAGTCGTCGACGCTCACACCGTGCAGTTCGTTCGGGTACAGCGCGCGGAAGATGCCGCCTGGCATCAGGCCCATGCCGGCCGAGTAAGGCACGACTTTACCGGTCAGGCCCAGGGTCATCATGGTGCGACCGTGGTAAGCGCCGGTGAACGCGATCACGCCGGCGCGGCCAGTGGCGGCACGAGCGATTTTCACGGCGTTTTCCACGGCTTCGGAACCGGTGGTCACCAGCAGGGTTTTCTTGGCGAAATCACCCGGGACCTTGGCGTTGATTTTTTCACACAGCTCAACGTAAGGCTCGTAGGCCAGCACCTGGAAGCAAGTGTGGGTCAGCTTGTTCAACTGCGCGGTCACGGCGGCGATGATTTTCGGGTGCAGGTGACCGGTGTTCAGCACGGCGATACCGCCGGCGAAGTCGATGAACTCGCGACCTTCAACGTCGGTCACAGTGGCGTTCTTCGCGGACTCGGCGAAGATCGGGTGAATCTGGCCAACACCGCGTGGTACAGCGGCTTCGCGGCGTTTCATCAGGGAAGCGTTAGTCTTGCTCATAAAGTCCTCATTCACCGCTCATCGGGCGGCGTGGTTCAAGGAAAATGCAGCGGGGAGGCAACTACGGCAGCATGCGATGATCGACTGCCACAGCTTTCCCGGCCACAGAGAAATTTCCGTTTGAAGCACGCAAAGGGTCAGCGCTCTCGTGCCCTTTGCGTTTAAAGCAATGCCTAGCCGGGCTTAGATGCCCAGGCAGAGGTATTTGATTTCCAGGTAATCTTCGATGCCGTACTTGGAGCCTTCACGGCCCAGGCCCGACGCCTTGATGCCGCCGAACGGCGCGACTTCGTTGGAGATCAACCCGGTGTTGACACCGACCATGCCGTATTCCAGGGCTTCAGCCACACGGAACACACGGCCCAGGTCACGGGCATAGAAGTACGACGCCAGGCCGAACTCGGTGTCGTTGGACATCGCGATCACTTCGGCTTCGTCTTTGAAGCGGAACAGCGGCGCCAACGGACCGAAGGTTTCTTCCTTGGCCACGGCTGCGTTTTTCGGCACGTTGGTCAGGATGGTCGGCTCGAAGAAGTTGCCTTCCATGACCTTGCCGCCCGCCAGAACAGTGGCGCCTTTGCTGATCGCGTCAGCAATGTGCTCTTGAACCTTGGCCACGGCTTTCTCGTCGATCAGCGGACCCGTGGTAGTGCCTTCTTCCAGACCGTTGCCGATCTTGAGTTTGGCCACGGCCACTTTCAGCTTCTCGGCGAACGCGTCGTAGACCGAATCCTGAATGTACAGACGGTTGGCGCAGACGCAGGTCTGGCCGTTGTTGCGGTACTTGGAAATGATCGCGCCTTCGACGGCCTTATCCAGGTCCGCGTCGTCGAACACGATGAACGGCGCGTTGCCGCCCAATTCCAGGGAAACCTTTTTGATGTCCTTGGCGCACTCGGCCATCAGCTGACGACCGATTTCGGTCGAGCCCGTGAAGGACAATTTGCGGACGATCGGGTTGCTGGTCAGCTCGCTGCCGATGTCGCCGGCGCTGCCGGACACCACGCTGAACACACCGGCAGGAATGCCGGCACGCTGGGCCAGTTCAGCCAACGCGAATGCGGAGAACGGGGTTTGCGAAGCAGGCTTGAGCACCATGGTGCAACCGGCGGCCAATGCAGGACCAGCCTTGCGGGTGATCATCGCGGCCGGGAAGTTCCACGGGGTGATTGCAGCGGTCACGCCGATTGGCTGCTTGATCACGATCAAGCGCTTGTCGGGCTGGTGGCCCGGAATCACGTCACCGTAGACGCGCTTGGCTTCTTCAGCGAACCACTCGATAAAGGAAGCGGCGTAAACGATTTCGCCCTTGGCTTCGGCCAATGGCTTGCCCTGTTCCAGGGTCATCAGGCGAGCGAGGTCGTCCTGGTTTTCGATGATCAGTTCGAACCAGCGACGCAGCTTGTTGGCGCGGTCCTTGGCGGTCAGTGCACGCCAGGCCGGCAGCGCTTTGTCAGCGGCTTCGATCGCACGGCGGGTTTCGGCAGCGCCCATTTTCGGCACAGTGCCCAGAATTTCGCCCGTTGCCGGGTTGTTGACCTTGATCGTCTGACCGTTGTCCGCATCGACCCAAGCGCCATCGATAAAGGCTTGCTGGCGGAACAACTGGGTGTCTTTAAGCTGCATGTCGGCTTTCCTTAACAGCACCGCGACCAGCGCGGAGCGAATTATGATTGTAGAAAGGCGCCCTATAGGCTGCCGTCAGGGAAATCATTCACCGGGCTGAAGCACATAAATAGCGCACTGATCGAAACTCGTGCGGTTCAGCACCCAGACAAGAGCGTTTGAAATCTCGAACGAATCCTAGGATCAATGCCGGTAAAGGACAATAGGGCGTTCGAAAAAAAGAACGAAAACGGCGCATTTGCCTAGTTTTTCTGATCAACGTAGCAAACGCCCGTTACAGCTTGGAAAAACACTGACGATTCAGCAGCATGGACGCCCGCAACGCTTATGAGTATCATGGCGCCCGCTTGCACCAGTAGCTCAGCTGGATAGAGTACTGCCCTCCGAAGGCAGGGGTCGTGGGTTCGAATCCCGCCTGGTGCACCATATAGCAGTCTAGACCTGTCTCAGACAGTCTACGAAACACCCCAAGAAGCCCGCCCCGTGCGGGCTTTCTTGTTTCTGGCTATCCCTCCCTGTCTACCCCTATAACTTCACGCCGTGTATGCCCACGTGTATGCTTTGAGATTCATTGAACTGGAGGCATACACGCAGTGAAGCGTACTGAAATCAAACGCCGCCCACTGGCCGACACTACTCTTGCAGGCTTGGAGGCAGAGAGTGCGACGTACCGCGAGCAAGACGGCAACGGCTTGTATTTTCGGGTCAAGGCAAATGGGCAGAAGTCGTGGGAGTTGCGCTACAAAAAACCAGACGGGAAATGGTCCTGGCTGGGCCTAGGCGGTTACCCCGAAATCAGTGGCTCGCTAGCCAGGCAGAAGGCGGCACAACTGCGGGATGACGCATCGACTGGTAAAAATCCTTTAGTCAGTAAGCAGGCTCGCAAGATTGCTGACCGGGTGGCTGCCAACAACACTTTCGAAGCGTTAGGGCGCGAATGGTTTGAGGCTAGGCGCTCAAGCTGGGAAGCTGGCACGTCCCGTCGAGTCCTTGGAGCCCTGGAGCTTCACGTATTCCCCGTTTTCGGCAAACGCATTTACACAGAAATACTGCCCCTTGAATGGATGGAGTTTCTGCGCGGCATGGAGCAGAAAGGGATCATTGAGCAAATGGGCAGAGTTCGGGCCTTCTGCAAAGAGATCTACGACTTGGCACGAGTGACAGGCCGAGCGATCCACAACCCCCTTGAAGGCCTTAATAAATTTCTTCAGACACGTAGTGCTGAAAATTATGCACACGTATCAATAGAAGAGCTGCCCGCATTACTTCGAGCTATCAACTCTTACCCTCACGCAAAAGATGTCCGTCTTGGGCTTCGTTTGCTTGCTCTGTTAGCGGCACGCCCGAGCGAGATTCGAGAAGCACGCTGGTCAGAAATCGATCTCAACAAAAAGCTCTGGACGATCCCAGCCGAAAGAATGAAGCGTCGGCGCGAGCATGTAGTGCCTCTATCTCGGCAGGCCATTGAATCGATAACGGAGCTGCGCACGCTGACAGGCGCATACCCTCTTCTCTTCCCTGGAAGAAAAGATCGAACCATTCCCCGAAGCAATACTGTCTTTCTGATGGCGCTACGCAGGCTGGGATATGCGGGCCGGCAAACTGGCCATGGCTTCCGTCACATTGCTAGCACGATCCTTAATGAACAGGGATTCGACGAAAACCACATTGAGGCCCAGCTTTCTCATGTCAAAGAGGGAATTGCAGGGGTGTACAACAAAGCGGTGTACCTATCTCAGCGCAAAGTCATGATGCAGTGGTACGCAGATCATCTTGATGAGCTAGTAGTTGGCAATGTCGTGCAAGGCCAATTTGGAAAGGTGATATGAAACTCCTTATCCACTCCCCCCCAAAAAACCGTGTTACGCGTGTTACAGGTGTTACGACAATCTGTAACTTATTGAATATAAAGGGCTTGGCTCACGTTACACGAAGAAATGCTCAACGCTACACGACGTGTTACGCGGTCGAATCGTGTAACAACACTGGCCCAGCCACCTCACTGTTGGTCGAGGAGGACCGTGTCGTGAAACGCTGCATCCATGACGCCAAGCGGGGCCAAGGGGCGGTGAATGGACGATGAGAATATGCCGATTGGCCGCCTGGAAATTGCTGGCTTCGATGTCAGTAATTTGTTGTGGGAACTAGACGACATCGAACAGGCCGTGCGTGAGTTAGCGTTGTATTCGCCGTTTCGAAAGTATTTCAACGAGGCGCTGGAGCTGGCCCATTACGCCACCTCATTCTGGCTTGAGGATGGCCGTTATCCTGATCGAGCAGGATCGGTGGTCGCCACGATGTTTCGACTCCGCGACGAGATCGAGGAACATGCCAGCTACGCCGATGCAGCCTCATTGCCGAGTGTCATACGACGGTTTCATAGCGTTGATCGCAACGCTGCGGACTCGCAACTCGTGGCGACTTACACCCTGGTGCAGAGCATTCAAGCTGTTCAAGTTCTCGCCAACTGGCTGTTTGAAACGGAACTCTACGTCTTCGACCTGGACGCAGACCTCATAGCCCAAATGCAAGTAACAGATCCTAAGAAATATTGCGCACTGGCCGAAAAGGAGCGACTAAAGGATCCAGGCGGGGAAATTGACGCTCGTGAATCCTTCCGCACATTCATGGGCGATGCCGACAAGGCGATCATGCTAGCGAGCCTCTACAGACAAGTTGAGGACATCGACGTATCGAAAGGTAACTTCAATGTGGCCAATTTTCTAAGCGAGGCGCTGAGTAAAGCGTTTTCCGCCAAGGCATCGCAAAGAGGCGCGGCTGCGGGCAAGGCCAACAGGAAGCCGGAGTCAGTAAAGCAGCAGAATGCAGCGGATCTCCGCGAGCGCGTTTGCAAGGCAGCTGATCGTCACATTTTTGCCAATCCTACTATTTCAGCGCGGGAGCTAAAAAAAGCATTGGTAGAACAGGAGGGCATAGCGTCTGAGCCTACCGTCAAAAAATACCTGATCTTGGGTGGATACCTACCTCGATAAATTTCAATCAAAAAGCAAACCGTGTTTGCTTTTTTCCCCCTCTCTAGTCTGTGCCTGTCTCTCACCATATAGGCACAGCTATGAACTCCCCTCTCCAAGAAGTAAACAGCAATACCACGATGGCAGAGCTTTCTCATAAGGCTCCTGCAAGTCCTTACACGTTGCTTGAGCTATTTGATGCCGCCTCCACGCTGATTCGCGTGAAACAGGTCATGGCAATCACTGGTATTGGTCGCGCTACCGTTTACAAACTGATGAACCAGCCTGAGAGCGGTTTTCCACAAGCCGTAAAACTCACCAATAGCACGGCACGCGGCGCGCCTGTAGCGTGGGTTCTGTCCGAAGTCCAAGCATCCTGCAGATGTTCCGCAAGTGCGGTTGTTGAGGGGGAAACTGGAGGTTTCTGTCAGGCATAAAACTGCAGAAAATGTTCGCGAGCATTTAAGGGCTTGGTACAGAGTCCGCGCTCGTGACGTGTTCAGCCGTCGCTTAGCGGCGGTTCTGGAGCAGACGTTATGGGTAGCGGATGAACCGCCATTACGCATTCAAACGATGCAGACCCAGTGGGGAAGTTGTTCACCGAATGGTCGGATTACGTTGAATCCCCACCTTGTCAAGGCGCCACGCGACTGCATTGACTACGTGATTCTTCATGAGCTTTGTCATATTGCCGAGCACAACCACAGTGAGCGCTTCTATCGGTTGAAACAGGTCATGCCAAATTGGGAAAAAGTTAAAGCGCGTTTGGACGGAATGGCTGCGCTTGTCCTTAGCGATTTGCCAAAACTGGATAAAAGCTAGGCCCTCCATCGATTGCATCTCTGTGGAGAGCCCCACAAATTCACCTCTCAGTTTTACCGACCATTTCTTGGGTAGTTTCTTGGGTAGTTGGTTTTTTCAGGCCCGCGCCCTTGAGCTCTCAGGGGGAAACCACTAAGGGTTCAGTTGTTCGTTTTTCTCGAACCATTGCCACCTATCAAAGATCTATAAAAAACCGCCTAAGCGGTTTTTTATCATTCAGTCGTCCAATCAAACTCGTCATATTCCTCATCGTCCTCGTCCCCCTCCTCCAACACCTCATCATCAACGATGTCTTCCTCGGGAACGCCTGCCTCCTGCTTATTCAGCAGAAACTCCTTACGACTCTCAACAATTCCGCGCCTCAGCTCTTCCCCCTTCTGCGGGCAGCTGAACATTTGGGCGATGCGATCGATTTTTTTCGCCACGGCTTCCTCCAACGCATCGGCTATGCCCCGATAGTGCGCGCTTTCGGGGCTTGTTGCCAAATTGGCGGAGGCTCTTTGGCTCAGTTTTTCTTCAGGACCTTGAGTCGGGCGGTGAGGTTTTCGTTAGGGAAACTTTTGTGCAGGGTTTTCAACAGTTCATCGGCGGCGTGGGTTTGACCGGTGTTTTGCAGGCGCAAGACCTCGCGCAATTGATCATCGAGGGCTTTCGCCGGAGCGGCCGCGCGTTTGCTGGCTTTTGCTTCATCAGCCATTTCCGCGTTGATCGATTCGCTCTGTGCAGGGGCAGCGAAATCGGCCATTGGTGCTGCGGGTGCAGGCGCAGATAACGCGCCGGCGGGGGCGGACAAAGAACGTGCGATCGGGGCCGGGGCTTCTTTCTTGGCAGCCGCAAACGACGAGGTTTTAGGCGCCGGGGCTGAGTCAAACTGCGGCTCCTGCTCAGGCGTACGTTGCACCAACGCCAACATCAGCGCCACACCCACCAGGCTGGCAAACGCAACCTGCCAACGGGGTTTTTGGCAAGCCTGGACCCAACGCTGCCAAACATTCGGTTTGCGTACAGGCGTTTCCCGATGTGCAGCGGCCAGGATGAAGGCATCCAGATGCGCCGGTGGGCCATCGCTGCTGTTGTCACGATAGTGCTTCACCACTTCGTCTTCTTTTGTAGAACGGGCGTCAGTCATGTCAGTACCTCCTCGGCCAGCAGCCGACGCAGTTTTTGCTGGGCGTAGCGCAAGCGGCTTTTGACGGTTTCCAGCGGTGTTTCGGTGAGGGCGGCGATCTGCGGCAGGTCGAGGTCGCCGTGGGCGCGCAGCAGGAAGACTTCGCGCTGGTCGGCGGGCAAGGTTTGCAGGGCGGTTTCGAGGCGCTGGGTGTCGCGGCTCAGGCTCAGCAGTTGTTCGGGGTCGGCGGCGTTGTCGATCACGGCGTGGGCCTGTTCGTCGTAGCTGTCGTGCAAGGGGTTGTGGATGCCATGTTTGCGCCAGTGGTCGATCAGTCGGTTGCGGGCAATCTGGTAAAGCCATGTCCGAAAATTCGCCCGGCCTTGTGGCTGACTGGTGCTGCGGATCAGGCTCAGCCAGGTGTCCTGGTAGACCTCTTCGGCCAGTTCGGCTTTGCCACTGAGGCCGAGGAGGAATCGGTAAAGGCCCTGGCGATGGCGGGCGTACAACGTTTCGAACGCCGGCCCATCGCCCGAGCGATAGCGCGCCAGCAGCGATTCGTCGCTGCTGGCATCGGTGCTCAATTCTGGAGCCGTCATATCAGCGATGATCCCTTTCACTCGATGGGGTTGGCAGTGGACAACTGATTCGATGCCGTGGATGTGCGCAGGCTTTGGGCCAACTCAACCAATTGCACAAACTCCGCGCGCAGGCCGAAGCGGTCATCACCCCGAGCGCCACGGGCCAGGGTTTCGGTGTCTTTCAGGCTGAAATCACCGGTGTAACGCCCGTCCTTCAACTGCTGGGAAAACGCTGCCACGGCGGCCGCAAAGCGCAGGTCATCACTCGCTTTACCAACCGAATTGCTGCCAATAGGCCGCTCAATCAAGCGACTCTTCCCACCTTCCGGCAACTGATATCGCACACGCAGCATGGCCATTTCTTCAGACTTTCCACTAGAAACAGCCGTGGAATCACCATACCGCAACGGCTCCAACCACCCTTTCTCACCAGCAGGCACAATTTCATACAACGCCGTCACCGTATGCCCTGCGCCAATTTCACCGGCATCCACCTTGTCGTTGTTGAAGTCCTCACGCTTCAACGCACGGTTTTCATACCCCAACAGCCTATATTCACTGACCTGCGCCGGGTTGAATTCCACTTGCAGCTTCACGTTCTTGGCCACCACATCGAGGGTCGAGCCGAGTTGATCCACCAGCACTTTGCGTGCTTCCCGCAGGTTGTCGATGTAGGCGTAGTTACCGTCGCCGGCATCGGCCAGTTGTTCCATCAGGTGTTCATTGTAGTTATCCACACCAAAACCCAGGGTGGTCAGGGAAATACCGGTTTTGCGTCTATCCGCAGCCATTTGCTTGAGGCTGTCGAAGTCGCTGATGCCGACGTTGAAGTCGCCGTCGGTGGCCAGCAGGATGCGGTTGATGCCTTTGGGAATAAACGCCTGTTGCGCCATCTGATAGGCCAACTCAATGCCCGACGCGCCAGCGGTGGAACCACCCGCCGTCAATTGGTCGATGGCTGTGCGAATTTTCGCTTTTTCCCGTCCGGAAGTGGGTTTCAGAACGACTCGCGATTCGCCGGCATAAACCACTAGAGAAACTCGATCCTGTTCGCGCAATTGATCGACCAATAACTTCAACGTGCTTTTAACCAGCGGCAGGCCTTCACGGCGATCCATCGAACCAGACACATCCACCAAAAACACCAGATTCGCCGGGGCCAACTCTGCCACCGCGCGGTCCGAGGCCTTGATGCCGATGCGCAGCAATCGGGTGTGCGGGTTCCACGGCGACGGCGCCAGTTCAGTGGTCACGCCGAACGGCGAGCCATCGGTGGGCAAGGCGTAATCGTAGGGGAAGTAATTGACCATCTCCTCCAGCCGCACCGCGCCTTCCGGGGGCAGGCGTCCCTGGTTCAGCAAACGGCGGACGTTGGCGTAGGCGCCGGTATCGACGTCAGCACTGAAGGTCGAAACCGGCGCCTCGGCGACGCTGTGGATCGAATTGTCCGCCAGCGCCTCATATTGTTCGCGCTGTTCATCTTGATAGCCCGGAGCGGAAAGCTCAGGCGCATACATCGCCATCGGTGCCGCCCGCACACTGCGCTTGGCCATCGAAGCATCCGCCATGACCGCCTCAGGTTGCACCAGCGCTTCGGTTTTCAGCTCACCTTGAGCCGGTGCCGGTGACGGCGGTGCCACCACGGCGGAATCAGGTTTGGACGAAACACCGCAACCGGCAACCGCCAGCAGCAAGCCGATGGCGAAACCGTGGGCGGCCGGACGCAGGAAATGCACAGGGAGGGACATGGGGGCTGACCTCAGGAGGAAATTGATCCATTCATCCTCTGAGACGGACCGCCCGCCAGGTTCGGGTTAAAGCGCTGAAAAAAGAATATTCAGCGGTCCCTCGGCACAGAAGGCCAGCCTTCAATCGGCCCGCGCCAATCTTCATAAGCCTTGGCACATTGCAGCAACCATTGATCAGCAAAACGCGGGGCGATCATTTGCAAACCGATGGGCATGCCTTGGGCGGTGAAGCCGCAATTGATCGACAGCGCCGGTTGTTCGCCCATGTTCCACGGCACGGTAAACACGATGTGTTCGAACGGCTGGCGCGGGTCGTTGCACGGCGAGGGCCAGTCGGCGGGGAAGCTACTAACCTGGTTGGTGGGTGACAGCACCAGGTCCAGATCGCCGAACACACCGGCGCAGCGGCGGCGAATTTCGAAGGTCTGGTTGAAGCCTTCGACCGCTTGCACCGCGCTCATCCCCGCCGCCGTGGCCGCCCAGTCTTCGATGTAGGGCAAGACCTTTCCCCGCTGAGCCGGGCTCAGGGTTTGCAACTGCGACAACTGACGAGCGCGCCAGAAATCATCGAGCCCGTCCAACAGTTGGCGATCCATCAACGGCCCGATCAAGCGCACCTGCGCCCCATGGGCCGCGAACAGTTGCGCGGCATTGCGCACGGCGTCGCAGACCTCGTCTTCAGGCTGCAAGCCGCAGCCGGGGTCAAGCATCAAGCCGATTTTCAAACCGTTCATCGAGGGTGTTTGCAGGTTCCAGTCCAGCGGCTGAGGCGCCAGGCTGGTGGCGTCGCGGGGGTCGGGTTGGGCCAGGTAGCGCATCATCAAGGCGCAATCCTCGACGGTGCGGGTCATCGGCCCGGCGCAGCGGCCGGTGTAATACGGGTCGATGGGGATACGCCCCAACGTGGGCTTGAACCCGACCAGTGCGCACCAGCCTGCCGGAAGCCGGACCGAACCACCGATGTCGGTGCCCACATGCAGCGGGCCATAACCGGCCGCCGCCGCAGCCGCCGCGCCGGAACTCGAACCGCCGGGGTTCTGGCTAACGTCCCAAGGGTTGCGGGTGATGCCGTGAAAACTCGACAGCCCCGACGACAACATGCCGAAATCCGGCACGGTGGTTTTCCCCAGAATGATCGCCCCGGCCTCACGCAGGCGCGCCGCCGGCGGGGCATCTTCGGTCGCCGGGACCAGCGTCGTGGCGGCGCTGCCCAGGGGAATGCAATCGCCTTGGGTGGCGATCAACTCCTTGATCGTCACCGGCACGCCGTCGAGCATCCCTTGCGGCGCGCCTCTGTTCCAGCGCTCGGTAGAGGCCCGCGCCTGTTCGCGAATACGCTGCGGATCGAAGGCATACAGCGCACCGATGCGGGGCTCCCAGCGCTCGATGTGGGCCAGCAGGTGATCGTAATAGTCCAGCGGCGACAACTCGCGGCTGGCAAACAAGGCCAGCAGTTGCGCGGCGGGTAAATCATGTAATTGCGTCATCGAATCGCCGTCCGTGCCAAAACCCTGTTGCGCACCCTGCAACGTTCTTGCCTTAACGCTCCGAAACCAAGGCCTGACTTGCCTCTTCGGGCTCACGCCCGCCGAAGAACCCGGCGCAGCCAACACCGACAGCCCCCATCACCACGCAATACGCCACGCACACCCATGGGCTCCACGGCATCAGCGCGATCAGCAATAACGGTGTCGTGCTCGCCCACAGGGCATACGCAATATTGTAGGTAAAGGAAATGCCCGACACGCGGATGCGCGCCGGAAACAGGCTGACCATCACCGACGGCACCGCGCCGACCACCCCGCAGCTCAAACCGGCCAGCGCATAGGCCAGGCCCAGCCAGACGCCGCCGCTGATCAAACAGCCATAAAGCAGCGCAATGCCGACCGGCAGCAACACGCTGTAGAGCATGACCGTGCGCCACGCGCCGATCCGATCGACGATCAGCCCGGCCAGCACGCAACCGATGTTCAGGAACACGATGCCCAGGCTGCTCAGGGCAAAGGTGTGGCTCGGGGTCATGCCGAAGCTCTTTTGCATGACGGTCGGGGTAATCACCACCAGCACCACCACGGCGGAAGTCAGTACGCAGGTCAGGATCATCGCCGGCAGCAAACGATGGCGGTGTTCGCGCAGCACCGTGCGCAAGGGCAATTCGGCGTCCGCTTCGCGCCGCGCTTGCAGGGCCATGAACACCGGTGTCTCGCTCAGCCAGCGCCGCAACCAGACGCCGATCACACCAAAGACGCCCCCCAGCAGAAACGGCAGGCGCCAGGCGTAATCGAGGATTTCAGCGGCGGTAAACACTTGCGCCAGCAGTGTCGCGGTCAGCGCGCCCAGCAAGTAGCCGAACGTCAGCCCGGCCTGCAAAAACCCCAGGGCATAACCACGATGGCCGGCCGGCGCGTGCTCGGCCACGAACACCCACGCACTCGGTACTTCCCCGCCCACGGCGGCGCCCTGCAGCACGCGCAACACCAGCAGCAGCAACGGAGCGAAATAACCGATCTGTGCGTAGGTCGGCATGATGCCAATCAACAGGCACGGCAGCGCCATCATCAGGATGCTCAGGCTGAACACCCGTTTACGGCCCAACTGGTCGGCAAAGTGCGCCATCAGGATGCCGCCCAGCGGCCGCGCCAGGTAACCGGTGACGAAGATGCCGAAGCTTTGCAGCAAGCGCAGCCATTCCGGCATTTCAGGGGGGAAAAACAGTTGGCTGAGGGTCAGCGCAAAAAACACGAAGATGATGAAATCGTAGATTTCCAGCGCGCCACCGAGGGCCGCCAGGCCGAGGGTCTTGTAGTCAGACTTGGAAAACTGACTTGCTCGCGAATCAGTAAGGGCGGTCATGGGCAAACTCTGAACAGACGATAAAAAACGACGCTGCGGTAGTAAGGAACGGTTCAAACCGCTCCCCCGCAGCGCGTTATGGTCTACGCAAAAGGAACCACGGACAACCCGACTGTGGCGTTGTACTGCTTTTTAGCTGAAATCTGTCGCCCGTTTAAACAGGTCGCAATCAGCGGTGATAACGGCGCACCACGCTGCTGTTTTTCAGCACGTGGTCTTTGATTTTTTCCAGCAACTGCGCGCGGGTCAGGCCGGCGGGCAAGGCGTCTGGCGCCAGGTCCAGGGCGTAGATCTGAATGACGTAGTGGTGCGCGCTGTCGCCGGTGGGCGGGCAAGGGCCGATGTAAGTCGTGGTGCCCTTGACGTTTGTGCCGCCGACGCCTTCGAGGGCGTTTTTGGCGCCGACACCGGCCGGAATCTGGTGGGTGGTCGGTTTGATGCCGTAATGCACCCAGTGATCGACGCCCTGGCCTTTTGCGCCATCGGGGTCGTGCATGACGATGGCGTAACTGAGGGTGCCCGCCGGGCCGGCGTTCCAGTTCAGGGCCGGTGACTGGTTGTGCCCGCCACACCCTGGGGCGTCGCTGGCGGCAGCGGAGGTGAACAGTCGATCGTCGGTAACACCCGGAATATTGAGGGTGAAACGTTCCTGGGCCTGCACGGGCAATTGCACGCAAAGGGCGACTGCAACGGCCGCCAGCCAAGGGTTCAGAGAGGTCAATCGGGTCATACCGGAGCACCTTGTGCGGGTTAGGCCGTCGTCGGCTGGCAGACTATAGCCGTACCGTTCGCCCGGTGGCAGTGGCAATTGAGCTGAACCTCAGGATAAGGGCCCAACTCAATAGAGAAACCTCTGCCTGGAGAGCGATCATGGCACTGCACCGCGTCGCCCGTTTTGCCGATGTGCCGGAAAACCGGGGCCTTGAAGTCCGGATTGATGACACCAAAATCCTTCTGCTGCGGGTCGGCGATCAAGTGCGCGCCTTCCAGGGCGAATGCCCCCACGCCGGGGCGCCGCTGGCCGACGGCGCGCTGTGCCACGGGCGGCTGATTTGTCCGTGGCACAAGGCTGCCTTTCGCATCGAAGACGGCGCGTTATGCGAGCCGCCGGCCCTGGACAGCCTCAAGCGCTACCCGCTGGAAATTCGCGACGACGAGGTTTGGGTCGATGACCAGCCGTTGGCCGACGCCCATACGCCGCCCGCGGATGATGAGCGAACCTTTGTGATCGTCGGCGCCGGGGCCGCCGGCACGGCAGCGGCGGCCGCACTGCGGGAGAAGGGTTTCGGCGGCCGGGTGCTGTTGATTGATCGGGAAACCGATGCCGGCTACGACCGCACCGTGCTGAGCAAATTTGTGATCGCCGGGGAAATGCCACCTAACGAAGTTCCGCCCCTGCGCGACGAATCTTTTTATCGCGAGCAACGCATCGAACGCCTGCACGGCGAAGTGGCGAGCCTGGACGCGCCGAACAAAACCCTGCACCTGGCCGACGGTCAAACCCTGCATTACGACGCCGCATTACTGGCCACGGGCGGCATCCCCAATCCGTTATCGCTGCCCGGCGCCGACCTGCCGCAGGTCTTTGTGCTGCGCTCGAAAGATCAGGCCCGGCAGATTCTCGACGCGGCCAAACCCGGTCAGCGGGCGGTGATCATCGGAGACAGTTTTATTGCCCTGGAAGCGGCTTCTTCCCTGCGCACTTATGGCCTGGACGTGACCGTGTTGGCCCGCCACGCCGTGCCCTTCGCCGCCCAATTCGGCGAAACCGTCGGCAAGGCGATCCGCGCCCGGCACGTCGCCCATGGCGTGGTGTTTCACACCGACAGCGAAGCCGCGTCCATCGAAGGCGCCGGCAAGGTTGAAGCGGTGATGCTGGACAACGGCCAGCGCTTACCGGCGGATCTGGTGCTGGCCGGGATTGGCGTCAGCCCCGCGACCGCCGTGTTCGCCGACCTGCCCAAGGAAAAAGATCAGTCGCTGAAGGTTGATGGCGGCATGCGCGTCACTGATGGGCTCTGGGCGGTCGGCGATATCGCCACGTTCCCGCTCAACGGCCAGCCCCAGCGGATCGAACACTGGCGGCTGGCGCAGCAACAGGCGCGGATTGCCGCCGCGAATATGCTGGGGGGCGATGAGCATTACCTCGACGTGCCGTTTTTCTGGACCTGGCACTTTGGCAAAAACTACGACTACCTGGGCCACGCCGAGAGCTGGGACGAGGTCGAATTCAAGGGCGATCCCTGCCATCCGCCGTTTATCGGGCTGTTCGGCAAGCACGGGGTCGTGGTGGCGGCGGTGGCCTGCGATGAAGAGCGGGCGATGGCGATGCTGGCGGAGCGGATGAAACAGCCGCTGCCGATGGATGAAGCGTGGCGATTGGTCCGGGATGTCACCTGATCTTGCACTGCACCTGTAGGAGCTGCCGAAGGCTGCGATCTTTTGACCTTCAAGATCAAAAGATCAAAAGATCGCAGCCTTCGGCAGCTCCTACGGGGACATGCGTCAGGTTTGGAGAGGGTTCAGCGGCTCTCTGGCAAGCGAATTACCCGTGGATGCTCCAACGGCGCCAATGGCGACGATTGCTGCGCCCGATCAATCGGGAAGTAATGGGTAACGACATGACTGACGTCGCCTTCCTGGTCGTTGTGAATGGTCATCGAGCCCGGGGTGCGCAGCTTCTCCAAGCGGTCGCCGCTCAGCTTGAAGCTTTTGCGCAAGCCGTGATCGTCCACCACCGGTGCCGGCAAGCGACGCTGGGCAAAGCTTTTGCTTTTGCGATGCTGGTAACGCGCCCAGGCAATCAGAATCACCGCGTTCAACACCGCCACCCACAGATAAATCTGCAACGTGCCGAGCGCGTCGAACACCGAGGCATCAATACGCGGGCCGTCGTGGGTATCGATCAGTGGCCATAAACCGCGCACCAGCAGGTAGAGCAAACCAATCCAGGCCAGTACGGTGAAGAAGGCATCGATCACGACCAGAAAGGGCCGCTGCCGGGTTCTGATGATTTTCATTTGATGACTTCCTCTTCATCGTCCAATGGCTTGATGCCCCGGTCCGGGCTGACCCAACGCGCGCGTTTCTGATGTTGGCCGAACAGCACTTTGGGGAAACTGACCAGTGTGGTGAACAAACTGACCAACCAGAACACCAGCGGGTACCAGACCACCCAGAACATGGTCTTGCCCAAACCCTTCTCATAGCGTCGGTCGATCATGATGCTGATCGCGAATTGCAGCAGGCAAACCATCGCCAGCAACAACCCGGTAAACGCCGGTGGCAGCAGGTGATCCACCGCAATCGCCGAGGGCATTTCGACAAACTTGCCCACCCCCCAAAAGATCACCGACAGCAGGAAAGTAAACGCCCAACCGGTGGACAGGCAGTACTCGAACAGCAGCGGCCACAAGTAACGATGACGGTACTGCCAGATCCCGCGAATGTTCTTGAACAGCACTTCGGCGCCGCCCTGGGCCCAGCGCAGTCGCTGCTTCCACAAGCCGCCGAGGGTTTCCGGCATCAGAATCCAGCACAGCGCCCGGGGCTCGTAGAAGATGCTCCAGTGGTCCAGTTGCAGTTTCCAACTGATGTCGATGTCTTCGGTGATCATGTCCGGGCTCCAGTAGCCGACCCGATTCAGCGCCGTGCGGCGGAACGCGACGATCACCCCGGACACAGTAAAGATCCGCCCGAACACCCGTTGTGTGCGCTTGATCAAACCAATGATCGAGGAGAATTCACCGACCTGAACCCGCCCCACCAACGTCGAGCGCGTGCGGATGCGCGGGTTGCCGGTGACGGCACCGAGGCGTGCGTTGTCGAGCATCGGCGCCACCAGATAGGCCGCCGTGTTGGGTGCCAGCAGCGCGTCACCGTCGATGCACACCAAATACTCGCTGCGCGCCGCGATGGCGCCCATGCGCAGGGCTACGGCTTTGCCCTGGTTTTCCGCCAGGTGCAGCACCCGCAAGCGCGGATCTTGCGCCGCCAAGGCGTCGAGCACGGCGGCGGTGTTGTCCTTGGAACCGTCGTTGATCGCGATCACTTCGATGTTCGGGTAATGCTGGGCCAGCGCCGCATGGATGGTGTCGGCGGCGTTGTCACCTTCGTTGTAGCAAGGGATCAGGATCGAAATCAGCGGTTCGCCGGCCAGCGGTGGCGGCAAAGTATCGTCCTTCCATGGCCAGTGCCGCTCCCAGTGCAGCCAGAAATACAGGCCACCAGCGATCCACAATCCGGACATGAACAGGGGATAAAAGAACACGAAGTCCATCAGGAATTGCCCGGTGACCAGGAAGATCAGCCCCAGGGGTATCCCCAGGACGATCGCCAGAACCAGCAGGGCCAGAAGTCTATCCAGCATGTTAAGGGTTCCACTTGTTGGAGAGCGCGGGCCGCACGGTGTTCAGGTCCGGCTGGTTCTCGAGGAAATTGTCCGGGTAGTAGCCGAAACTGGTGGCGCCCTGACGCTTGAGGCGGTTCATCCAGTCGCTCAGCTGCGCGCCGTCGATGTCGGAATCGGTTGTTTTCGTCCAGTCCTTGGCCTGCAATTCGAACACCGTGCGCTCGAGCGCACCGGGCCGCGCCTTGACCGTGGCCACCAGCGCTTCGAGCCAAGGCCCGGATTGCGCCTGGGTCTGTTTTTCCATCAGCGGCATGGCCATCGGCGCGGTCCAGTCGTAGGCAGCGAGGAAGTCGTCGAGGTTCTGCGCAAACCAGGCTTCGCTCGGGGGATTGAGCATCGGCTCGGCAAAGATATTGCGCGCGGTCAGCACCTGCGGGCCGCGAATGGCGCGGACCTTGGCGGTGAGTTCGTTAGTGAAATCGATCAGGTAACGGCTCTTGAATCGCGTCCAGCGTTGCAGCGTGGCCGGGTCGCCCCGCAGCGCGGCAATCGAGCCCGGCAGACCATGGGCGACATAGGCCTTGAGCGCTTCGGGGCTGGCGTCTTCGAAATCCGAGAGCACCGCGTCGTCGTGGTAGAGGATGCCGTCCACCGAGGTCAGGCGCGCCACGTCTTCGTAGATCTCACCGATGATGCGCCGCACGTTCGGGTCGAAGGGCGACAGGCGTTTGTACTGGTCCGGGTCCACCGACGTGGTGCCGGTTTTCGGGTCCCAACGCGTCACGCGCGGCAGCGTCGAATCCAGGGCAAAACTCAGCACCGGCATCCAGGCGAAGACCTTGACGTGAGCCCGGGTGCGCAACTGCCAGGCCACGCGGTCAAAGATGTCGGCGCGCACCGGCAAGTGGCGATTGGGGAAGTACAACGAATGCACCAGACCATCGCCCTTCGGATCGGCGAAGGCTTGCAGGAACACCGTGTTGGCGCCCATGTCGGCCATGCGCTGGATCAGTTTGCCGAGGTTGATTTCCTGCTGCGCCGGGTCCGCGTCGTAAACGTTATCCAGGTCCACATGCACCACGCGCATCGGCGATTCGGCCTGCACCGAAACGATGCTGTTGGCGAAATGCTCGCCGTCCGGGTCCGAGGCCACCAGGAAGCGCGGGCTGCTCATCAGGTTGTCGAGGGCGTCGAGGCCGTCGTCCAGGGTCAGGGCCATTTGGTAGCCCTGCTCGCTGACCACTTGCAGCGAGGTGCCTTCCGCCGTGCCGTACGGCCAGACCCAGATGCGCGGCTTGTAGCCGGTGACCTTGCGGATTTTTTCGGTGATGGTCACGACGTCCGCACGCATCCGCGACTGGAACTCGACTTCGGTTTCATAGCGACCGGCGACTGCATCGTAGCGACGGGTCGCGGCGGCCGGTTGCAGGTTGCCTTGGGGGTTGGCCAATACGCCTTTATGGCTGGCGTCCGTGTGGGCGGCGATTTCCACCAGCCCGGATTGGGAGATTTCGCGGATTTGGTCCCAGGTCAGGAAGTCCGAACGCTGGCGCGGTGTGCCGGCGAAATCCACCGGTTGGTTCAGCGGCGTGTCGATCCACACCCCGACCGGCGCCAGCAACGCGTGCCAGTTATAGGCGCGCAGCACCGGCAGGACACGGGTGTAGAAGCTCGAATAGCCGTCGTCGAAACTCAACAGAATCGCTTTGGGCGGCAATTCCGGGCCACCCTGGCGGGCGGCCATGATCTGGTCAACGGTGACGGGTTGGTAGTGGTTCTCCCTTAACCAGGCAAGCTGCTCGATCATGCGCTCGGTGCGCACGGCGACCACGGCTTGGTCCGGGTCACGGTCTTCGACGTCGTGGTAGGCAATCCCGAGTACGTGGTTTTTTGGCCACGGCTTTTCGTTGGCGGCCAGCGGGCGCTCGGAGGGCGGCGCGAACGCCGGGGCTTGCTGGGCGCAGGCGCTGACCAGCAGCGCTCCCAGCAAAAGGATGAAACGCGAGATAAAAGGCATCTTCAAACTCTTCTAGAAGCGGTAAGTGAGGTCGACGAGCAGGCGCAGATCGGTTTCGCGGTCGCCGTCATAGGGCCGGTTGATCACCGTCAGCAAGCCGCCCACCTCGAATACGTCGTTCCAGCTATAGCGCTGGCCGTAGCCCAACAGACCGATGCCGCCGGTGCCGTGATCACGCTGGCTGTAGGTGCCCGCGCCAGCCTGGAACTGCTGGCTCCAGGACGTTTCGTAGCGGTGATACAGGACGTGATTGACGTTCACCGTCGGCAACACGCTGAAGTCGGATTTGGGGTTGAAGTACGGCACGTCCTCGGACGCAGAGTTGTGGCTGGTGCCCACTTCCAGGCCCAGATCCACCTGCACTTTTGGCGCGGTGTAGACGCCTTCGCGCCCGGTCAGCAAGGCTTCGACGCGGTTGTTGCCGTCGCTGAAATGCGAGGGGCTGACCGCCAGTTTCCATTCGCGGCTTTCATTGGCGCGCCAGCGGATAAAACCGCTGCCGCCATTGGCGCTGACGTCGCTGTTCAGCGCTCGCAACGGGGTATCCGCCGAGAGGTAAGCGAGGCTCGCGCCGTACTGCCAGTGATCGTCGATGTCTCGGGTCATCGACAGGCGTGCGCCCTGTTTGTCGCCGTAGCCGTAGTTGTGATTGGAGACTTCCGCTTCCAGGGTCATGTCGCGGGTGCGGCGCTCGACGCCGAGCCGTTGCGTGCGGTCGCGACCGGTGCCTTCCTGGAAATCCCCGGAGGCGTAACCGACTCCGGCGAATACGCGCCAGTCTTCGTCGATGGGCGGGCTGTAGAGCACGGTTTCAATGCCGAAATCCTTGCTGCCCGAAACCGCACCGGCCCCGCTGCTGCCGCCGCCATAACTCTTGCCGCCGTAGGTCTGGACCCGCAACTCGGCCATCTCATGCACTTCGCGCTGGCGCTGCAAACGCTGGACTTGGCGGTTGTCGGGGAAACGCGCGCCCACATCGTCGGTCAACGCGTCCATCTGCCGCCATTCCTGCAAATCCATCGCGGTATGGGCCTGGGCGACTTCCAGCCCGACGTCACGGGGGACCATGCTCTCGGTTTCCTTGAGCTGCAATTCCGCGCGGCGCGGCCAGTCCCGCGCCAGGTACAAATCGGCCTGGGCCAGGCGCAAGCCGACATTGCCCGGCGCCTGATCGACCAAGGTCTGCAAGCGCCGCTCGCCGGACGGCAGGTCGGAACCATACGTCCCGGCCTGGGCCGCGAGCTGCTGGGCGTCCATCCATTCATCGTTGGGGTTGCCCACCGGCAAGCCCTTGAGTTCGATCCGTGGCTTCTGGGTTTTCGCCAGGTCCTCGGCGACCTTGCGCGCCTCGTCGGCCTTGTCACTTTCCAGCAGCGAGTAATACAGCGCGGTGCTGTCTTCGAGGCGATCACCGACATCGGCGTCCGGCGCGACCAGCACTTGGCGATAGAGGTCGGTGGCGATTTCCGGCTGGCGTTGATCCAGGTAAGACGACGCCACCCAGCGCAGGGCGTAGGTCGGAATCTTCACACCTTCGCCGGTCAGTTTCTGGTACTCGCTGATCACATCAGCGGTGCGCGCCCGGGCCTTGAGGGCGCCCATGCGGTCGATGCGCCAACGGGTGACGTCCTCGTGGGCCGCCGGGTCCGGGGTCCAGGTGGCGAGCAATTTGTCGTAGTCGGCCAGCGCTCGATCGGCGATCACGTAACGTTCTTTTTCGCTGCGGGTGGCCAGTTCCGCCAGGCGCACGCGTTCGGCGGCGAGGTCACCTTCGATACGCCGCAGTTGCACCGGATCAATCAGCCCCGGCCGTTGCCGGGCCAGGCGCAAGGCCGGTTCCGGCAGGCGCGCGCGTTGCAGGGCAAACACGTATTCCCGGGCAACTTCCGGTTTGCTGCCGGCGCGGATGAACGCCTGGTCGTATTCGAACAGCGCATCGTATGTGTTGCCGGCGCGGGTCAAGGCATAGGCCAGCGCCAGACGCCGGGACGGATCATCCGGTTTGGCGGCCACCAGGGCTTTGGTGCGGATGACGGCTTCGTCGGGTTGGCCGGCGTCGGCCTGGTTCATGGCCAGGCCGAGTTGCAGGTCCGGGTTTTGCGGCTCCAGCGCCAGGGCCTTGTTGTAGACCTGGGTCGCCGCATCCCAGCGCTTGAGGTTGCGGTAAGCCCGCGCCGTGGCGGTCAATGCCTGCACCGGCAACACCCGATTGCGTCCCTGGGTTTCGTAGACCTGCACCACTTCGGCGTCCAGCCCGGCCCAACCGGCAATCTGCAAATGATCGCTGACCTGACCGTTGGTGGCCTGATTCACCGGCACCTGGCGCAGCACCGTCAGCGCCGGCGCGTACTGGCCCGCACGGGCATCGCGGACCATTTGATCGTAAGGCGTGTCGGCGAATGCCAGCGTCGGCCAGAGCAATTGGCTGCACAGCGCAACGCGGATCAGGGGGCGCAAACCACGATGATGAATAGAGGGACCAGCAAAACGCGGCATTCGTCAGCATCCTTACATGGCCAGCCGGGTCGCAGTGCCCTCCTTGCCCATTCGTAGCGGAAAGCCGGGTCGACAGGACCCAGCCAGCTTGTCGGGGCGCAGTCTTGCACGCGATGTTGCTCAACTATTGAGAACACAATAATTGTTCAGATTCGTCAGACGGCGTGCCGCTCGCCCCCGGCAATGCTCAAACCCCAGACAGCAAAACGCCCGGCGTCTGCGTTGCACAGAGGCCGGGCGTTTGGGCTAACCGTCAGGTTTTACTCAACCTGTTCGGCGCCACCGAGTTTGCCCATCACGAAGCCGACAAACTCTTCGACGGTCATTTTCTGGCCGTTGAATTCCACCTGATTGTTGGCGTAATGCAGTTTGCTCACGACGTTGGTGCCGTCCAGTTTGGCCAACTGACTGCCCACCGCCATGGCGCTGAACATGTCGCTGGTGGCCGTCGCCTGATCGACGATGGTCTTGGCGTCGGTCTGGCCATCCGCTTGCGCCTGCAGGCTGAGCAGGTCGACGAGCATCGGCTTGGACACTTGCAGGTTGATGTCCAGCAACGCGATCAACTGACGGACCAATTGGTCGGGCGGCAGGTCCATGGACGCTGGTTTGGTCAGGTCGAGCACCAGGTTGGCGCGGCTTTCACCGTTGGCGGTGTTGAACGACAGGTTTTCCAGCGCCAACTGCGGACCGGCAGCCAGCAGTTTTTCCAGGCCAGCCTTGACCTGCGCATCTTCAGCCGGAGTCAGCTTCAGCTCGGGCGCCGGTTCACCGGCGGCAGTGGCTGCGGCAGCGGCTTGTTCATACGGTTGCAGTTTGGTCTGGTAAACCTCCATCAGCGACATCGTCGCCGGGATGTCGAGGTTCTTCAGGCTCATGGCCATTTGGGCCGAACCGATGGTTTTGCCATTGAACGTCAGCTCGCCGACTTTGTAATCGGCACGCCCGGAAGCGTTGGTGCCCGATTCTTCCGTCTGGTTCTTCATTTCGAATTTGTTGACGCCGACGATCGACTGCTTCGGACCGAACGTGGTCTTGCTGCTGGTCAGTTCGAGGGTGTTTTCGCCGGTGTAGTAGCCGTAGGTGCTTTTGACCAGGTTGCTGGCCAGGGTCAGGCCGTTCAGCTCAACCGTCACCGGCGCCTGATCTTCGGCCACGGTGGTCAGCTTCAGGCTGTCCATGTAGCCGTTGGCCTTGACCTTCTGCGCCTCGGCGCTGGCGGCGATGTCCATGTTCAGCCCGGAAAACTTCAGGCTCGACTTGTCATCCAGGGCCGCTTCCAGCGGCAGCAGCTCGAAAGTGCCGTTGGTGGAGTTGTCGTAACCAATGTTGACCACGCCTTTGAGCGGCGACAGGTCCTTGGTGGCGGCAAACCATTTGGCCGTGAGCGGAGTCTTTTCCAGTTCGTAGTGACTGGTGGCCATGACTGGCAGCCATTTCAGCGACACCAGGCGCGAGAACGGCAGCGGGCCGTGTTCGATGTGATCGACGAACAGCAATTCGACCGGTGCGCTGCCAAACATCTCGCCTTCGCCCTTGAGGCGGTAATGGGCGGTGCTGCTGAAGACATTGCGCTCCAGGGACACCAGCTCCAGCGAGGCAGTGCCCTTGGAACCGACCATCGCCGCTTGCAGTTCTTTGTTGGCATTGCCGATGGCGGTGTTCAACACGCCTTCAATCTTCGTCCCGGTGTACCAGGCACCGCCGGCGCTGATAGCCCCGATGGCGACGACAATTCCAAGAAGCACGCCTGCTGATTTATTCATGAATGACCCGATCAATGTCCGTTGTTGAAAATGTGGTCGTCTTCCCTGAACCCATGGCGGGTTGCAGCTCGACTTCGCGAAAAGTGCGAAGGAGATTAGCATTTGCAGGGCGAGACGGCCCAATGATTAAAGGTGAAAGAGTGTCTATGAGCACACAGGATGTTGATCGTTCCCGGGCGAGAGCGGTGCCTTGAAAAGATCGCAGCCTTCGGCAGCTCCTACAGGTTTACGCGTTCGCTGTAGGAGCTGCCGAAGGCTGCGATCTTTTTGCGATCAGGAATACTGCACTTCAATCTCATCCAGTTGATGATCAAAGCTTTTGAGCCGTGCCGTCCACGTATAGACCAGCACTTCAAAATCCCGATTGATCACCGCCCCGCCCGTCACTTCCGCGCGCGGGTCGCAGAAGTCCAGTTGATAGCGTTCGCGGGCCATGGCGTTGGCGACGTCGGAGAGTTCGCGGGCGTTGTTGAGCCAGTGCCAGCCTTCTTCGGTGACTTGCTTGTCGAGGGCCAGGCATTGGGTTTTCAAGGCTTCGAGGCTTTTTTCCAGCGGCGTGCCGGTGAGTTCGCCCATGACTTCCTGGAACGTGCGCCCCGGCTGCCAGTAGCTGCCCCAGAAGTAGCGATCAAACACCGTTTCGACCCGGCGCAGCGCGACTTTGGTGTCCCAGATCAGCACCAGGGTCTTGCCTTGTTCGAGGTGTCTTCGCTTGATCCGCGTGCCCTGGACCGACGCCCAGGCCACCACCACGATGGACATCACGGCAATCAGAGCCGAGGCGCTGTCGAGGAACACCAGGGCCTTGTCGATCTGATGGGCCAGCATGATGCCGTAGAAATAGGTGGCCGACAGCAAGACCAATGCCGCAATAGCGCACCAGAAGCCGGGAGCATAAGGGTTTTTCATTATTAGAGTCCCCATGACCAACGCGAGCCTTGATTGACGGGTTCGCTGTGCGATCCCGTCAAATCAAAGCATAGCAACGGCCTCAGGGTTTGCCGGGCTGTGACGCTTGCGTTCGTCCGCTTTCCCAACCGCCACCCAAGGCGAGGAACAAATCGATCTGGCTCATCGCGACCTGGGTGTTGGCCGACGCCAGTTGCGCGGTGACATCGGTGTAGGTGCGGGTGGCTTGCAGGTCGGCCAGGAACGACGCGCGGCCGGCCTGGAAGAAGCGGTGGGTCTGGTCCGCCGCCTGTTGCGCCGATTGCTCGGCATCGGCCAGGGCATCGCGACGTTGCAGCAACGCAGAGTACTGGGCCAGACCGGTTTGGGTTTCGCGAATCGCGTTGAGTACCACGCCATCGAAGTGCGCCAGCGCGCCTTGGGTCGAGGCTTCGGCTTCGCGGATGCGCGCGCGGGAGCCGTTGGACGGCACGGTCCAGCTCAGCAACGGGCCGAAGCCCCAGCGATTGGTCTGCGGCTTGCCGAGATTTTCCAGGGTGCCGACGGTGCCGATGGATGCGCCGATGCTGATGTCCGGGTACAACTCGCCGGTGGCGATGCCGATGCCGGCGGTCGCGGTGGCCAACCG
Organism: Janthinobacterium sp. LPB2021202312-11-4; assembly: GCF_037049705.1. Lineage (NCBI taxonomy): Bacteria > Pseudomonadati > Pseudomonadota > Betaproteobacteria > Burkholderiales > Oxalobacteraceae > Janthinobacterium > Janthinobacterium sp. LPB2021202312-11-4. Next base: position 56,594 of record NZ_JBAGKV010000012.1, on the reverse strand, counting down.
GCGTTCGGCCTGACGCACATCCGGGCGGCGTTTGAGCAGCGTGGCGCCGTCACCTACCGGCAACAATTGCGCGATTTTCGGCAGTTCGGCGCAACTGTCGGTGCCGGCCGGCAGTTGATTCAGCGGTTTGGCCAGCAACATCGACAAACGGAACAACCCGGCCTGACGCGACGCTTCATAGCGCGGCATGTCGGCGCGCAAGGATTTGAATTGGGTTTGCGAGCGGGTGACCTGGGTTTCGTCGCCGCGCCCGGCATCCCGCAGACGCTGGGTCAGGGTGGTGCTTTGGGCTTGCAGGTCGAGGGAATGCTGGGCGATTTCCCGCTCTTCGTTGGCCGCGCAGACTTGGGTGTAGGCCCGGACCACGTCCGCTACCAACGTGATGCGCGCCGTGTCCGCAGCCGCTTGGGTCGCATCGGCATTGGTCTTGGCCGCCTCGATCCCGCGCTGCAACGTGCCGAACAGGTCGAACTGATAAGAGGTGGTAATACCGATGTCGCCGACATTCGCCACCGGCACTTTCTCCGGCAGCAGGAACGCTTCGCCGGATTCCTGCAACCGCTGGGCGCCCATCTTCACGCCGCCGCTCCAGCCGCCCGCCGCTTGCGCTTCATCGACCTGCGCCCGGGCCCGGGACAGGTTCGCCGCCGCCACGCGCAAATCGGTGTTGGAGGCCATGGCCTGCTGCACCAATTGGTCGAGACGCGGGTCCTGGTACAGGCGCCACCAATCGCTGGGCACCGGCGCCGAAACGACGTCTTTATCGACCACCGCCAAATTGCCCTGAAAGTCGTCACGGTGCACGGCCGCTTCGCCCGGCAAGTGATAATCCGGCCCGACCACCTGACACGCCGACAGCAACAGGCCTAAACCGGCCACCGCCAAAGCCGAGGCTTTGCTCATTTCGCCGGCTCCTCGGTGTTGTCTTTGTCGTCGATGATCGACACCGTCGCAGTGCGCCCGGCAATCATGCGGAAATCGGCGGGCACGTCGTCGAACGCGATGCGCACCGGAATCCGCTGGGCCAGCCGCACCCAACTGAACGCCGGGTTGACGTTGGGCAACAGGTTGCTGCCGCTGCTGCGGTCGCGGTCTTCGATGCCGGCGACGATGCTTTCCACATGCCCGCGCAAACGAGCGCGATCGCCGATCACCCGGATATCCACGCCCATGCCGACGTGAATGCCGTCCAGTTTGGTTTCTTCGAAATAGCCGTCGATGTGGAACGAATTACTGTCCACCACCGACAACACCGGCCGCCCGGCGGTGACGAATTCCTGATTACGCGGGGCCCGGTCGTTGATGTAGCCGTCCACCGGGCTGCGGATGGTCGAGCGGTCGAGGTTGAGCTGCGCACTGTCCACCGCCACCTGAGCTTCCATCAGCGCCACTTCGGCGCGGGCGACCTTGGACTGGCTCTCTTCCAGTTGCTCGCCGGGCACCAGATTGCCCAAGCCACGGTTACGCTTGGCTTCACGCTGGGCCTGGGCCAGGGTTTCCTGGCGGTCGGCAACCGCCGCTTTGGCTTGGCGCAGGGCCAGTTTGAAACGGTCCTGGTCGATGCTGAACAGCACCTGACCGCGTTTCACCAACTGGTTGTCGCGCACATCCACTTGCTGGATCAGCCCGGACACGTCCGGGGCGATCTGCACGATGTCGGCGCGGATGTGCCCGTCGCGGGTCCACGGGGCAAACATGTAATACATCACCATGCGCCAGACCACGACGACGGCGAAGGACACGATCAGCAGGGTCAGCAGCACGCGACCAATGGTCAAAAAAGGTTTTTTCATGTCATCAGGTATCGACTGAGTGAGTCCACGGCGCCGAGCAGCAAAGCGTAGAGAGCCACGTTGAACAATGCCCGGTGCCAGACCAGACGGTAAAAGTGCAGGCGCGTGAGCACCCCGTGCACCAACAGGTAAAACACATACGTAATGCCCACCAGCACCAGCAGCGTGGGCAGGAACACCCCGCTGATATCCAGATCACCAATCATAAAGGCGCTCCATCGATGCCATGGGGCAGCGGTTCTTCGAGGTCAGCCGTTCCGACGAATTCAACCCCGGGCAACAAGGCCAGGCGCAACCCGCTCAAGGCGTGCAGCAAATGTAGACGGGTGCCGTCATCGCATTCGGTGGTGAGGGCGCGACGGGTGCGGTCCAGGGTCATCAGCAAGGGACTCGGCGCCGGTAAACGCTCGCCGGCCTTGAGGCAGGCCTTGAAGTACTCACCGACCTCGGCCACCACTTGCTGCAGCAGCACTTGCGCGACACCCACCACTCGCGGCGTATAGGCGAGCAAGTCGAGCAGGTTCAGCGCCACCCGCAGTTCGCGCAGGGCCACGCCGGTGTCCTGGCCGGTCAAACCCAGGCGCGGCAAGTGCTGCATCAGCCGGTCGAGCATCTGCACGCCGAGCTTGCGGTGTTCGGACAGCGTCGCCGGTTCGGTCAGGCTGACAATGTCTCGCCAGCTAAAACGGGTCAGGCGCTTGGCCGCCAGTTCCGCACCGAATGGCCGGGCAATCAGGGTCCAGACAAAGGCAAACAGCAAGCCAATCGGCCCCGCCAGGTTGGAGTTGGCGAAGCTGAGAAAGTCCGCGTCATAGGCACCCTGGATGCTGATAAACGACGAGGTGTTCACCAGCGTCAGCAGCATCCCGAGGTAAAACTGCGGCTTGACCGTCAGGGTGCCGATGCAGATGAACGGCACGGCAAACGCCAGCACCAGCATCGGGAAGTCATGCAGGTTCGGCAGCACCAGGAACAGGTACAGACTGGCAAACAACACCGACATCGCCGTCCAGAAAAAGAACCGGTAAATCTGCGGCGCCGGGTCGTCCATCGAAGCGAAAAAACTGCACGCCACCGCCGCCAGAATCACCGCGCTGCCGCCGTCGGTCCAGCCGAGCAGAATCCACAACACCGAGGCGACGATGATCGCTGTGACCGTGGACATCGCCGAATAAAGCATCAGCCCACGGTCGAGAAACGGTGTCAGGCGACCGAGGCGCCAGTGCCGATAGACCGCGCGCCAACTGTCCTGGCTGTCGCACTGGATGGCGTATTGCAGGCTGCGGCAGTCCTGCCACAAATCGATCCACTCGCCGAGACGATACAAGGCGTTGGAGAACAGCAACTGCTTGCGATCATTCAGCGCCTCGGCACTCGGTTGCAGGGCTTCGAGCTGATCTTTCAGCGCTTGCCAGCGGTCGAGGTCGGCGTCTTTGTGATTGAGCCATTCGGTGCTCGCGGCCAGCAGCGGCGCGAACTTATCCACAAGCTCAGGCGTGCGGCGTTCGAGGGCGTAGAGCGCGTCGTCGAGAGCATCGATCACCGGCAACAAGTGAATCATCCGCCCGCGCAATTCCTTGGTGTTGCGCACCGTTTGCGGCCGCGTGCCTTCGTGGGGCAACTGGCCGATCATCAGTTCCAGACTGTTGAAGGTCGCGACCATGGCGGCGCGCAGGGTGCTGACTTCCTCCGGTTTCACCTCGCGGGTGAGGAAGCGCAGGCTGTAGGTCGAGGCGTCGGCGAACCATTTATTCACCGAATCGTTGAACACCGGCGCCAGGCGCCGGGGCCAGAACATCGCGCCGACCACCGCTGCGACGGCGATGCCGAGGAAGATTTCTTCGGTGCGCGCCTCGGCGATGTCCCACACCGCCAGCGGGTTATCCAGCACCGGCAGAGCGATCAGCGGCAAGGTGTACCCGGCGAGCATCAAGGCGTAGCTGTTGGCGGTGCGCAGGTGCAGGGACAGGAACAGCAAGGTCCCGGTCCACAACGCGATGATCACCACCAGCACCCACGGGCTCTGGACAAACATCGGCACAAAAAGAACCGCCGCCGCCGCGCCCATGAACGTACCGACGGCGCGGTACAACGCCTTGGAACTGGTGGGGCCGACAAACGGGCTGGACACGATATACACCGTGGCCATCGCCCAATACGGACGCGGCATCTGCATCAGCATGGCGATGTACAACGCGGTCATCGACGCGGCGAAGGTGCGCACGCCGTAGAACCAGTCCCGCGCCGGGGGAACACCCGTCCAGAACCCGCTCAAGGAACGATCACCGACGGATGCTGAGCGGCTTCAAACGCCTTGAGCACACGCAGCGCGGCTTCCAGATCGCTCTGATCGATGCCTTCGAGCACTTCGTGGCGCAAACGCACCAACTCGACTTCAACGGCCTGCACCAACTCGCGGCCGGTGTCGGTCAGGCTCAGGCACTTGGCGCGGCGGTCATGGGCGTCTTCCGTGCGACGCACGTAGCCCGAATGGCACAGCTGATCGAGCAAACGCACCAGGGACGGACTCTCCATCCCCGCCGCCTGCGCCACCGTCACCTGCCGCACACCCTCCCCCAAACGCCCGATCATCAACAACGGGACGGCGCAGGCTTCGGAGATTCCATAGTTGACCAGCGTGGTCTGGCAGATCTTCCGCCAATGCCTGGCGGCCACCACCATGGCACTGCTGATGTTCATCTGGAGAGCGTCGAGGTTTTTTGGCACGGGGGAATGACACACTGTTAGCTTGCTAACTATCAATATCGCATTCGAGGGAAAGGGTGGTCAAGTTTTGAAACAAATTCGCTTCTAGAAGGAGACTGACGGTTATGCGTCCGTCATCAATCTCCCGGCTTCCTCCTCAATAAACGCAAAAACCTCTTCCGACACGCTGTACTGAAACTGCTTACGCCGATGCTTCGAGACCTTGCCATCGTTGTCCAGGCACATCATCACCAACTTCGACAAATCACTCCCCCGCACATCGAAACGCTGATTCACCGCTTTGATCACCCGGTCATAACGATCCAGAAACTCGGTTTCCTCACGCAGTTCAACCTCCAGCGCCCGCCGTGCCATCCGCAAAGTGAATTCGACGCAGCGGGTCGCGTCCCAGAAGCGATAGATCGAAGGATGCCCGACGAACTCGAAAGCCATTTGGTCAGCATCCAGCCAAGTGACATTCCAGAAATCACGGGCAGGTTTTGAGAAGTCCTTCAGTGCTTCGAGGTAGTTCGCCTCTTCGTGCTTCATGGCCACGGAGACGGGCAGCAGCAAACCGTTTTCCAATGCACCGGAATGGCAAAGCGTCTGATGGATCAGGAAACGTGAAAGTCGACCATTGCCATCCATGAACGGATGAAGGAAGACGAACCCGAAAGCAGCCACGGCCGCCGCCACCAGCGGATCGACTTGCCTTGAAGACTGATTGGCGAAGGCCATCAACTCTTCCATCAATTCACGACACAGGTCCGGTGCGGGCGGTACGTAGCTGACGCCTGCGGCACCACGCAGACCGTTGTGCAGGTGATTCTGTTCGTGGCGAAACAGGACAGCTTTGTCGAAAGGATTGGAAACGGTGCTGTTTTGCAGTTCGACTAAATAGTCTTCGCTCAACTCACGTCCTTCGTGAGCCTGGCGCAGCAGTTGAACAAAGCGCCGCGATTTTTCCTCGCTCGGTTCTTCTTTCTCGATGGCGAAGGAATCGCGGGTTTCGTGCAGGTAAGCCCAGTTGATGGCGCGGTCCATCATCTCGGGTGGCAGGGTGGCCATGAAGGCTTTGGCTCGACCGAGGATGTCGAGACTGAGCAGGGTTTCGAGTTCGGGGGTTCGTTCTACGGTGGCGCAGTAGTGCATGGAACCCAAGCCATTAAAATCGACGCGCCAGCGGCTATTGCGCAGGGCTGGACCCGTCACATAGCGCTTGGGATCGAATAGCGCGACAACACTGCCCCGAACCGGTATCGAATACTCAAGTTGTTGGCCGGTGAAGCTCTCCCACAAAAAGCAGGCTTTGCGAATAAATACGCCATTCGGTGATTTGGCCAACTCATCCAGCAATTGCTTAGCAGAAACAGCTTCAAGTGCCTGGGCAAGAATGCAAAGGTTGACGCCCTCGTGCTTGAGGGCAAAAAGAATATGCTCAAGCATCGAGCCTTGAGCTGGAGCCACTGCCTGTGGAACAGCCAAACAATCACCGATCAATGTGATACGAGTGACTGGCTTGATCATCGCCGCGCGTTGGGGTGCGAACGCTTTGAGATTCAGCGCATCACGTAGGTAGGCGTATCCAACGAAAGGCATGGCGAGCGTCCACAGAAAAAATTCACTTTGGCGATTAAAGCCCAGATTTTTTTACCACTCACCAGATTTTTTTACATTTCAGCCTTTTCCTTCAGATTTTTTTACACCTCCTTCTTCAACAACGCATCCAACCGAGGGGGAGATAATAAAATCTTGAAACACATTGGCGATCAGCGACAGGGGCCTCGTCGCGCATGCTCAACGCGATCAGATCAATGTGGAGATTGTGCAATGAACACCAAACCCATCCGAGCCGATAAGGACCTCACCAATGCGCTTTTGCGCATTGAGCAGTTGTGGGGAGCGGCATCGAACTCCGCCGAAGGGGATGAGCTTGAAGTATTGGCCATGTTGGTAGAAAAGTACGAAGAAGAGCACTTTCCGATTCCGGCTTCCAATCCCGCTGAATCCATCAAGTTTCAAAAACAGCGCGAGTCGCGGGAGCACGAAGCGTTTTTACAGCGAAAAGTGGACATCGCACGAGCGTCCATCAGCTCAGGTGAAAACCTGACCCATGAAGAAGTGGAAGCAGAGTTTTCCGCCAAGCGATTGAGAGTGGCTGAAGAGTAAGGGTTATTGCTCACACTTCCCGACAATGGCCACTGGAGAGTGAAAAACTCCTCAGAGTTACACCCCCCGCCCCTTCCTCATCAACACATCCAACTGATCCACCACCTCCGCCCAATCCGCGTCATCCAGAATCTCGTCCCGCAAAAAAGCGGCCTGGCTCTCGGTCCAGAAAAACGCATCCGCCAGGTGCAGTTCGGGTTTGAGGGGTGAATGGGTGGCGATGAATTGGTCGATGCTGACCGGGTCGCTGGCCAGGCCGAGTTGTTTGAACAGGGACGGCAGGCTGTGGGTTGGGGATTGCATGTTGGGCTCCTGGGTGGCTGGAAAATTGTTCGCGGGCAAGCCTCGCTCCTACGGATATTTGCGGACCTGTAGGAGCGAGGCTTGCCCGCGAAGGCGATATCACTGACACCGTAAACCTAATGACTCACCTCGCAAACCTGCGCATGCGGCACCATTTTCAGAAACTCCGGCATGCTCATGTGCAGCAGGTTGTGATGGTTACCGGCCTCCAGATAAATATCTTTCTGCCGCGTCAGCAACGGATCGATGACCATGTCCAGCCCATAGGATTCACCCAGCGCCGGCACCGCGCCGCGTTCGCAGTCGTTGAACAGGTGCGCCAGGGTGCTTTCCCGGGTGATCTGCCATTCGCCACTGCCGCGTACTTTGCTCAGGTCCAGGTGACGGCTGGCGGGGAGCACGGCCATCAGGTAATGCCCGTGGTGGTCGTCGAGGATCACCGATTTGGCCACCCGTTCGGCAGGAATGCCCGACACGCGCGCCGTTTCAAGGCTGCTGGCCGAGTGCGGGTGGGTGACGATGTCGAATTCGCAGTGGGCCCGATTGAGGCTGTCCTGCACGGTTCTTGCCATACGCATGATGCACCTCGGTGTCCGCTGCAAGCACAAACGGACGATGGTTAAACCCGTTCTCTTCCTTTGAAAGTCTAGGTCCGCCGGGGCAAACCGGTGGGAAATCTGCCCGCCGGGGTCGCCGCGACAACTGCTCAAAATTCGTACAGCCCACCGCTCAGCTAGACTGTATACAGAACCACCCACGACTCTCCCGGAGGGTCACGTGAACACTCGTTGTGGTGCCATTGCGCTGTTGTTGGCCGTGAGCGGATCGGTTTTCGCGGCGGACACCGCTGTGCTGTTGATCCCCGACCCCCTCGGCTTCTGGCTGATCGTGTTCGGCATCGCGTTTCTGGTGGCTGAGGCGACCTTGCCCAATTACGGCGTGATCGGCCTCGGCGGGCTGGTGATGTTTGTGGCCGGCGCGGTGATTTTGACCAACGCCAACATCCCTGTGCCATTGATGATCGGCCTGGGCTTGATCAGTGTCCTGTTGCTGATCGCCCTGCTGATCCGCGCCCTGAAAACCCGACCGCGCCGCGTCGTCAGTGGCGATGCCGGGTTGCTCGGCAGCGTGACGCCAGTCACCGGGTTGCAAGGGACAAACGCCTGCAGCGGCTGGGTGCAATTGCAGGGCGAACGCTGGCAAGTGCACAGCGCCACGCCGTTGCAGCCGGGCCAGAACGTGCGCGTCGTGGCCCGCAAGGGATTACTGCTGCAAGTGGCCGCGGCTGACGCGGCGCCGGTTGGAGAATAGTCATGGGCCTGCAAGTCGGTGTTGCCGCGCTGTTGCTGTTGGTGATTGCCCTGGCGGGGTCGACCTTTCGCATCCTGCGCGAATACGAGCGCGGGGTGGTGTTCCAGCTCGGGCGCTTCTGGCAGGTCAAGGGGCCGGGGCTGATCCTGCTGATTCCGGCGGTGCAGCAAATGGTCCGCGTCGACCTGCGCACCATCGTCCTCGACGTGCCACCGCAAGACGTGATCACCCGGGACAACGTCTCGGTGAAGGTCAACGCCGTGCTGTATTTCCGCGTGCTCGATCCGCAGAAAGCGATTATTCAGGTTGAAGATTTCCTGATGGCCACCAGCCAATTGGCGCAGACCACGTTGCGGGCGGTGCTGGGTAAACATGAACTGGATGAGTTGCTGGCCGAGCGCGAACGGCTGAACGTGGATATCCAGCAGGTGCTCGACGCCCAAACCGACAACTGGGGCATCAAGGTCGCCAACGTTGAAATCAAGCACGTGGACCTGAACGAATCGATGGTGCGCGCCATCGCCAAACAGGCCGAAGCCGAACGGGAACGGCGGGCCAAGGTGATTCACGCCGAGGGCGAATTGCAGGCGTCGGAAAAACTCATGCAAGCGGCGGAGATGTTGGGGCGGCAGCCGGGGGCGATGCAGTTGCGGTATATGCAGACGTTGAGTTCGATTGCCGGGGACAAGAGTTCGACGATTGTCTTTCCGTTGCCGATTGAGTTGTTGAAGGGGATGGCGGATTTGTCGTCGAAATTGTGAGGAAGATCAAAAGATCGCAGCCTTCGGCAGCTCCTACAGGGGTTACGCGTACACCCGTAGGAGCTGCCGAAGGCTGCGATCTTTTGATCTTTCCTACATTCACCAACGTCCGGCAATCCCGTCGGAGATTTCCTTCAAGTTGTAGCGGCGTTGGTGAACTTGTTCCGGCCCGAAGCCAGGTCTAGTCTGGGTTTGTCACTGAATAAAACGGTGACACGGACGTGCAAGTCCGACGAAACTGTTTAGGTCGCAATTGCCATACATCTCAATGAGCATTTATTGGCTCACTGCTTTATGGCGGCTGCGCGCAGGAGATCCTCGGATCTGCTGGGTGTCCTAAACAGTCCCGGTCTTGCACACCTGCGCTCGGCCGCCACCCTCTTCGCGTGCAAGCGAATGGTGACGGCTCCCAACTTACTGTTTAGGAATTTTATATGCACAAAGTGACTCCGAATCCTCCAGAAAACTCTGGAACCGACTCCGAAGAAGAAACCGAAAAATTCAAAGAAGCCGCCGACCGCGCCTTCGCCCACTACTTCCCTCCGGCTGACGAAAAACCAGCCAAACGCCGTAAATACCACCTCTTCGCCGTCGCCCCGGACATCAACGACCCCGAAGCCATGTTGGCCAATGCCTCCGAGGACTTGCTGTCCATCAGCGCGATTGCGGCCAACCTGGCAGATGATGTGGAAGGCACACGCCGCTCCGTCGCCCTCGCGATCAGCCGCCTGAGCGATGGCGTGCAATTGTTGGTGGAGCGGGTGCTGGATTACCACGAGGCGATGGCTGAGGCTAAGGTCTAGCCGATAAATTTTCGGCGAATTGAAGGCCGCCTTCGCGGGCAAGCCTCGCTCCTACAAGAGATTCAGGTCGGACACAAAATTTGTATTCACTGAAGATCAACTGTGGGAGCGGGCTTGCTCGCGAAGGCGTCAGACCTGCCGACGCCGTTCCAGCGCCTCATACGGCCCCCGCGCCCAACGCTCTACCCGTTCAACCAACAGCGCCGAAGCCTCGCGGCGCTTGCTCTCACTGTCGCCAACAAACACTTGCGACGGCTGTTTCGCATGCTGCCCCACCGCCGCAAACACCTGCTCACGCTGCACGTCATCCAGGCCAAAAAATTCAGCCAAACGCCCAGCCATCGCCCCCGGCAATTCACGGTAATTGACCGCCAACCCGCCAAACTCAAGGCACTGCGCCAACCCCCATTCGAGCAACCGCCCCACCCGTCGGGCGATGTAATCTTCGCGGCCATCAACGGGTAAATCATCGTCGAGCCCACTTGCCCCGATCATCCCCGGCACCATGTGCATGCCCGGCCGGCGCAGGTGTGAGACGGCGATTTCCAGCGGATCGCGGTACACAAACAGCCATGGCGTCTCAGGGAAACTCGCGCGCAACAGCGGTAATTCAGCGATGTTCCAGGCATCGAGTTTGATCACCAACCGCTGCTCCGAACCCACGCGACGCTGGCCGTAAGCGGACAACAACCCTTCGAGGGCCGCCCGTCGCTCGACGGCCGGCAAACCACTGCGCAGCAACGCGTCCAGCGGCGGCGGTTCGCTGATGACGATGTGATCATCGAGGCGCGCAAGCATCTGACTGATCAACGTCGAACCACATCGCGACGCATGAAAAATAAACGCACTCGGCGCCAACCCAGGACTCATCGCCTGCCAGTCGCCGAGAACAGACAACGGCGTTTGCCGACGAAACGCCTGGTTGAACGGCAGCCGCAACGCATCCTCCACCGCCTCGCGAAAAAACGGCTGATGCAGCGGCGTCTCACCGAACCAACACCAATCCACCAGCCACTCGCCCGCCTGCTGCCAGACCCGAATCGGCAGCCAGCCGTCCAGGTTCAGGCGTTCCATTGTTCATTCCATTGGCGGCGGCCATTGCGCATCGCGGCGCGCAGCTCTTCGCGGGAAAACACCAGGCCTCGCTCGGCCGCCAGTTCCAAAGTACGCGCGATAAAAACTTCAGTGTCCGCCAAACCCTGCAACACGTTCGAAAGCAGCGGATCACTGGCCACTAATTGCTGAAATTGCCGCAACGCCCCGTCCCCATCCGCAGGCAAAGGCGTGGTCGATAAGCCGTCGATAATTGCCCGCTCCAGCCAAACGCCGGGACGGCAATCGAGCACTAAATGAACCCGCGCCGAACAATCGCGATTGTCCACGCGATGAGGCCGCGACAAATCGAGAAACCAGCACTCACCGGCAGCCATCGGCATGCGCTGACCGTCGAGCCAAAAATCCACTTGAGGCGGGCTGAGCAGCGGAATGTGCAGGCGCAGATCGGCGTCGGGCTCGCCGAGGTCATAGTCGCGGTGTTCGTGGATCTGTCCGCCCGGCCCGAGCCGCAACAGCCGCGCCGAGACAATCTCCAAGGGCAGATCCCGCAAACCCTGCTGCCACCGCACATCTCGCCGCCAAGGTGCGCGCAATAGCGGCTCACCCGTGCCGGGAGACAGTTCGGTCAACGCATCCGCCGCCGAAATCAGCGCCACGCCGCTCCAGTCGCCGGCGTAGTAAGCGCTGTTGAAATGACCGTGCCAATCGTCCTCGCCAATCGCCGCCAACGCCTGCAACAGCAACGGTAAATTCACCGTCACCGGCAGGCGCGAGAACGCCGCTCGGCTCATCGCCAGGGCAGCGAGTTACTGGGCCGGCGCTTGCGGCGGCACTGGTACCGCGATGTTGCCCGACGCCCACGCGGCTTCACGGTTGGCCAACGCGGTGGCGATGGACTGGACTTGGGTGGATTGCACTTCGTCCGGCATCGGGTCGAGGCCGGCACTGGCGAAGATCTGACCGTAAGCGTTACGCAGATCGGCGTAGGACAAGTCCCGACGCAAGTCCGCTTGCAAGGTGTTCAGTTCGCCCTGGATCAAGTCCAGTTCGCCCAGGCCTGCCGCTTGATGACGGTTGCGCAATTGCCCGAGGATTTGTCCGTCGATGCTCGACAGTTCCTGGTTGGTCTGGAACTGATGCAGCGCTTCCTGGTAGTTGGCGTTGGCCACGTAGAGCTGGGCCAGCACTGCGATGGACATCGCCTGACGACGGGCCTTGGCCACTTCTTCGCCGGCCTTGGCCACGTTGATCGCCGCCGGGGCGGAGATCACGTTGAACAGGTTCCAGGTCAGCTTGACCCCGTAGTCGGCCCACTTGTCGTTGACCAGAAACGAGTTGCTGTCGTAATGCCCGCCGGCCGAAAACTCCAGCCCCGGCAACAGCCGCAGCATGGCTTTACGGGTTTCGGCGGTGCTGATGCGGGTCTGGTAATCCTGCTCGCGCAGTTCCGGACGGCTGGCCAGGGCTTCGTGTTCGAGGCTGGCCATGCCGACTTTCAGTTGCGGAATCGTGTAGTCGTCCGGGGTCGCCAGTTTCAGGTCGGTGCCCATCGGCAGGTTGATCAGGGTCGCCAGTTCGGTTTTGGCCAGGGACAGCGCGCGGCGCTGCTCTTGCAACTGACGGGTCGCCTCGATCAGCGAGCGCTGGTAACCCAGGGCCACCACCGGGTCGCCGATGCGTTGTTCGCTCATGCTCTGGCTGTTATTGCGCGCCGTGTCGACCCGGGCCATCAGGCTGTCGATCTGCGTCAGCAGGCGTTCGGCGGCCACCGCACGCCAGTAGGCCGAGCGCACGTCCTGGACGATGGTGTTGATCACTTTGCGCCGACGTTCCTGAACGATTAGGCGTTGGTCGCCCTGCTGCTTGGCGCTGATGTAGCTGACGCCGAAGTCGAGGACGTTCCAGACCATGGTCAGGTCGGCGACTTTGCGGTCACGGTCCTGGGAGGTCGACGGTTCCAGGGACTGGGTGCCGGTCAGCACACTCTGGCTGCTGGAGGCACCCTGGTTGTTACGCCCGACATAGCCGGCATCCAGCGCCATGCGCGGCAGCATGTCGAAACTGGCGAGGTCGAGTTGGCGCTTGGCCAAGGCCTCTTCCATGATCTTGAGCCGGCCTTCGAGGTTGTATTTCACCGCGCGGGCCATGGCCTGGTGCAAAGTCAGTGGCCCACTGAGGGGCTCCTGACCGGTGTACATGTTTTGCATGTCGCTTTTGGCACGCTGTTCACTTTCGCTACGCTCAATCGGTTCACTTTTGACTGCGCATCCGCTGATCGCCAACGCCAGTAAGCTGGCGCCGAATAACTTATGACTTTTTTTCATCCTTGGACTGCCCCTGGGTGACGCACAGAATTAAGTTTTTTCAAGCCTGCATTTCGCTGATGCCGGCCTGCATGAATGCTGCCGCCAGGCTGTCGACCTGACGTTGTTCAGTGTCTTTGAGCTGTTGCAATTGCTGGCCCAGTGTCGGCGCGCCGAACACCCCGCGCAGCCCTTGGGCCGCATCCGCGCCCCGGATCGAATGATTGCCAAAGGAATTCAGCGAATCGCGCTCGGCGCTGGTGTCCTGGTTGAACAGGCTCGACAACGTACTGCTGCCGAACACCCCGCCATCGCCACCGCCGAAACCGAGGAAGCCATGGCCCGTGCCATCGCCGCCGCTCTCGCTGCTGCTGAACACTTGCGCGATAAAGCTCGGTGCCAGCGCCCCACGGTTGATGAAGATGTCCCCCAGCGGCCGGATGCCGTTGCCAATGACCCGGTCTTCAAACAACGGGGTAAAGGTCAGCGGTGAACCCAGCGTGCCGGTTGGCGCGGCGAAGATGATCGGTTGCAGCGGCACGTTCGGTTGATCAAGCACGACCACCGGTTGCGAGACGCGGAACTCCGGGTCCGGCGACACAATCGGCGCGGTCGGCGCCGGCACGGTGTTGATCGCAAAGTTGTTCGACTGGCTGGTGCCGCTGCCGGCGTTGCCCGAACCGTCGCTGACGCCGGCGACGTTCAGGCTGATCGCGTTGTTGGCGTTGTTGAGGTTGCTGGTGGGCGTCAGCGTCGCGGTCCAGGTTTTGCCGCCGTCGTTGCTCGACAGGTTGGACAAGGTGCCGTTGGCCACCGTGACGTCGGACAGGTCGAAACCGCTCACCGCTTCGTTGAAGGTGAAGGTCACCAGTGAGGTCTGGCCGACACCGATGTTCGGGTTGGCCACCACCACCGTGGCGGTTGGCCGTTCGCCGTCGATCACGTAATTGTTGGAGACTGCCACGCTGTCGCCGCTGTTGCCCGCCAGGTCGGTGACGTTGCTGGTGTCCAGCGCAATGAAGTTGCTCGGGTCGGTGATGCTGGCGGTCGGCGTGAAGGTGCCGGTCCAGGTTTTGCCGCCGTCGCTGCTGGCCAGTTGGGTCAGTTCACCGTTGGTGACGCTGAGGTCCGACAGGTCGAAGTTGTTCACCGCTTCGCTGAAGGTGATGGTCACCAGCGTGCTCTGGCCAATGCCCAGGTTCGGGTTGGCGACCACGATGGTGGCCGTCGGCCGGGTGGCATCGAGCGCGTAATTGTTGGAGATCGCGATCCCCGCGCCAGCATTGCCGGCGGCGTCCACCACGTTGCTGCTGTCGAGCAGGATCAGGTTGGTGGTGTCGTTGATGTTGGCGGTCGGGGTCAGGGTCGCCGTCCAGGTTTTGCCGCCGTCACTGCTGAGCAGATTGGACAGGTTGCCATTGGCGACGCTGAGGTCCGACAGGTCGAAACCGGACACCGCCTCGGTGAAGGTGATGGTCACCGTGGTGGTTTCGCCGATGCCCAAACGGTTATCGGCCACGACGATGGTCGCGGTCGGCCGCGTCGTGTCGATGGCGTAGTTGTTGGAATCGGTCACGCCCACGCCGCTGTTGCCCGAGCCGTTGATCACGCCGCTGTTGTCGAGGCTGATCAGGTTGGTGGTGTCGGTGATATTGGCGGTTGGGGTGAAGGTCGCGGTCCAGGTGATACCGCCGTCGCTGCTGCTCACCGCGCTCAACGTGCCGTTGGCCAGGGTCAAATCCGCGTTGGTGAAACCGCTGACCGCCTCGGAGAAGGTGATGGTCACCAGCGAGGTTTCACCGACCTTGAGGGCGTTGTCGGCGACCACGATGGTGGCCGTCGGCACTTGGGTTTCCACTGAGTAGTTGGCGGAATCGGTGGTGCCCGCGCCCGCGTTGCCGGCCAGGTCCGCGACGCCGGTGTTGTTCAGGGTGATGACGTTGCTGGTGTCGGTCAGGCCATTGGTCGGGGTGAAGGTCGCCGTCCAGGTGATGCCGCCATCGCTGCTGCTCACCGCGCTCAACGTACCGTTGGCGATGGTCAGGTCACTGTTGTCGAACCCGCTGACCGCTTCGCTGAAGGTGATGGTCACCAGCGAGGTTTCGCCCGGTTTGAGGGTGGTATCGCTCAGCACGATGGTCGCGGTCGGACGCTGGCTGTCGATGGCGTAGTTGTTGGAGTCGGTGGTGCCGCTGCCGCTGTTGCCGGCCAGGTCCTGCACGCCGGTATTGTCCAGGCGCACGAGGTTGCTGGTGTCGGTGATGCCGGCCACAGGCGTCAACGTCGCGGTCCAGGTGATCCCGCCGTCGCTGCTGCTGACGTTGCTCAGGGTGGCGTTATCGATCAGCAGGTCGGCATTGGTGAACCCGCTGACCGCCTCGCTGAACGTGATGGTGACCTGCGTGGTTTGACCGACGCCGAGTGCCGCGTCGGCCACCACGATGGTCGCGGTTGGGCGCGCGGTGTCGATGACAAAGTTATTGGAATCGGTGGTGCCCGCCCCAGCGTTGCCCGAGGCGTTTTGTACACCGCTGTTGTCCAGGGTGATCAGATTGGTCGTGTCGGTGATGGCGTTGGTCGGGGTGAAGGTCGCCGTCCAGGTGATGCCGCCGTCGCTGCTGCTCACGGCTGTGAGTGTGCCGTTGGCGATGGTCAGGTCGGCGTTGCTGAAACCGGTCACCGCTTCAGAGAAGGTCACGGTCACCAGCGAGGTTTCACCGATGTTCAACGCGGTGTCGGCGACCACGATGGTGGCGGTCGGCAGCAAGGTGTCGATGGTGAAGTTGGCCGTGTTGGTGATACCGGTGCCCGCGTTGCCGGCCAGGTCGGTCACGCCGCTGTTGTTCAGGGTGATGAGGTTGGTGGTGTCCTTGATGCCGACGGTCGGCGTGAAGGTGGCGGTCCAGGTGATGCCGCCGTCGCTGCTGCTGACCGCGCTCAACGTACCGTTAGGCACGCTCAAATCACTGTTGTCGAAGCCGCTGACGGCTTCGCTGAAGGTGATGGTCACCAGCGAGGTTTCACCGGCGCTCAGGGTCGTATCGCTCAACACGATGGTGGCCGTCGGCCGCAGGCTGTCGATCACGTAGTTGTTGGAGTCGGTGGTGCCCGCGCCCGCGTTGCCGGCCAGGTCTGCGACGCCGGTGTTGTCCAGGGTGATGACGTTGGTGGCGTCGTTGATGCTCACCGTCGGCGTGAAGGTCGCGGTGTAGGTGATGTTATCGCTGGTGGTCAGGTTGCTCAGGGTGCCGTTGGCGACCGAGAGGTCTGCGGTGGTGAACCCCGTCACTGCTTCGCTGAACGTGATGGTGACCAACGAAGTCTGGCCCAGCGCCAGCGAGGTATCCGCCACGACAATCGTCGCCGTCGGACGCACGGTGTCGATGGCGAAGTTGTTCGAGTCGGTGCTGCCGCTGCCGACGTTGCCCGAAGCATTTTGGACGCCGCTGTTGTCCAGGGTGATCAGATTGGTCGCGTCGGTGATGGCGTTGGTCGGGGTGAACGTTGCCGTCCAGGTGATGCCGCCATCGCTGCTGCTCACGGCTGTGAGTGTGCCGTTGGCGATGGTCAGGTCGGCGTTGCTGAAACCGGTCACGGCCTCGGAGAAGGTCACGGTCACCAGCGAGGTTTCGCCGATGTTCAACGCGGTGTCGGCGACCACGATGGTGGCGGTCGGCAGCACGGTGTCGATGGTGAAGTTGGCCGTGTTGGTGATACCGGTGCCCGCGTTGCCGGCCAGGTCGGTCACGCCGCTGTTGTTCAGGGTGATGAGGTTGGTGGTGTCCTTGATGCCGACGGTCGGCGTGAAGGTGGCGGTCCAGGTGATGCCGCCGTCGCTGCTGCTGACCGCGCTCAACGTACCGTTAGGCACGCTCAAATCACTGTTGTCGAAACCGCTGACGGCTTCGCTGAAGGTGATGGTCACCAGCGAGGTTTCACCGGCGCTCAGGGTCGGGTCGGCCAGGACGATGGTCGCGGTTGGGCGGACCGTGTCGATGACGTAGTTATTCGAATCGGTGGTGCCGCTGCCGGCGTTACCCGCCGTGTCGCTGACCCCGGTGTTGTCCAGGGTGATCAGGTTGGTCGCGTCGTTGGTGCTGGCGCTTGGCGTGAAGGTCGCGGTCCAGGTGATGCCGCCGTCGCTGCTGCTCACGGCGGTGAGTGTGCCGTTGGCGATGCTCAGGTCGGCGTTGGTGAAACCGGTCACCGCTTCGCTGAACGTGATGGTCACCAGCGAGGTTTGGCCAATGCCCAGCGCGGTATCCGCCACCACGACAGTCGCGGTTGGGCGCACGGTGTCGATGGCGTAGTTATTCGAATCGGTGGTGCCCACCCCAGCGTTGCCCGAGGCGTTTTGCACACCGCTGTTGTCCAGGGTGATCAGGTTGGTCGCGTCGGTAATGGCGCTGGTCGGGGTGAAGGTCGCCGTCCAGGTGATGCCGCCGTCGCTGCTGCTCACCGCTGTCAGTGTGCCGTTGGCGATGGTCAGGTCGGCGTTGCTGAAACCGGTCACGGCTTCGCTGAAGGTGATGGTCACCAGCGAGGTTTCGCCGATGTTCAGCGCGTTGTCGGCCACGATGATGGTCGCCGTCGGCGCCAAGGTGTCGATGGTGTAGTTGCCGGAGTTGGTGGTGCCTGAGCCCCCGTTGCCGGCCAGGTCAGCTACGCCGGCATTGGTCAGGGTGATGACGTTGGTGGCGTCATTGAGGCCAGCGGTCGGGGTGAAGGTCGCGGTCCAGGTCACGCCGCCGTCGCTGCTGCTGACGGCGGTCAATGTGCCGTTGGCAATCGTCAGGTCGGCGTTGGTGAAACCGGTCACCGCTTCGCTGAAGGTGATGGTCACCAGCGAGGTTTCACCGGCACTCAGGCTCGGGTCGGCCAGGACGATGGTCGCGGTTGGGCGGACCGTGTCGATGACGTAGTTATTCGAATCGGTGGTGCCGCTGCCGGCGTTGCCCGCCGTGTCCGCGATCCCGGTGTTGTCCAGGGTGATCAGGTTGGTCGCGTCGTTGGTGCTGGCACTTGGCGTGAAGGTCGCGGTCCAGGTCACGCCGCCGTCGCTGCTGCTCACGGCGGTCAGTGTGCCGTTGGCGATGCTCAGGTCGGCGTTGGTGAAACCGGTCACGGCTTCGCTGAAGGTGATGGTCACCAGCGAGGTTTGGCCGATGCTCAGCACGGTGTCCGCCACCACGATGCTGGCCGTTGGGCGCACGGTGTCGATGGCGTAATTGTTGGAGTTGGTCGAGCCTGTGCCGGCATTGCCGGCCTGATCCTGTACGCCGGTATTGTCGAGGGTGATCAGGTTGGTCGCGTCGTTGGTGCTGGCGCTTGGCGTGAAGGTCGCGGTCCAGGTGATGCCGCCGTCGCCGCTGCTCACCGCTGTCAGTGTGCCGTTGGCGATGGTCAGGTCGGCGTTAGTGAAACCGGTCACCGCTTCGCTGAAGGTGATGGTCACCAGCGAGGTTTCGCCGATTTTCAGCGCGTTGTCGGCCACGACGATGGTCGCGGTCGGGCGCACCGTGTCGATGGCGTAGTTGTTGGAGTTGGTCGTACCGCTCCCGGCATTGCCGGACAGATCCTGCACGCCCGTGTTGTCCAGGGCGATCAGGTTGGTGGTGTCATTGATGCTGGCGCTCGGGGTCAGCGTTGCGGTCCAGGTGACGCCACCGTCAGCGCTGCTGAGCCCGGTGACCGAGCCGTTGGCCACGGTCAGGTCGGCCGTGGTGAAACCGGTCACCGCTTCGCTGAAGGTAATGGTCACCAGTGAGGTTTCGCCAATGCTCAGCGCGTTGTCGGCCACGACGATGGTCGCGGTCGGGCGCACGGTGTCGACCGCGTAGTTGTTGGAATCGGTGGTGCCCGTGCCGGCATTGCCCGCCGCGTCACTGACCCCGGTGTTGGCCAGGGTGATCAGGTTGGTGGTGTCAGTGATGCTGGCGGTTGGCGTGAAGGTCGCCGTCCACGTGATGCCGCCGTCGCCGCTGCTGACCGCACTCAACGTGCCGTTGGCGATGGTCAGGTCAGCGTTGGTGAAACCGGTCACGGCTTCGCTGAAGGTGAAGGTCACCAGCGAGGTTTCACCGATTTTCAGTGCGGTGTCCGCCACCACGATGGTCGCCGTCGGGCGCTGGGTGTCGATGGCGTAGTTGTTCGAGTTGATCACACCGAGCCCGGCATTGCCGGACAGATCCTGCACGCCGGTCTTGTCCAGGGTGATCAGGTTGGTCGTGTCAGTGATGCCAGCGGTCGGGGTGAAGGTCGCGGTCCAGGTCACGCCGCCGTCGCTGCTGCTCACAGCGGTGAGTGTGCCGTTGGCGATGGTCAGGTCGGCGTTGGTGAAACCGGTTACGGCTTCACTGAAGGTGATGGTCACCAGCGAGGTTTCGCTGCTGTTCAGCGCGTTGTCCGCGACCACGATGGACGCCGTCGGCGCCACGGTGTCGTGGATCACGTAGTTGTTGGAGGTGCCGGAACCGGTGCCGACGTTACCCGCCAAATCCTGCACGCCCGTGGTGTCGAGGGTAATGGAGTTGGTCGGGGCGTTGATGTTACCCGCCGCCGTCAGGGTCGCGGTCCAGGTAATGCCGCCGTCGCTGCTGCTGACTGCGCTCAGGGTACCGTTGGCCACGGTCAGGTCGGCGTTGGTGAAATTGTTCACGGCCTCGCTGAAGGTAATGGTCACCAGCGAGGTGCCGCCGGAGTTCAGGTTGGTGTTGCTGACCACGATGCTGGACACGGTCGGCGGGGTCACGTCCGGTGCGTAGTTGGTATTGATCACGCCGCCGTCGTTGAAGATGTTGCTTACTGCGGCCGGGGAGGCACCTGTCGCGCCACCGCCCAATGCCGGGCCACCCGTACCGCTGCCGCCGACATTGCCGGTCATGGCGCCAAAGTTGGCCGCCGTCATCAACAGGGTGCCTTTGTTCCAGATCGCGCCGACGCCTTTGCCGCCCGCGCCGCCAGCATCGGCTGAACCGCCCAGGCCGCCACCGCCACCGCCGCCACCGCCGGCCCCGACGTTGTTGGAGATAACCGAAGTACCGACAACCGTCAGGGTGCCGGTCGATGCGTTGTAGATACCGCCAGACGCCGCAGCGCCGGCCCGACCGGGCTTGTCCCAACCGGAGCCACCGCCACCGCCACCGATGGACAGGGTGCCGTTGTTCGCCGTGCCACCGGCGGCGCCGCTGCTGTAATCGGCAGCACCGACGCCGCCTGCGCCGCCCGAGGAGCTCCCCCCTCTGCCGCCCATGTAATTGGGGTTGTACCCCCCGCCATTGCCGCCCTGGTTGGCCGAGCCACTTGTGCCGCCATAAACGCCAGTGCCGAACCCCGAAGTGCCGCCGTGACCACCGGCTTGACCACCCAGCGCACCGCCACCGCCACCGCCACCGCCGACTGCACCGCCGACGTAAGGTGAGGTCACGCCGCCACCGCCGCCGCCGCCCGAAGCCGCGTTTGAGGTCACCGTGACGTTTCTGAGGGTCAGGTTGCCGGCGTTGGAAATACCGCCACCCATGGAGGCGGTGCCGTCTGTGCCCGCCGCCGCGCCCGCACCGGTGACCAGGCCCTGCTTGATGATCAAGCCGTCGAAGGTCGCAGTGACGCCGGCGCTAACCTGCACCACGCGGGTTTTGTACTGGCCATTGAGGGTGACATCGGCGACGCCGTCGTCATTCAAGTCACCATCAATCGTGACGTTCTTGGTGATCGCCAGTTGCGAGTTCAGCCCGATAATCATGCTGGTGCTGAAGGTGACGGTGTCACCGGCCACGGCAGTAGACAGGGCGGTACGCAAAGAACCCACGCCGCTGTCGCTGTTATTGAGCACGGTCAACGTCGCCAGGCTGTACTGGTAGCCGGCCATGGACGCGGAGGACAACACGCTGCGGCTTTCGATACTGCCGGTGGCGATTTCCAGGTTCCAGTCGCCGCCCACGCCGGTCCGGTTGGTGGACGCGGCGATATCGCGGCCGGTGAGTTGCGCCAGGGAATCGACAAAACTCACGCCGCGCTCCCCGGCGCCGGTATTACAGGCGTAGATCAGGATGTCGCCACCGACGTTCATGTCCTTGCCGATCTGCGCCAGTACGTCGCTGCGAGCGGCGACGTTGTCGGCCGACAGGTAGCTGTTGCCCAGCCACAGGTCGCCGGCACTGCCGTGGGCGATGATCTGCACCGAACTCACACCCTGGTGGGTGTCGAGGTAAGCGGCGATCTGCTGCAAGCCGTCCTTGGTGGCGTCCAGCGTCACCACTTCGGTGCCTGGCGCCACACCTTTGAGCAGGCTGTCGGTGTCTTTGATTCGCGAATCGACGAACACCACGCTTTGGCCGGGTACGGCGGTGGGTGTTGCCGCAGGTGCGGGGGTCGCGGCGGAGGTATTGTCCGCTTGGCCATGGGTGTCTTTGCTGGCGGTCGCATGATCCGCCGCCGGCGCCTTGGCGGCGTCAGCCGTGGGGTGACTGTCGGGCTGGGCCGCATCGGCCACGGTGGCCGCGACCGCGCCGTCGAACAGCATGCGCGGTTCCAGGGACATGATCATCGGCGATGCCAGTACGCGCGCGCCCTGGGCCTTTTTCGACTTGCCGTTGCTCCACCACATACTGCTCACCCGAACTCGAACTTTATTACCGCAATTAAAAAGCCGCGATCAATTGATCGCGGCGTCGGATTTCATACGAATGACATTGGCGGCGCTGGAGGACCCATCGTGCCAAAAGGACAGCTCTGCATATTTGTCGAACAGGTCCGGCGGCAGGATCGTGCGCCGATTCTCCAGCGCCACTTGGCGCTTGACCCGATGCAACCCCGAAACACCCAGTGCCTGGTCAAACTCCGGCGCGTCGTAGACGAGGTTGTTGAAATCATGCTCGAACCACGGCTCGCCGATGAATTCGTAGACCAGTCGCAGCACCCGCTCGGGCGCCTGGCTGAGCAGGTCGTAATCGACGATCAGCAGGGAGTCGGCGTTTTCGCCGTAATAGGCTTCCTTCAACGCCGTCCAGGCAAAACCCACCAGGCGATTGCGCTGGGCCAGGGTTTCACAACGGCTGTAGACGGTGTTGCGTTCCACCTCGTCGTTGAACAGCTTGGTGTTCTCGAACGGGTTGGCGCGGTACAGGCGTTCAAGGCTGTCCATCACCCAGGCGACGTTGCGCACACAGGCAATGGTTTTGGCGGCGGGGAAGAGTTCCTTCAACGCAGGCAGACGCGAACACCACTGGCGATTGGTATCGAAGATGACGGGTTTATTGGCCAGGTCGGCGTAGTAGGAGTCGAACAGGCCGCGCAACAGGCGACGACGCAAGGGCGTGTCGATCACCGCACCGAACTCGCTGCCGGCGCTGCACTGGTCGAGGACGCTGGTAAAAAGCGAACCAACCGGGCTGGTCATGCCGGCATGAAAACGTGGGTTTTGCAGCAATATGGCCGACAGCAGGGTGGACCCTGAGCGTGGCAAGCCGGAGATAAAGTGGAACTGCTGCAATCCCTTCACCAGTCGAAAGTCCTTTTGTAGGACAAAGCGTAGTCTATGTAGGGGGATTCGACTAGTGGTGTTTTGATATCAAATCGGAGCTGAAACGATAAAAACCGCGACGAAAATCACCGTACTGCAGGTGAAGCGTTTAAGCGGCCGGTAAAAGGCCGACCAACGGTCGGGGTGGCTAGAGCAGCCGAGATACCGCTATGCCGGCCACGATAACGGTAAGCGCCAGCACGGCTGCGATTGGTGGTGGGCGATCCATCTCTTCAGCCCGCGCGGCAACAGCCCGGTGTAATTACTCAATGCTGGCTCGATCCGAAGGTTGTTTAGGCATATTGGCTTCCTGCGGGGGGGCACGGGTCGCGGTGGGGAGTAGGTCTCACCCTACCCAACCCTCACGGCCGCACAAACAACCGTGCCCGAACATCCCCAACCCGCTTCTCGCTGAGGTTTTGCCAGCCGGCGGGCAATGACGGGAATTCATCCGGCATTTGCGCCGAACCGATCAGCCAGACGCGGCCTCCGCTTTTAAGCAAATCACCGAGACTGTCTACGTAGACATCACTCGCCATTAACGTACCGAAACCATAGGCATTCGGCCGGCTCGATGCACCATCGGCCAAGGGCGGGGTGTACAGCAGGGGGTTGGCGTCGGTGCGGTTGTAATAGACGTAAACGAGGTACCAGAGCATGTCGCCCGTCACAATCTGGTCCCCGGGGGCGAAATGCTGATTGACGTAGTCGACCATCACGCTGAATTGTTCGTCGGGAGTGGCCGAAGCGTTGTTCTTGACCCCTACCAGTTCAACCCCGATGAACAGCAGCAGAATGGCCAGCGCCAGCACCCGGAAACCTGCGTACAAACGATCAACCGCCAGCGCCACCAGCATCGGCAAGCCGAGTGCGAAGGCGGTCAAATAACGTTCAATGAACACCGGCGAGACGAACGACACCGCGAACACCAGCAGGATCGGCAGCAGGCTGAACAGCGCCAGCAGGACGCTGCCGCGAACAACGCTGCGATCCCGGGCCAGCGCCACGCCGATCACCGCCAGCAACGCTGCCGGCACTGCGAAGAACAACCAGCGCGGCAACGTACCGCCGTCGTCCTGGGTCAGGAACGACCAGATCATCGACGGTAACGAACTCAACGTGACAGGGTCTTCCCAGCCGACATCGCCATTGGCCTTGAGCGCATCCATGTGCTGCACCAGATCGATCAGGTTGGGTACCCATGGCAAGTACAACAGCACAATTGCCAGGTTCGCCAACCACCAGGCCGGACGCTGGATAAGCCGCTGGCGATTGTCCGGCCACAGGCGCAGCACGGCCAGGTACAACCAGTGGCTGATTACGCACAGTGCCGTGAAGTAATGGGTATAAAACGCCGCTGCCATCAGCAGCGTATACAGCACCAGATAGCCGTTACGCCGGGGCTGCCGAATCCAGTACACCAGCGCAATCGTGGCGCCAATCAGCAGCAGGCC
Source organism: Janthinobacterium sp. LPB2021202312-11-4 (assembly GCF_037049705.1). Lineage (NCBI taxonomy): Bacteria > Pseudomonadati > Pseudomonadota > Betaproteobacteria > Burkholderiales > Oxalobacteraceae > Janthinobacterium > Janthinobacterium sp. LPB2021202312-11-4. Next base: position 32,415 of record NZ_JBAGKV010000012.1, on the reverse strand, counting down.
GAGCAGGGAGTACATGCGCACTTCCTGGCTGTAACGCACGGCGGTGGGAAACAGCGCCAGCAGGACCCCGGCCAGCATCGCCGCGCGCCGGGTGGCAAGCAGGTCCACCAGCCACACGCCGAGCCCGACCGTGATGACTCCCGGTATCGCGCTCAGGGTACGGATCGAAAAAATGCCGTCGCCGAAACAGGCAATCCAGCCATGCAGCAGCATGAAGTACAGCGGTGGGTGCACATCGTGGGCGGCATGCGCCCAGATTTCGCTGAATGAGCGCTGGCTCAACAATAGGCTGGAACCTTCGTCGCCCCAGATCGCGGCGGCCGTCAGGCCGTAAAAACGCACGACTGCGGCCAGCAGCAGAATCAGCCAGAAGCCGTAATCAGCCAGCCATTGCGGCAGTGCCGAGAGCGCTGTGGCGCGCGCGCGACCGGCACCTCCATCTGGCCTGCCGGCCAGTTCTGTTTCCCTGCGGTACTTCATGACATCCACGCCTGGTCAAAAAAAACTGATCACTCTTGGAGCCTGGGGCACGCCGGGAGTTCTGGCTCGATGCTGACCTCATCTCGGCCATAACGCAATCCGGCGACTTTCACACCAGCGTCTACGCTGACAACTGGCTTGAGCAGTAGCGTCGAGCCAGTACGGCCTCCTCCAAAAACCACATGGATGAAATAGCTATGGACGTGTTTCTCGGAACCATTCTTCCCTTCGGCTTCTCCTACGCCCCCAGCGGCTGGATGCAAGCCAATGGGCAGACACTGCCCGTCAACCAGTACCAGGCGTTGTTCGCCTTGCTAGGCATCACCTACGGCGGCAACGGGTCGCAAAACTTCATGCTGCCCAACCTGTGCGGGCGCCTGCCCATGCACCAGGGCCAAGGCATCAACCTGACGAACCGGGTGATCGGTGAAGTCATCGGCACAGAAAACACCAACGTTCTGCTGGCCAACCTGCCGCCCCACGCACCCGTCATCACCGCCACGGCCACGTCGGCACTGACGGCCACGACCACGGTCAATCTGGCGAGCGCACCCAGCACGCCCACCACCATACCGTCGAATGACAACGCCTACATCGGGGCCTCTGCGGCCACGGGGCCGAGCTCCGCCGCGATCTTCTCCACCGCACAGGGCGCCAATCCGGTCGCGCTCAAAGGCGTCAGCAGCACCGTGGGCGGCACCGTCAACGTGACCGCCACCGCGCAAACCCTCGGCAGCGGCACACCGCTGGGCATCGTCAACCCGGTGCTGGTGCTGAACTTCTGTGTGGCCCTTCAGGGGCTTTTCCCTTCGCGCAACTGACCTGGGTGTCGGGGCCCCAGGGCCCCGAACCTCTACTTTTCAGGGAGCAGATTCATGCTTGATCAGATTACCGGCGACCACTTCCGCCAGTTGCTCGGCACCGCCAAGCCGCTCTACCTCAGCGATGGCAGCGAGATACCCGTGGTGATCGTGTCCGTGGTGGACAAACCCAATGCCCGCATGTCGGCCACCGGGCGCATGCCGTTTGGTGTTGAGCTGAGCAGCCCGGCGAAAACGGATTTTATCGATGGTCCGTGCGCCATCGAGTTGCCGGAGCTGGGCCGGATCGAAGGCATCGTCGTGTCTCGCACCCCGGAGCTGGGGCGCGACGCCAGCCACATTTACTTCGACATCACCGTCAATTGACCACCGCCGACTGCGGCTGGCCGGGATACCAGACCAGCCGCTCGGCGGCGACGTTGCTTTCTTCAACCTGAAACCCCAGCGCCAGATAGTGCCGGCGCGCATGGGGATTGTTGGCCCAGACCACCGTCGCCACCGGGCAGCGCACTTGTTCGGCGGCTTTCTGCACCCCTTGCAACACCGTGCGGCCATAGCCTTTGCCCCGCGCCGGCGGAATAAACGCCAGGTACAGCACGCGAATTTCGTTGGTGCCGAAATCGGCGGTCAGCGCGCCAATTGGCGTGCCGAGTTTTTCCACGACGAAGTGCATCGCATTGGGGTAGGACTCCCCGGTGCCCTGCTCCTGCACCTTGAATTGCTGGGCGATCACTTCTTCCACCAGCGCCTGCTCGCCATCGATCCATTGCAGATCGGGCCGGGCCGCGTGGTAAAGGCTGTGCAAAAACGGTCCGTCGGTGGCGCAGGACGGACGCACCACCAAGTCGCCCACATCATTGGAGTTGTTGTTCAGCATTGCGATCTCTCCCTGGGCTAAAAACCACTCTCCCTCACACCCAACGCCGCCATCCGACGCCAGGCTGTTCCCAGCAATGACTCACTGCGACCTTGTACCACCACCACACCGCGCAAAGGCTGGGTCGGGGTGACGATGCTGTCCAGCGGCGTCAGGCGCACCGCGTACTGTGCCTGCACCGGCTCCGGTCGTTGGTTCTGGTCACGGCGCACGGCAATCGGCCCGTGGTGGTCGGACGTCAGCGCTTCCTGCTCAATGAAACCCGCGCCGTTGGCGTCGATCTCGCTCAGTTGCACGGCGACGGCCGGGTGCATCGGGTCCTCGGCGATAAAACGCCCCGTGGCGCCGGGCGCGACCCGCCATAATTCGGCCTCGGCCAGATAACCGCGCAAACGCGCACCCTCCTCGACCACCCTGGCCAGCGGCTCTTTGGGCGACAACCAGCGTCCGGCGTTTAACTGCGGCAACAGGTCCCGCACCTTGCCGGTCTGCGGCGCGCGAATCAGCAAGCGCTCCCGTTGCGCGGCCAAACCGCGATACTCGGCCACGGCTTCGGCCAGACGCTGCTCGACAATCCCGGCATCGGCCACGGTTTCGCTGCGACTGGCCTGACGGCGCATCTGCAATTGCTGGATCTGGATTTCCCGACGGACGATGGCCTGGCGCGAATCCAGGTCTGGGGATTCCAGTTCAATCAACACGTCGCCCTGGGTCACCGACTGACCATCGCTGACATTCACCTGCTTGACCCGCGCCGCCACCGGCGCATGCAACGTGCTGACGCGGCCCGCTTCCAGCATCGAAGGCACTTCCACCGCGCTGCGCCACGGCACGGCCAGCAGCAAGACAATCGCCGCCAACCCCAGCGTACTCAGCAACACACGCGGTGCGTGGGCCTGATCACGGCGGGTCCACCACTCGCGCCACTCACGCACGATCGGCAGAAAGATGAACCACACCAGTTCGACGAACATCAGGAAGATGCCCAACAGCTTGAAGAACAGGTGATACACCGCCAGGGCAATCCCGAAAAACAGCACCGCGCGCCACAGCCACGAACCGTAGCCCCAGATCAGCAATCGCCGCTGCATCGACGGCGACCAAGGCTCCGGCGCCGGGGCACCGTAGCCGAACAAGGCCTCGCGCAAACGCCAGCGGCACAAGGCAAAGGCCCGGCCCTGGAGGTTGTCGACTTCCCAGAGATCACTGAGCAAAAAGTAACCATCGAAGCGCATGAACGGGTTGAGGTTGATCACCAGCGTGGTGATCCACGTGGCACTGGCGAGCATAAAAGCCGCCGTGCGTGCGGGGCCGTCAGGCAAAAACGACCAGGCCAGCAGCGCGATGCAGGCCAACAGCAATTCCGCGAGCACGCCGCCAGCCCCGATCAGTAGCCGGGCGCGCCGATCATTGACCCGCCAGGCGTCGCTGACATCGGTATAAAACATCGGCAGCAGCACCATGAACGCCACGCCCATGCTTTGCACCCGGCACCCGGCGCGCTTGGCCATAAAGGCATGACCGAACTCGTGGCACAGCTTGGCGAAGAACAGCGCCACGCCAAACGACAGGGCGCCGCCGAGGCTGAACAAATGCGGAAACGTCGCGATAAAGCGCTGCCAGTCCCGGGACACCAGAAACACCCCGAGCCCCAACGCGGCCGGCAATCCGTAGCGCAAGGCGCGCGGGCCGAAACGCTCCAGCCACGGCCAGGCGCGATTGAGAAACGCGTCCGGGCGCCACAATGGAATCCGGAAAAACAGGTATTGATGCAGCAGAATCTGCCACAGCGTCTGGCGCTGGGCGGCGGCTTTGAGGCTGTAGCTGCCGCGCTGTTGCGGGTCGAGGGCGCTGATCAGGTCATGGCCGCGCAGGAACGTCAGCAATTGCTCAAGCTCGGCGCCATCCAGCGGCAGGCCTGGCTCGCGATTGGCGGCGCGCAGGACTTGCTCGGGATCGCCCAGGGACCAATGACGCAGCAAGCGCATCGCGGCGGTGCCGAGTTTGAAATAGCGCCCGCGCACCGGATCGGCCAGGGTCCAGCGCGGCGAGCCGTCGAGGGCCGGGGCCGCCGCTTGCAGTTGCAGGTCTGCCCGCAGGCTCGGCAGGCTCATCTACAGGCCCACGCTTTGACGCAACCCGGCCAGTGGCCGGCGCAACAGGTACAACGCCAGCGGCGCACGGTCGCCAAAGATTTTTGCGGTGCCGCGTAAACCAATGCGCGGCGGCGCGGCATCGAAATTGGCGTCCAGGCGATAGGCCAACTGCCCACCCGCCGTGGGCTGCGCTTCGTAAGCCGAGCGTTCGAGTTTGGCCAGATGCCGTTGCAATGGATCGCTGTCGAGGAACAGTGACACTTCGGCTCCCGGCTCCAGCGCAATCGCATCGCCCACGGCCAGTTCGATGCGCAATTCAGCCTGATTCGGGTCGGCGATTTCCATCAAGCGTTCGCCGGTCTGCACCGGTTTGCCGGTCCAGCGTTCGGCGTCGGCAAACACCGCGATGCCATCGCGTTCGGCGCGCACTTCGCTGCGTTTGAGCAGCTCGCGGGCGTAATCCCGTTCGGCGCGTTTCTGTTCGACCCGAGCAGCCAGCAAATCGATTTTCGAACTGGATTCGGCGTCCGCAAAAGAGCGCTGGGAGTTGGCCTTGAGTTCGGCTTCGGCCACGCCCAAGGCGCGCTCGGACACGTCGGCCTGAGCCTTGAGGGTGGTGTTTTCGAAACGCAGCAGCAGGTCGCCGGTTTTCACCGTTTGATTGGGTTTGACCAGGAACTCGGCAATCACCCCATCCAGCGGCGCCGCCACCACGCGGCCACCCAGTGGCACCACTTCGGCCGGGGCCAGCACCGATTGGCGCACCGGGATCAACAGCGCGAGCAGCGCCACCGCCACCAGTGCCACCTGGCGTTTACGGGTCCAGCGCAAGCGCCACGGTTTGCGCGGTTGCAGCGCCAGCCAGGCGTGGCTGTAGGTATCGCCCAATTGCGAGAGCAGGACTTGTTCGGAAGGGTTCCAGGGATTGTCCCGGGCCAGCCAGAGACCGCCGAAGACTTCGCCCTGATGATCCACCAGCGGCAACCAGAACACCTGCGCGGCCGAGAGACTTTGCCAGTCGTCGCGGATCGACTCGCTGACCACTTCGTGGGGGATCACCCGCGCCTGCTTCAGGATGTCGAGCTTGAACAGCTGCGCCACCGCTTGCTCGACGAACGCCACGAACGGCGCATTCGGGTCCACCGCGCTGACACCGGTCACGGCATGCACCTTCCCGGCAATCAACAGCGCCGCATGGCGAAAACCGAACAGTGCCTGACCGTCATTGACCAGGCTGTAGGCCAGTTGCGCGGGGGTGCGCGCCGCGCGGGTCTGACGTTCGAGGTCAAGAAACCGGGCGAACACCTGTTCGGCGCCGCCCGTTACCGGGGCGTTCACTTGAGCTCCGCGAAACGCGCCGTTCCGCTCATGCCGGCCAACAGGCCCGTGGCGTTGGGCAGCGTCGCCACCAGCAGCAAGGTCTGGCTGCCTTCATCGATGCGCGCGCCCAGGCGCTTGACCGTGGCGTCCAGTGGCTGACCGGTTTCATCAGGCACAAAACTGAAGGTCTGGCCGGGCTTGAGCTTGCCCATCCAGCGCGACGGAATCAGTAAATGAATTTCCAGGGTGCGGTTGTCCACCACATCCAGCAACGGCGCCCCGGCCGCCACGCTTTCATAACGCTGGACCTTGCGCTCGACGACCTGGCCATCGAACGGCGCCAGCACGCTGCAACGCTTGACCTGCACCTGATAAACCTGGGACTGCGCCTGGGTCTCGCTGACCTTGGCCTCGGCCCGCGCCACTTCAAAACGCCCGACCGAGTTCAGTGCAGCCAATTGCTTGTTGTGCGCCAACTCTTCACTGGCCCCACGGCTGGCGGCTTGCGCAGCATTAAGCTGCGCCTGAAAACCCGAGCAATCGAACTTCGCCAGGGTATCGCCCTTCTTGAACGACTCGCCTTCGCTGAACGGCAACTCGACCACCCGCCCCGGCAACTCGCTGGCGAGTACGGCCTGATCCCGAGCCCGCAGCACGCCACGGGCCTCGCTGCTGGCCTGCACAGTGCCACCGACCGCGCTGTTTTCCAGCAGCGGATCGTCTGGCGCAGGCGTTTGAGCCTGTACTGCGCACGTTACAAAGGCCAATCCCAAAACCCAACTTCCAAAACGCGGCATAACCGTGACTCCCTGACGGATGGTCGGAGTCTACGACAGCGGGGGTTTGCGTCAAGCGAATAGCCATCATTGGGTAGAAATGCGTTGTTTCAAAACGGACAAAATTTTCAAAGCATTCGATTGTTCTTACGTTCATGCGGGGCAGGTACAAAATCCCACATAAATTTGGGAAGCCCCATTCAGACAAAAGAGAGGGAGGTGATAGACGTCTTTCGTCTTCATGTATTCACCCTTGCATCGCCCCTCTCACCGCAACAATCGCTAATAGATGAGACGAATTACAGCTTGACCATTGGACAGGTAATTACACAAATCTGGCTCGCCGGCGTGGGATAGCCTTCGGTCGTGCAGAGCCGCTCAATAGATCATTGACGAGAGTGGCGAACACGACTTAGGATTGCCCCAACTCAACCCCGTACGCAGCGATTAAGTTCTCTGGCAGTTGGGGTGAAGAAACCGGCCCAGGCCGGTTTTTTCGTTTTTGAGGATTGAGTTTGTGCGCACCGCTTTTTTTGTTGATGGCTACAACCTGTTCTACGGGTTGCTCGCGGGAACGCCCTATAAGTGGCTCAACCTAAAAAGCCTGCTGGCCTACGTTGCCCATATCGAAAACCCGCAAAGCTCCATCATCTCTGTGGATTACTTCACTTCATCCGTCAAACCAGCGCCACTCGGGGCCGAACCTCCAAAGAGGCTCAAGACGCCTATGTTCGGGCGCTAAAAGCAACCAAAGTATCAGTGCACTATGGCCGCCACTCACTCGCACCCGCAAAAGCTCCGCGCTTCGTAGACAAGAAAACAGGCGCCTCGCGCCAAGACAAAGTCGACATTTGGAAGCTTGAAGAGAAAGAAACGGATGTTCACCTCGCGATTAGCATGTATCGCACCGCGACCAGACAAGCCGCTTTAGCGGCTCACGAGCAAATTGAACAACTTGTGCTGGTATCCAGCGACACCGACATGACGCCGGCGCTGAGAGCTCTTCGCGAAGATTTTCCTGCCATCACTGTCGGGATTATTCTTCCTCATCGAGCCGAATTGAACTGCCCTTCTCCCGGCTCGCTAAAAGAACACTCTCATTGGATGCGACGAGTCATTTCCACAGAAGAACTACAGTCACATCAGTTTCCAGACCGGGTCCCCACCCATAAGGCACCGGCCATCAAACCGGATTATTGGTAACGACTGTTGCCATCGGATAAACCGACTCCCATCCCCCGCCCAACGCCCTGTACAACCCCACCATCGCCAGCGAAACCCCGGTCGAGCTCTCAACCCACTGCTGTTGCGTCGCCAACAATTCACCTTGCACCGTCAGCACGTTGACGAAATCCACCACGCCTTCCACGTATTGCTGTTGCGCGGTGCGCAGGGCGATCTGGTTTTGGCGCACGGCTTCGGCGAGGCTGTCGCGGCGGCGTTGGCTGGCGTTGTAGGCGCTCAGTTGATCGTCGATTTCGTGCCAGGCGCGCAGCACGGTTTGCTGGTAGGCCAGCGCCGCTTCTTGCTGTTGGGCTTCGCGCAGGTTGAGCATGCCGCGCAGTCGGCCGCCGTCGAACAGCGGCAGGCTCAATTGCGGGCCGATGCCGAACGAGCGTGAGCCCCAGGAGCCGAAATCGCTCAGTTGCATGGCTTGGGAACCGATGTTGCCGGACAGGGTGATTCGCGGATAGAAATCACCCTTGGCCACGCCGATGCTGGCCGTCGCGGCATGCAGGCGCGCTTCTGCCTGACGGATGTCGGGGCGACGTTCGGCCAGTTGCGACGGCAGACCGATGGCGACCTGACGCGGGGTCTGGGGCACCGGGCCGTCTGTGGATAACTCGGCTTGCAACGCTTGCGGCGGCTCCCCCATCAACAAGCTCAGGGCATTGATCAGTTGTGACTGACGCTGCTCCAGCGCCGGCAGGCGCGATTCGATGGCCGCCACTTGGGCGGCGGCTTCGGCGACGTCCAGGTCCGTGGCCACACCATCGGCCAGACGCAGTTGCGAGAGCTTCAGGCTATGCCGGGCAACGTCGAGGTTCTGCTCTGTGACGGCGCGGGTGTTCTGCACGCCGCGCAGTTGAATGTAGTCCTGTGCCGTCTCGGCCAACACCGAGAGCAACACGCCACGGCGATCGTTTTCGGCGACTTCGAGGGTCGCGTCGGCGGCTTCGGTTTCGCGGCGCACGCGACCCCAGAAATCCAGTTCCCAGGAGGCGGAGAAACCGGCGTCCCAGAGGTTGAACGCCGAGTCGCCGTTTTTCCCCGACGGGTCGCTCAGGCCTTCACCACTGTTGCGTTCACGCCCGTAACTGCCAGTGGCGGCGGTGTGAGGGTAACGGTCGGCGGTGATCACCTGGCGTACGGCGCGGCTTTGCTGCAAGCGGCTGCTGGCGAGTTTCAGGTCGAGGTTATCGGTCAAGGCCCGCTGGCTCAGGGCCGAGAGTTTCGGGTCGTGGAAGACCTCCCACCAGCGTTCGTCCATGGGCTGGGCGATGGCTTGGCTGTCGGCAGGCTTTGAGGGTTTCGACCATTCGGCGATGGGCTGTGGCTGGGGTTTGAGGAAGTCCGGGCCGACGGTGCAGGCGCTCAGGGACATCAGACTCAACACAATAACGGCTGGCTGAATGAAGCTCCCTCGCCACTGGGAACAGTGATTATCAACATTCATCGTTGGCTCACCTCTCGCATTCTGGGACCCGCGCCCGCCGTATCAATACTCGCCTCCACCGACATCCCCACCCGCAACCGCTGCGCCAATGGCTGCCCGGCATCCAGCACGATTTTCACCGGAATCCGCTGCACAACCTTGGTGAAGTTGCCCGTGGCGTTATCCGGTTTGACCGAGGCAAACGTCACCCCGGTGGCCGGCGCAATGCTCTCGACGCGACCGCTCAAACTCTCGCCGCCAAGGCTATCGACGCGCACCTGCACCTCCTGCCCCGGCTGCACATCCCGAAGTTGCGTCTCCTGAAAATTGGCGACCACAAACGCCTGGGCCAGTGGCACCACCGCCAGAATCTTGCTGCCCGGGGTCACGTAAGCGCCGACCCGCACCGCCCGCTCACCGACCATGCCGTCCTGCGGCGCGACGATGCGTGTGTACGACAGCTCGTAACTGGCCATTTCCAGCGCCGCTTGCGAGCGTTTCAGCCCACCGTCGGCCGCATCGCGCTGCGCGGTGAGGATCTCCACCTGCTTGCGCTCCGCCGCCAGCACCGCCGTGGCATTGGCCAGCCGAGCGGTGGCCTGATCGATGCGGGTCCGCGCCTGTTGCGCGCTCTGCACCGTGCCGGCCCCCACGCCCGCGAGGTGGTTGTAGCGGTTCAGTTCATGGGCGGCGAAGTCCATTTCAGCCTTGGCCGAGACCACCGTGGCCTGGGCCTGGGCGATCACCGAGGCCTGACGCTCCAGGGTCGCCCGGGCGTTTTGCAGTTGCGCCCTCGCCACCAGGGTTTCGGCGTCGGCGGCCTGGGCGGCGGCGCGCAGATCCCGGTCATCGATCAATGCCAGCAGTTGCCCGGCCTTGACCTGCTGGTTGTCTTCCACCAACACCTCTTTGATAAACCCGGCGACTCGCGGCACCACCAGGGTGAAGTCCGCCGAGACAAAGGCATCGTTGGTGCTCTGTTGCGTGCGTTTGCCGAACAACCCCGGCGCGACCAGGTACATCAACACGCCGACGGCGATCGCTGCGGCAACGCCGACCGCCACTTTTTGCTTTGCATGAGTCGTCATAAAAACCTTCTGTTTCAGTGAAGCGTTCAAGTCGGCGCGCGGGGCGGATAGATCCGCGTCGGCAGCCAGAAAATCAGCAGGATCAGCGCCATCGCGACGCCGGCCATGCACAGATAAAGATCCGAAGCGGTCAGCACCACCGCTTGTTCATGCAGCCGATGGGCAAGGCCTGCGCTGTCGCTGTCGGCCAGGGGCGAGTTGCCGAGGCTGTCCACCAACATGCTCGAGTGAAAATGCAACCGTGAGGTGGTCAGCGTATCCAGTACGCCGGTGGCGATGACGGCGGCCAGGCCTTTGACGGTGTTGAACCAGGCCGAGGCGAACGGCCCCTCCATCGGTGTGATGCTGCCGGTGGAGAGCATCAGCAGCGGCAACACGGCCATGGGCTGACCGAAGATTTGTAGCAGTTGCAAAAGATAGAAATCGTCGCGAATCCACGCCGAGGTCAGCTGCGACCCACCGATGCAGGACAACGCCAGCATGCTCAGGCCAATCCCCAACACCCAGCGGCAATCGACCCGGCGCAGGTTGCACAGCGCCGCCACCAACGGCAGCGCGATCAATTGCGGCAGGGCCGCGAGCAGCATGATCGGCGCGGTCTGAATCGGCCGATACCCCTGGACCTGCGCCAGGTAACTCGACGGAATGATCACCACCGCCAGCAGCACCACCAACACCCCGGCCAGCGTCATCAAGGCAAACGACAGGTCGCGGATACCGAGCATTTGCAACTTGAAAAACGGAATCGGCTGCGACCATTCATTGATCAAAAACAGCACCAGCAACAGCAAGCCGCCGCCGAGCAAGAAACTGATCAGGCTTGATTCGAACCAGTCCAGCCGATTGCCCTGCAGGAGGCCGATCACCAGCATGCAGATCGCCGGGAAACCCAGCAGTAATCCACGCCAGTTGAATTGCTTGAGGCGCTCCAGACGCACGGGGTCCTGAGGCAAACCGTAGGCGACCGCCGCCATGGCGATCAGACACGGCACGATGATTTGCCAAAACGTCCATTGCCAACCGACGTACTCGGTCCACAGCCCGGCCAGCGGCGTGCCGAGGCCCGGGCCGAAAGTTGCGGTCAGGGCATAACCGGCCAGGCCGTAGAGCTTGACGTTGGCGGGCAAAAATCGCAGCGCCACAGTCATCAACATCGGCGGCAACGCCCCGCCCGCCAGGCCTTGCACGATGCGCATCAGCAACAGGCTTTCGTAATTCGGGGCAAACGGGCACAGCACGCCGAGCACGGTGAAGACGCCGATGGCGTAAAGGGTGAAACGCCGCAACGAAAACGTCACCGAGCACCACGGCGCGAACGCCATCGCCGCCACCGAGGTCGCGGTGTAACTGGCGACCAGCCAGGTGCCTTCGTCGTAACCGATGGCCAGCGCGCCGCGAATATCGGCCAACGCGACTTTAGTCACCATCTCGTTCAGGCCGGACACCAGCACCGCCAGCAACACGCCCACCAGGCCGATGATGATTCGCGGGCCGAAAACCGGCGGCGTGACGGCGGTTGGGCTGGCCGAGGCGAGAAGGGCCGGGGCCGTGAGGGAGGTCATGTGGTGCAAGCTCCGGAAGGGAATACCGGAGCATTTTATGGAGCGCGGGGCGTTACGAAAATTGACTTATTGACAGCTTATAAGTGCGCCAGGCGCAGCAATCAAAATACAAAATCAAAAGATCGCAGCCTTCGGCAGCTCCTACAGAGTTTTGTGTCCACCTGTAGGAGCTGCCGAAGGCTGCGATCTTTTGATCTTCAAACCGGTTGCGCCGCCAACCAGGTTTCATCGCAGCAGGCTTTGAGGGTTTCACGCATCCAGCGGTGGGCCGGGTCGTTGTCGTAGCGAGGATGCCAGGCCTGAGTCAGCATCAGTGTCGGCAAAGGAATCGGCAGGGTAAACGAGCGCAGCTTCAGGCCCAGACGCCGTACGCTCAGCAGCGCTTCTTTCGGCACCGGCAGCAGCAGATCGGAATCGGGCAGGGCAAACATCGCCGCATGAAAACTCGGCGCAATCACCGCCACCCGCCGCTCCAGCCCCAAGGCATTGAGCGCAGTGTCGATCGGCCCGCGAGCAATCCCGCGCCGAGACATGCTGATATGGGCAAACCCGGCGTAGCGCTCGGCGGTGATTTCCTCGTCGAACAGCGGATGATCTTTGCGCGCAAGGCCGACGAAGTGGGTGGAAAACAGGTTCTGGACCTTCACTTCCGGCATCACCGGGCGATTGTTGCTGATGTTCAGGTCGATCCGCCCTTCGCGCAGCGCCTCATCGTCGCCGTCGCCCTCCGGGACAAAGCGCAGCTCGCAATGCGGGGCTTGGCGCTCCAGGGTGTCGAACAGCTTGCCGCCGTAGACGCCGACGAAAAAGTCATTGGCGCGAATGCTGAAGCGACGGCGCAAGGTGCCCAATTCCACCTCATCGGCCGAACGGAACAGCAGCGCGGCCTGCTCCACCACGTCCCGCACCTGTTCGCGCAGCGCTAATGCCTTGGGGGTTGGCACCAGTCCTCGACCGGCGCGCACCAGGATCGGGTCGCCAATGGCTTCGCGAATGCGGGTCAGGGTCCGGCTCATGGCCGCCGGGCTGAGGTTCATCCGCCGCGCGGCGCCCACTACACTGCCCTCGTCGAGCAAGGCGTCGAGGGCGACCAACAGGTTCATGTCCGGGAGCTGCATGGGAAGCACTCATGGTTGATCAGGATTGACTCAGACGCAATGCTAGCAGCGAACCCGCCCCGTAGGAGCAAAGCTTGCTCGCGAAGAACGATAACTCCGTCTGCCTGAGACACCGCGGCGTCCCCATCGCGAGCAAGCTTTGCTCCTACGGGGTGTGGCGTTTTAGCGCTGCATGCCCCAGCGCTTCACCGTCACTCGCTCCAGGGTGTCGAACACCAGGTTCTCCACCAGCAACCCGATCAAAATCACCACCGCCAACCCGGCAAACACCTTGTCGGTGTACAGCTCATTACGGTTCTGAAAAATGTACCAACCCAACCCGCCCTTGCCGCTGGTGGCGCCGAACACCAGTTCCGCCGCGATCAGCGTGCGCCAGGCGAAGGCCCAGCCGATTTTCAATCCGGCCAGAATCGACGGCAACGCCGCCGGGATCAGGATAAACAACACGAAACGCATGCCCTTGAGGCCATAGTTACGCCCGGCCATGCGCAGGGTTTCCGAGACACCGAGAAACCCGGCGTACGTGTTAAGCGCCAAGGCCCAGAGCACCGAATGCACCAGCACGAAAATCAGGCTGTTCTGCCCCAGGCCAAACCACAGCAGCGCCAGCGGCAATAACGCGATCGCCGGCAGCGGGTTGAACATCGAGGTCAGCGTGCTCAGCAGATCACGCCCGAACTGCGTCGAGACCGCCAGGGTGGTCAGGGCAAACGCCAGGACGATGCCGATCAGGTAACCCTTGAGCAACACGACCAGGGAAATCCACACCTTGCTCAGCAATTCGCCGCTGAGCAAACCGTCGTACAGCGCGCTGCTGGTTTGCAGAAAACTTGGCAGCAGCAGGTCGTTGTTCTGGAGGCGGGCAACCACTTCCCAGAGCACCGCAAGCAAAATCAGGATCAGGCTTTTACGAATCCAGCCCTGTTGCCACAAGCGCTGACCGAGGGGTAATTCCCGCTCCAGCGGTACGCTGGTCAGGGGCTGTAAAACGGTTTCGAACTCTTGACGCGCAGATGATAACTGGCTCATCGGGCAACCCTCTCAATGGCTCAATAAGCGATGCGAATGTCGGAAAAATCCAGCTCGCGTTCGCTTTCCGGGGACTGACCTTCATCGAACAACAACCGATGAATCCGCCGCGCCGATTCCTGGAACGCTACGCCACCGAGGCTATGCAAGTCGTATTGATGGCTGTGGACTTCCGCCCGCACCCGCCCCGGATGGGGCGACAGCAGCAGGATGCGATTGCCCACCACCAGCGCCTCTTCGATGGAGTGCGTGACAAACAGCAGCGTGAAGCGCACCTCTTCCCAGAGCAGCAGCAACTCTTCCTGCATCTTGCGCCGGGTCAGGGCGTCGAGGGCGGCGAAGGGTTCGTCCATCAGCAGGATTTTCGGCTGCATGGCCAAGGCCCGGGCAATCGCCACCCGCGCCTTCATACCGCCGGACAAGATGTGCGGGTAGGCATCGGCAAACGCCGCCAGCCCGACCTTGTCCAGATAGTGCAGCGCCCGCTCCTCGGCTTCTTTACGCTTGAGGGTTTTCGACGCCAGCAGCGGGAACATCACGTTCTGTTTGACGGTTTTCCACGGCGGCAGTTGATCGAATTCCTGGAACACCACGATCCGGTCCGGGCCCGGCGCGTGCACGGTCTGGCCCTGAAGGCGAATCTCGCCCTCACACGGCTGGATAAACCCGGCCACCGCTTTGAGCAACGTCGATTTGCCGCACCCGGAGGGACCGAGCAACACAAAACGGTCCGCCGGATCGATCTCGAAACTGACTTGATGGGTGGCTCGAACCACCCGTTGCGGTGTGCGGTATTCGAGGCTGACGTTGTCGACCGACAGCAACGCCTGGGCTGCCGAGGTCGGGTTGCTGGCCGTGTGGCCTTGCAAAGGGGCGTTCATGTCGATCAGCTCCCTTGCAGCGGTTTGGCGTCCTGGAAGAAGTAGTCCTTCCACGAATCCGGTTTGTTTTTGATCGCGCCGACGCGGTAGAGAAATTCGGCCAACGGGTAAGTGTTTTTCGGCGTGACGCTGAATTCGAACTGCGGGTTATCGATGATTTTCAGCAGCGCCGCGCGGTCGATTTTCGCTTTGGTCACGCGGATGTAAGTGTCGGCCGCCGCGCCCTTGTCGTTTTGGGCGAACTCGGCGGCTTCGGTCAGGGCTTCAACGAAGGCCTTGTAGGTTTTCGGGTTCTCGTCGCGGAATTTCTCGGTGGCAAACAGCACTGTTGGCGAGTTCGGGCCGAGCAGGTCGTAGGTGTTCAGCACCACGTGCACGTTGGGGTTTTCCAACGCCTGATCCTGGAACGGCGGGTTGGAGAAGTGCCCGGACAACTCGGTGCCGCCCGCGATCAACGCAGCGGTGGCATCGGGATGCGGAACGGCGACGGTGTACTTGTCGAGGCGATTGAATTCCTTGTCGCCCCACTGCTTGGCCGCCGCGTATTGCAAGAACCGCGACTGCACCGAAACCCCGACCGCCGGCACCGCGATGCGGTCCTTTTCGGTGAAATCGGCGATGGTTTTGACGTTCGGATTGTTGCTCAGCAGGTAGTACGGAAAGTTACCCAGGGAGGCCACGGCTTTGACGTTTTGCTTGCCATGGGTGCGGTCCCAAATGGTCAGCAGCGGGCCGACCCCGGCACCGGCAATGTCGATGGAACCGGAAAGCAACGCATCGTTGACCGCCGCACCGCCCGAGAGCTGGGTCCAGTCAACCTTGATGTCGATGCCTTCCTGCTTGCCGTACTTCTCGATCAGGTTCTGATCGCGCACCACGTTAAGCAACAGATAAACAATGCCGAACTGCTCGGCGATGCGGATTTCACCTTCGGCGTGGGCCACGGTGGGCGCCACCAGGCTGCCGGCGATCAGGCTGAAACCCAGGCCAACGGCGCAAATGGAAGACGTTTGGACATGATGGATCTCCGGCAAATCAGAAAGGCGCGTCGCCCTGGATGGTGGTGCGATACAGCTTGCGGCGCAGGTAGCTTGGGCAACCGGCGGCAAGGTGAATCAGCGAGCGGTTGTCCCAGAACACCAGGTCATGGGGCTGCCACTGATGGCGGTAGATGTTCTGCGGCAACACGCTGTGGGCGTAGAGCTCGTCGAGCAGTTGTTTGCTCTCGTCCTCCGGCAAACCGACGATGCGTGTGGTGAAGCCTTCGCTGACGAACAACGCCTTGCGACCGTTTTCCGGGTGAGTGCGCACGATCGGGTGCACGACTTCCGCCACCTGAGCCAGTTGCTCGGGGGTCAGGGTCGGGCGCCAGTTGCCTTCGAATTTGGTTTCGCTGTAGCGCGCCGTGTAGGAATGCGCGGCCGAGCGCCCTTCAACGGCTTTACGCAGCGCGTCGGGCAAACCGTCCCAGGCTTTGTGCATGTCGGCGAACAGGGTGTCACCGCCCTCGGACGGCAGTTCCTGGGCGTGCAGCATCGAGCCCAGGCTTGGCAATTCTTTGTAGGAGAGGTCGGAGTGCCAGAATTTGCCGGCGTCACCGAGGCCCACGGACACGCCGTTGTCGATGATATTGGAAACAATGAGGATTTCCGGGTGGCCGGCCAGCAGGAATTGCTTGAGCACATGAATCTGCAACACGCCGAAACGGCGGCTGAAGTCGATTTGCTGCTCGGGGGTAATGCGCTGGTCGCGGAACACCACCACGTGATGATCCAGGTGGGCGCGGTGAATACGCGCGAAGTCCTGGTCATTGACCGGTCGGGACAGGTCCAAGCCAATGATTTCGGCACCGACGGCGCCGCTGAACGGGCGGATATCAAAAATTTGCGGTGCGATGCTTTGAGAAGTCGAAACGGCTGACATTTAAATCACTCCCACGCACGGCACGCTCAAGGGCGCGCGCGTCGATCAGAAACTCACGGAGGTCCCGTGTTGGTTCGTGTCGTGCGGCGCGCCGATTGGTCGGCAGGTACGCAGGGAAGTGACTTTATAGGTATAAGAATCGAAATTTAAATACCGTTAGCGAATAACGATATGGCTTTCAATGCGTTCAGCCGAACGCGTAGCGTTTTTCCAGCCAATGACCCAGATCCTCCGCCGCCAAGGGCCTGGAAATCAGGAATCCCTGAGCGATCCGGTAACCCTGATCGAGCAGAATGCGCTGTTGCTCCAGGGTCTCGATCCCCTCGGCCACCACCCTTAAATGCAGGCTTTCGCCGATGCGAATGACCGCCTCGCTCAATGCCTGGCTGGTGGCGTCGTTTTCCAGGTCATGCACAAAGCTGCGATCGAGCTTGAGCTCCTGGATCGGCATCCGCCGCAAATAACTCAGGCTGGAATAGCCCGTGCCGAAATCATCCATCGCCAGGCTGACCCCAAGTGCGTGAACCTCTTCAATCGTGGTCAAGGTGTCGGGGTTGGTGTCCATCAGCACACTTTCGGTAATCTCCAGCGTCAGGTCTTTTGCCTGCAAACCATGCTGTTCAAGGGTCCTGGCGATGATGCTGGACAGGTTGCGATTATGGAAATTGGTCGGCGACATGTTCACCGAGACGGTCGGAACCCGCAGCCCTTGTCGCCGCCAGCTCGCCAGTTGACCGCAGGCCTCACGCAACGCCCATAAACCGAACTCACCGATCAAGCCGCACTCTTCCGCCAGCGGAATAAAACACGTGGGCGAGACTTCGCCCAATTGCGGATGCGTCCACCGCGCCAGGGCCTCAATGCCATACAGCACGGATTCGCCAAGGTCGATCTGCGGCTGATAAACCAAATGCAGGGCTTCGCCATCAATGGCTTCACGCAATGCCGCTTCCAGGCGTAAACGCCCTTGCGCCAATTGGTCCAGACCGTCACTGAAGAAACAGACCCGCCCACGACCACTGGTTTTGGCCTGATACATCGCCATATCGGCACGGTGCAACAACACTTCCATCGTCCGACCGTCATCCGGGAACAGGCTGACGCCGATACTCACCGACGGCTTGAGCGTCACGCCCGAGATCTGGCACGGAGCGCTCAAATGCCCTCGCAACTGTTCAATCAAATCGGTGGCATGCGCCAACGTGCACTGCGGCAGGACCAGAACGAACTCATCGCCCGATAGCCGGCTGACGATATCGCTTTCCCGACGACGTTCGGACAATCGATTGGCAATGATGCGCAAGAACTCATCCCCGGCTGGATGGCCGAGGGAGTCGTTGACCTGTTTGAACCGATCCAGATCGATAAACACCACCGCCAGGCTCGATTGATGGCGAGAGGCTTGGGCGATGGCCTGTTCCGCCCGGGCATGCAGCAAATTGCGATTGGCCAACCCGGTCAGGTCGTCATAGAACGCCAATTGGCGAATGTGCAGGCGCGACTCCTCCCGCTCCAGTGCCAAAGCGCACAAATGAATGCACGCATTGACCAGCAAATGGTGCAGCGGACTCGGCTCGCGGCATTCACGGTAATAAAACGCAAACGTCCCCAGCACTCGCCCGTCGCTGGATTTTATCGGCGTTGACCAACAGGCCTTCATACCGATCGGCAATGCCAGATCACGAAATCCATCCCAGAACGGGTGAGTGGCGATGTCACTGACCATGACTGATTCGCCACGGAACGCCGCCGCCCCGCAGGAGCCGGACTCGGGACCGATTGGCGTGCCATCCAGCGCCCGGGAATAAGACGACGGCAGGCCGGGGGCCGCCAAGGTGTGCAGCAACCCTTTGCCATCGACCTGCAACACCGTGGCAATCACGTCCGGTGCGATGCGCTGCACTTCCACACACGCCAGGTTCATCAGGGTTTGCAGTGACTCTTCGCGAACCATCGCCTCCAGCATCTTGTGTCGCAGCACTTCATGCATGCGTGTGTGGGTCACGTCGACCATCACACTCACGGTGTTGGTCAGATTGCCGTGGGCGTCGTGGACCGGGTAGGTGGTGACGTTGCACCAGACACGCTGGCCACCACGGTCATAACCGAATTCCTGCCCGTGGTAGGCCTCACTCTTGGCGAGCTGACGGTGGATCGCGGCGATGCGCGAACGCTCGAAGTACGGCGCCAACACGTCGATCGGGGTTTTGTTGACGACCTCTTGCGCGCTGTATCCGAACATCTGGGTGAAGCCGTCGTTGACGTAAATAATCGCCCAGGACGCGTCAGTGATAATGATCGCGTTCTCGGTGGTGTCGACCACCAACGACAACAGATACAGCCGACGCTGTTCTTCATGTTGCCGGGTGATGTCTTTGATAAACGCGGCGTAGAGGATCTGCCCTTCGGCGTCGATCCTGGAAATGGACATCGACCCCCATCGCCGACTGCCGTCCTTGCACTCGATCAACACATCGCGACTGGTCCCGACGATTTTATTGATGCCGGTGCTGCGGTTCGCTTCGATATAACTGTCGTGCAGGGGGCGAATCAGTTTCGGCACCGGTTTTTCGACATTGCGCCCCAAGACCTCGGCACTGCCGTATCCCCAGAGCTTTTCCGAGGCTTCATTAAACAGAATGACCCGGTTTTGACTGTCGATGACCACAACGCTGTCAACGCTTTGCTCCAGGGTCTGGATGAAGACTTGCGAAAGATCCTTACGGTTCGGCATGGCGCTGATCTACTGATGGGAAAACGGTGAGGGACTGGGTTCCTTCCCAAATACCGGACGCTCGGCGAGGCAAACCCAGCCGGCATCCGGATGCGGTCGAGTCAATCGTAATGAAGGTCAGAAACGGAGTCGGAATAACCCGCCGAATAATTTGAAGCGTGCAGAAGGGCTCTGCGGAGACAATTGAAAAATCTGCATGCGGGCATGTCTCTTTATCAGGAGAAATATTGGTTTTATACCGATATCAATATGCCGCTACTGGGCCTCTGCCTGCTTGATTCAAATCAATGGAAACGTTGAAGACTGATAGGTGTTTTGACTAGTGGTGTACTTGAGGCCGCCTTCGCGGGCAAGCCTCGCTCCTACAGGTTTTGTGGCGTTCACACATCGGCGAACAACAGCAATCCCTTGTAGGAGCGAGGCTTGCCCGCGAAGAGGCCACCAGCCCAGGCCGAAGACTACCGCTCGTGCAGCGCCTCGGCCCGCGCCCGGATAATCGGCTTGAGCAAGTAGCTGAGAATGGTCTTCTTGCCGGTGATGATGTCCACCGACGCCACCATCCCCGGGATGATCAGCAACGGCTTTTCATCGGTGCCGAGGTGGCTGCGATCGGTACGCAGCTTGATGATGTAGTAGGTGGTTTTCTTGTCTTCATCGGTGATGGTGTCGGCGCCGATCTGCTCAAGCTTGGCTTTGAGGCCACCATAAATGGTGTAGTCGTACGCGGTGAATTTCACCGTTGCCTCTTGGCCCGGGTGCAGGAAGGCGATGTCTTGCGGGCGGACTTTGGCTTCCACCAGCAAGGTGTCGTCCAGCGGCACGATTTCCACCAGGTCAACGCCCGGCTGAATCACGCCACCGATGGTGTTCACCAGCAACTTGTTGACGATGCCCCGCACCGGCGAGGTGACGAGCGTGCGGCTGACCCGGTCTTCCAGCGCCTTGCCGGTGGCCTGGGCCTTGTTCAGGTCGGTGCGGGCTTCGTTGAGTTGGGTCAGGGCTTCGCTGCGGAATTTACCCCGGGTCTCATCGATCTTGCGCTGCACTTCCTTGATCGCCGATTCGGCGCGGGGGATCGCCAGGGTGGTCGCGTCCAGTTGCCCACGGGTTTCCACTTCGGCGCGTTTGAGTCGCAGCACTTCAACCGGCGACACCGCGCCCTGGGCCACCAGCGGCTCGGACATGTTGATTTCCTGGCGTTGCAACGCCAGGCCACTGCGGTACTGCGCCTGCTTGGAGGTGAACTCGCGCAGCTCTTGCTGACGCTGGATCAACTGCTCCTGCAAACCGCCGATCTCGTCGTGCAACTGCTGACGACGGCTGGTGTACAGCGACTCTTCGCTGCGGGCCTGATTCGGCACAGCCTTGAGCACATCGGCGGGAAAATTCAGCGGACGGTCATCGACCTCGGCACTCAAGCGCTCGACGCGCAGCAGCATCGACAGACGATCAGCCTCGGTTTCGCCGACGTTGGAAGCAAACCGGGTGTCGTCCAGACGAATCAGCGGCGCGCCGGCCTCGACGATCTGCCCTTCCTTGACGTACAGCTCGGAGACGATACCGCCCTCAAGGTTCTGGATTTTCTGGATCTTGGACGATGGGATCGCCTTACCGTCGCCCTTGGTCACTTCGTCGATGACGGCGAAGTTGGCCCACAGCATCAGGAACACGAAGAAGCCGATGATCGCCCAAATGGTCAGCCGCACCACACGCGGTGCATCTTCGATCAGCGCTTTGTTCACTTCCGGCAACGGCTGGCCTTTCAGCGAGGCGGAGCCTTTGAAGTAGCGGCGGATAGAGTCCTTGAAACCCGACTTAAGCAACACTGATCTGCCCCTTCTTCAACGCTTCCATCACAACGGCTTTCGGGCCATCGGCAAGAATTTGTCCACGGTCGATCACCAGCAGGCGATCCACCAGCGACAGCAACGACGCACGGTGCGTCACCAGCACCACGGTTTTATCTTCAATCACCGCTGCCAGGCGTTGCTTGAGGCGTTCTTCGCCGGTGTTGTCCATGGCGCTGGTCGGTTCGTCGAGCAGCAGGATCGGCGGGTTGAGCAGCAGCGCACGGGCCAGGGCCACGTTCTGGCGCTGGCCACCGGACAGGTTCTGCCCACGCTCGCCGACTTGCAGTTCATAACCTTGCGGGTGCAGACGGGCGAACTCGTGCACGCCGGCCAGTTCGGCCGCCTGCAGAACAAGCTCGTCTTCGACATAACGCGCACCGGACACCAGGTTGTCGCGCAGGGTCCCGGCGAGCAATTGAATGTCCTGGGGCACGTAGCCGATGTTGTGGCGCAATTCGCTGACGTCTATCTGGCGGATATCAACGCCATCCACCAGCAAGGCACCGTCGTCCGGCTGATACAGACCCACCAGCAGTTTGGCCAGGGAGCTTTTGCCCGAGCCGCTGCGACCGATGATGCCGATTTTTTCGCCGGGCTTGATGATCAGGTTGATGTTCTTCAGCGCGGCGTTTTGCTGATTCGGGTAGGTGAAGTTCAGCTGACGGCATTCAATGGCGCCTTGCAGCACCTTGCGGCTCAGTGGACGCTCTTCGAAATTGCGCTCCTGGGGCAGCTCCATCATCTGATCGACCGAGGTCATGGTCACCCGCGCTTGCTGGTAACGGGTCAGCAGGCCGGACAGTGAGGCCAACGGGCTGAGGGCACGGCCACTGAGCATGTAGCAGGCAATCAGGCCGCCCATGCTCAGGTGACCGTCGATGATCTGGTACACGCCGAAGACGATCATGATCACCCCGGCCAGTTGCTGGATCAGCAGGGTGATGTTCATCGCCAGGCCGGAGAGCATTTTCACTCGCAGCTCGAGGCGGCTGAGGGTGCCGATGGTCTGTTCCCACTGGTATTGGCGTTCGCTTTCGGCGTTGTTGACCTTCACCGCATCGAGGCCGGCAAGGGTTTCGATCAGGCTCGACTGGCGCTCGGCGCCGAGGGCCATGGTCCGCTCCATGGTCGCGACCAACGGCTTCTGCAAGGCGTAGCCAATCAGCAGGGCAATCGGGAACGCCATCACTGGAATCCACACCAGGTGCCCGCCGAGAATGGCGATGACCAGGAAGATCAGCAGGGTAAACGGCAAATCGATCAGGCTGGTGAGGGTCAGCGACGCGAGGAAGTCCCGCAGGCTCTGAAACTCGTGGATGTTCTGGGCGAAGCTGCCGACCCGGGCCGGGCGGTACTTCATGGCCATGCCGACGATGCGCTCGAACAGCGTCGCCGAGATGATCAGGTCGGTTTTCTTGCCGGCCAGGTCCAGGCAGAGGCTGCGCAGGCTCTTGAGGATCAGGTCGAACAGGTAGGCGCCAGTGATGCCGATCGCCAGCACCCACAGGGTCGATTCCGCCTGGTTCGGCACGACGCGGTCGTAGACGTTCATCACGAACAACGGCGCGGCCATGGCGATGATGTTGATCAGGAAACTGGCGGCGATGGCGTCGGCGTACAGCCAGCGCGAACGCTTGAGGGTGTCGCGGAACCACGAACGCGCACGCGGAATGAGCGTGCCGTGATTCACATCGAATTTATGCTGGGGTTGAGCGAAGAAGACTTTGCCGATGTAGTCGTCGGCCAGCAGTTCACGGCTGACAACGCTTTCGCCGCCATCGGTTTCGCTGAGCAGCACACGGGCCTGGTCTTCACCTTGCCAGCCCACCAGGACCGCACTGCGACCGTCCTTGAGCAGCAACAGCGCCGGCATCGCAATCGCCGGAATATCTTCCAGCTTGCGTTGCAGCACCCGGCCCTGCAGACCGGCGCGAGCGGCGGCGCGGGGCAGCAACTCGACGCTCAGCCGCTGCTTGGGCAGCGGCAGGCCGGTGGTCAGCATTGCCGCGCTGGCCGGTTTCTGGTGCAGCGTGCACAGGGCTAGCAGACCATCCAGTAACGGATCGTCGTGCAGCGCGCGCGGATCATGAATGAGATGAACTCGACTGACTTCTGATTCCACGCTCGGCACTCTTGGCTAACAATTGAACGATAAAGGTCCTGCTCAGTTCATACCGGGCAGTTGGACCTTTGGCTTCACGTCGTTTTGCACAACGGATGCCAACGGTGCGACCACTCCCTGGCTCTTGAGCAACTCGCCCATGGTCGCCTTGATTCGGTATTGAGTAAATAACTGAGTGTTTTTAATGTCCGCCAAACGACGGGACGCCGTGAACAGTTCGTTTTCACTGTCGAGCAAGTCGAGCAGGGTCCGCTGACCGAGGCTGAACTGCTTTTGATAAGCCGTGCGCACTGCGGTGCTGTGATCGACATATTGCTGGGCGATCGGCACTTGGGCGTTGGCGTTATTGAGGGCGTTCCAGGCCAGGCCCAGCTCTTCGTTCAATACGCGCAGGGCGTTGTTGCGGATATCCAGCGCCTGAGTGGACAGGTAGGACTTGGATTCCAGGTCAGCCTTGTTGCTGCCACCGGCAAACAGGTTGAAACGCATGCGCAGCATGGCTTGCCATTCGTTGCTGTGACCGTTCTGGCCGTCGAGGTCGTTGTCGGCGGTGCGGCCCAGTTCAGCGTCGAAACGTGGGTAAAACGTCGACTTGGCGGCTTCGTACTGCTTTTCGGCGGCGGCGATATCGGATTCAGCCGAACGCAGGACCGGGCTGTTTTCCAGCATCTGCTGACGGGCTTCATTCAGGTTGGCTGGCAACAGTGCCAGGAACGGCGCAGGACGCTCAAGCTGATCAGGCATTTGGCCCACAGCACTGAGGAAGTTGGTTTCGGCGTCGGCCAGGTTGGTTTGTTCGGTGATCAGGTTGTTGCGGGCCTGGGCCATACGCGCTTCGGCCTGATCAAGGTCAGCGCCGCTGCCTACACCGCGCGAGGTGCGCAGTTTGATCTGGTCGAAAATACGTTCGTGGCTTTTCAGGTTTTCGTCGGCCAGGCGCACGAATTCGCGGCGGGTTAGCACGTCGAGATAAACCTGGGCCACGGTCAGCGCGGTGCGCTCCGACGTCCCCAGCAAGGAATAAGCGCGGGAGTTAACGGTGGCTTGTTGACGCCCCACTTCGCTGGACGTCGCAAAACCGTCAAAAACCATTTGCGACAGACGCAAACTTGACTCGCTGCGGTTCAGGGTTTCCCAGTGATTGCTACCGGTATCGGCCCGAGTGGTGACGTTATCGGTGCCTTCACGACCATAACCGCCGAGCAGATCGACCCGTGGCAGGTATCCACCTTTGGCGGCCTTTAACTGATAATCCGCAGCCAATCGACTATTAACGGCGGCCTGGATTTCCGGATGGACATCCAGTGCCTGCTGCATGGCTTCCGGCAAGGATTGTGCTTGGACAAAACTGGCGGCGAGGGCGAAGGGTAAAGCCTTGAACAGGTACGAACGCATGTTGGAAATATCCCAGGACTTCTTGTCTTGAATCACAGCAATTGTGGGTGCTGCGTCGGATGATGGTGACCGGAATGACCGTATGTCGGAAAGTTCAAAACAGGAACTGGATCACACGCTTTAGGACAGGTCGCCGCTTAAATATCAATGTGACATTACTGGGGCGATTGTTTAGGATGGCACCCAGAAGGTCAATAGTTTGGCATAAAGTTAATAGCGAAAGAATATAGCCAAATTATTGACGAATCCTAGCGTCAAGCTTATGCGCTAAATTTCTACAAAGTACGTCCAGACTGCTTTGGCGAGTTCGCCATCAGGTCCATGGAAGTCAACTGAACGTGACACCCGGAGAGTCTTCAATGAGCAGTGTTGTTGCCATCGTCAAAAGCATTGTTGGTCAAGTTTTCGCGGTGTCCCCAGAGGGCGTCCGTCGCGTACTCGTTGAAGGCGACCGGCTGTTTGTCGGCGATCAGGTAGACACCGGTGCCGCTGGCGCCGTCACCCTCGAACTGGCTGATGGCCGGACCCTGGACCTGGGCCGCGACACTCAATGGAGTGGCAGCGCACCGGACTCCAGCACCGACCTGGCAGAAGCCACCGCACAAGCCGCGCCATCGGTTGAAGAACTGCAGCAAGCGATCGCGGCCGGCGCCGACCCGACCAAAGACCTGGAAGCCACCGCCGCAGGCCCGACTGCTGCGGGCACAGGCGGTGCGGCCGGC
Source organism: Janthinobacterium sp. LPB2021202312-11-4 (assembly GCF_037049705.1). NCBI lineage: Bacteria > Pseudomonadati > Pseudomonadota > Betaproteobacteria > Burkholderiales > Oxalobacteraceae > Janthinobacterium > Janthinobacterium sp. LPB2021202312-11-4. The sequence continues at coordinate 6,965 of NZ_JBAGKV010000012.1, read as the reverse complement.
GGCGGCCACAGCTTCGTCGTATTGGACGCAACCGCTGGCCGGGTAGACCCGACCATTGGTTTCCCGACGGCGGGCATTGGCTCTGCGGCGCTGGCCACACAGAACACCGTCGGCGGCCAGACCACCAACAACGCCAACATCGTGCAGGCATCGACCCTGAGCCTGAGCGCCACGCCGACCATCACCGAAGCCGGTGGCGTGCTGGTTTACACCGCGACCCTGACCCAGGCACCGACCAGCGACCTGACCATCACCCTGTCCAACGGCTCGGTGATCGTGATTCAGGCCGGCCAGACCACCGGCACCGTCAACGTGCCGCTGGCGCCGAACGACACTGTTTATAACGACGCGACCCAAATCGACGTCACCGTCACTGGCACCACCGGCGGCGCCGGTATCGTAATCACCCCACCGACCGCGCCAGCCACGACCCAAGTCACCGACACCATCGACACCACGACCGTCACGCTGACAGCGGGCGGCACCGTGACTGAAGGCGGTCAGATTACTTACACCGCGACCCTGACCAACCCGGCTCAGACGCCGGTAACCGTGACCCTGTCCAACGGTTCGACTATCACCATCGAAGCCGGTAAAACCACTGGCTCGGTGAACGTCGATACCCCGGTCAATGACGTTTATCAGAACGGCAGCACTGTCAGCACCACGATTACCGGCGCAACCGGTGGTAATTTCGAGAACCTGGCGCCGAATCCAGCGCCGGCGGTCACGACTATTACCGATTCGATCGACACCACCACTGTCACGTTGACAGCGGGCTCGACTGTGACCGAAGGCGGCCAAATCACTTACACCGCTACGCTGACCAACCCAGCGCAGACGCCGGTAACCGTGACCCTGTCCAACGGTTCGACCATCACTATTGAAGCCGGGAAAACCACTGGCTCGGTGAACGTCGATACCCCGGTCAATGACGTTTATCAGAACGGCAGCACCGTCAGCACCACGATTACCGGTGCAACCGGTGGCAATTTAGAGAACCTGGCGCCGAATCCGGCTCCGGCGGTCACGACTATTACCGATTCGGTCGACACCACCACTGTCACGCTGACAGCGGGCTCCACCGTTACTGAAGGCGGTCAGATCACCTACACCGCGACCCTGACCAACCCGGCTCAAACGCCGGTAACCGTGACGTTGTCCAACGGTTCGACCATCACCATCGAAGCCGGGAAAACCACTGGCTCGGTGAACGTCGATACCCCGGCCAATGACGTTTATCAGAACGGCAGCACCGTTAGCACTACGATTACCGGTGCAACCGGTGGCAATTTCGAGAACCTGGCGCCGAATCCGGCTCCGGCGGTCACGACTATTACCGATTCGGTCGACACCACCACTGTCACGCTGACAGCCGGCTCCACCGTGACTGAAGGCGGGCAGATTACTTACACCGCGACCCTGACCAACCCAGCGCAGACGCCGGTAACCGTGACGTTGTCCAACGGTTCGACCATCACTATTGAAGCCGGGAAAACCACTGGCTCGGTGAACGTCGATACCCCGGTCAATGACGTTTATCAGAACGGCAGCACCGTCAGCACCACGATTACCGGTGCAACCGGTGGCAATTTCGAGAACCTGGCGCCGAATCCGGCTCCGGCGGTCACGACAATTACTGATTCGGTTGATACCACTACTGTCACGCTGACAGCCGGTTCGACTGTGACCGAAGGCGGTCAGATTACTTACACCGCGACGTTGACCAACCCGGCTCAGACGCCGGTAACCGTGACGTTGTCCAACGGTTCGACTATCACCATCGAAGCCGGGAAAACCACTGGTTCGGTGAACGTCGATACCCCGGTCAATGACGTTTATCAGAACGGCAGCACCGTCAGCACCACGATTACCGGCGCAACCGGTGGTAATTTCGAGAACCTGGCGCCGAATCCTGCGCCAGCGGTCACGACTATTACCGATTCGGTCGACACCACCACTGTCACGTTGACAGCGGGCTCGACTGTGACCGAAGGCGGCCAAATCACTTACACCGCTACTCTGACCAACCCGGCGCAGACGCCGGTAACCGTGACCCTGTCCAACGGTTCGACTATCACCATCGAAGCCGGGAAAACTACTGGCTCGGTGAACGTCGATACCCCGGTCAATGACGTTTATCAAAACGGCAGCACCGTCAGCACCACGATTACCGGCGCAACCGGTGGTAATTTCGAGAACCTGGCGCCGAATCCAACGCCAGCCGTGACCACCATTACCGATTCGATCGACAACACCGGCCTGAGCCTCACCGCTACCGGCACCGTGGTCGAAGGCGGTCAGATCACCTACACCGCGACCCTGACCAACCCGGCCGGCATGCCGATGACCGTGACCTTGAGCAATGGCTCGGTCATTACCATCGAAGCGGGCAAAACCACCGGTACCGTCACCGTCGATACCCCGCCGAACGACGTCTACAACAATGGCAGCACCGTCAGCACCACGATCACTGGCACCAGCGGCGGCAACTTCGAGCAACTGACCCCGAGCGCCGAGCCGGCACTGACCACCATCACCGACTCGAAAGACACCACGGGCCTGAGCCTGTCGGCGTCCCCTGATGTCGCTGAAGGCGGCTCGATTGTTTACACCGCGAACCTGACCAATGCCGCCGGCACTCCGGTGACCGTGACCCTGAGCAACGGCGCCGTGATCACCATCGCTGCCGGCGCCACCAGCGGTTCCGTGACCGTCGCCGCTCCAGCGGATGACGTCTATAAAGACGCCGGTAAAGTCGAAGCCACCATCAAGGACGCCAGCGGCGGCAACTTCGAAAACCTCGTCACTGACCCGGCTGCGGCCGTGACCAACGTCAGCGACACCATCGACACTTCGCTCGTCACACTGACTGCGACCTCGACCGTGGCTGAAGGCGGGACCGTGGTTTACACCGCGTCCGTTACCGCTCCGGTTACCGATTCGCCAGTGGTCGTGACCCTGTCCAACGGCCAGACCATCACCATCCCGGTCGGCGCGAGCAGCGGTTCCGTGAACTTCGTTGCGCCGAACGATGCCTTGGCCGGCGGCGGTTCCCTGAGCGTCAAGATTGATGATGCGAAGGGCGGTAACTACGAGAAGCTGGACATTGACGGTAAACCGGCTGAAACCTCGGTTACTGACACCCAGGACACTACAACCCTCAGCCTGAGCGCGACTGACTCCGTGGCTGAAGGTGGTCAAATTACCTACACCGCGACCCTGACCAACGCGGCCGGCACTCCAGTGACCGTGACCCTGAGCAACGGCGCAGTGATCACCATCGATGCCGGTAAAACCACCGGCACCGTCACCGTCCTGGCCCCGGCGGATGACGTTTACAAAGACGCCGGCAAAGTTGAAGTGACCGTCAAAGATGCCACCGGTGGCAACTTCGAGAACCTGGCCACTAACCCGGCGCCAGCGGTCACCAACGTCTCCGACACCATCGATACCTCGACCGTCACCCTGACCGCGACCACCAGCGTCGCTGAAGGCGGCACGGTTGTTTACACCGCTTCGGTGGGCGCTCCAGTCACCGGTTCGCCAGTGACCGTGACTTTGGCTAATGGCCAGACCATCACCATCGACATCGGCAAGACCAGCGGTACCGTTAACGCCGAGGCACCGAACGATGTGCTCAACGGTCACGCACCGCTGACCAACTCGATCACCGACGTCAGCGGCGGCAACTACGAAAACCTGGTGGCCGACAAGACCCCGGTTTCGACCACTGTCACTGACACGCCAGACACCACTACATTGAGCCTGTCGGCTACCGATTCGGTCGCCGAGGGTGGTTCGATTGTTTACACCGCTTCGCTGACCAACGCGGCCGGCACTCCAGTGACCGTCACCCTGAGCAACGGCGCAGTAATCACCATCGCCGCCGGCGCCACCAGCGGTTCCGTGACCGTCGACGCACCGAAAGACGACGTCTACAAAGACGCCGGTAAAGTTGAAGTGACCGTCAAAGATGCGACTGGTGGCAACTTCGAAGACCTGGCCACTAACCCGGCGCCAGCCGTCACCAATGTCACCGACACCATCGACACCTCGCTCGTCACTCTGACCGCGACCTCGACCGTGGCTGAGGGCGGCACTGTCGTCTACACCGCTTCGGTTACTGCACCAGTGACTGATGCACCAGTGGTTGTGACTCTGTCCAACGGCCAGACCATCACCATCCCGGTCGGCGCGAGCAGTGGCTCCGTGAACTTCGTTGCGCCAAACGATGCGTTGGCGGGCGGCGGTTCCCTGAGCGTCAAGATTGATGATGCGAAGGGCGGCAACTACGAGAAGCTGGACATCAATGGCGATCCAGCCAAAACGACCGTTACTGACACCACCGACACGACTACCCTCAGCCTGAGCGCGACGGAAACTGTGGCTGAAGGTGGTTCGATCGTTTACACCGCTTCGTTGACCAACGCGGCCGGCACTCCGGTGACCGTGACCCTGTCGAACGGCGCAGTAATCACCATAGCCGCCGGTGCCACCAGCGGTTCCGTCACCGTCGATGCGCCGAAAGACGACGTCTATAAAGACGCCGGCAAAGTTGAAGTGACCGTCAAAGATGCCACCGGTGGCAACTTCGAAGACCTGGCGACCAATCCGGCCCCAGCCGTCACCAACGTCACCGACACCATCGACACCTCGCTCGTCACTCTGACCGCGACCTCGACCGTGGCTGAAGGCGGCACTGTCGTCTACACCGCTTCGGTGAGCGCGCCAGTGACCGATGCACCAGTGGTTGTAACCCTGTCCAACGGCCAGACCATCACCATTCCGGTTGGCGCGAGCAGCGGTTCCGTGAACTTCGTTGCGCCGAACGATGCCTTGGCGGGCGGCGGTTCCCTGAGCGTCAAAATCGACGACGCGAAGGGCGGTAACTACGAGAAGCTGGACATCAATGGCGATCCAGCCAAAACGACCGTTACTGACACCACCGACACCACCACGCTGAGCCTGTCGGCTACCGATTCGGTGGCTGAAGGTGGTTCGATTGTTTACACCGCGAACCTGACCAATGCGGCCGGCACCCCAGTCACCGTCACCCTGAGCAACGGCGCAGTAATCACCATCGATGCCGGCAAAACCACCGGCACCGTGACCGTCGATGCACCGAAAGACGACGTCTATAAAGACGCCGGTACCGTTGAAGCGACCATCAAAGGCGCGACCGGTGGCAATTTCGAGAACCTGGTTACCAGTGACACTCCGGCGGTCACCACCGTTAACGACACCATCGACACCAGTACCGTATCGCTGACGGCCACCGCAAACGTCGCCGAAGGCGAAACCGTGGTCTATACCGCGTCCGTTACCGCTCCGGTGACTGGCGCACCAGTGGTTGTGACTCTGTCCAACGGCCAGACCATCACCATTCCGGTCGGCGAAAGCTCCGGCAGCGTAAACTTCATCGCACCGAACAGCCCACTGGCGGGCGGCACGTCCCTGAGCGTGAAGATCGACGGCGCCACCGGCGGCAACTACGAAAAACTGGCGGTTGACGGCAAACCAGCGGATACCGCTGTCAGCGACACACCGGACACCACCACCCTGAGCCTGAGTGCGACGGATACCGTGGCCGAGGGCGGCTCGATCGTCTACACCGCGACCCTGACCAACGCCGCCGGCACTCCGGTGACCGTGACCCTGTCGAACGGCGCGGTGATCACCATCGCTGCCGGCGCCACCAGCGGCACAGTGACCGTCGCGGCCCCGGCCGATGACGTTTACAAAGATGCCGGAAAAGTTGAAGCGACCATCAAGGACGCCAGCGGCGGCAATTTTGAAACCCTGGCGACCAATCCGACCGCTGCCGTGACCAACGTCACCGACACCATCGACACCTCGCTCGTCACCTTGACCGCGACCTCGACTGTGGCTGAAGGCGGGACTGTGGTTTACACCGCGTCCGTCACCGCTCCGGTTACCGATTCGCCAGTGGTCGTGACCCTGTCCAACGGTCAGACCATCACTATTCCGGTCGGTGCGAGCAGTGGCTCCGTGAACTTCGTTGCGCCAAACGATGCGTTGGCCGGCGGCGGTTCCTTGAGCGTCAAGATTGATGATGCGAAGGGCGGTAACTACGAGAAGTTGGACATCAATGGCGACCCGGCCAAAACGACCGTTACTGACACCACCGACACCACCACGCTGAGCCTGTCCGCTACCGATTCGGTCGCTGAAGGCGGTTCGATTGTTTACACCGCTTCGCTGACTAACGCGGCAGGCACTCCAGTGACCGTGACCTTGTCGAACGGCGCCGTGATCACCATCGCCGCCGGCGCTACCAGCGGTTCCGTGACCGTCGATGCACCGAAAGACGACGTCTACAAAGACGCCGGCAAAGTTGAAGTGACCGTCAAAGATGCCACCGGTGGCAACTTCGAGAACCTGGCGACCAACCCGACCCCAGCCGTCACCAACGTCACCGACACCATCGACACCTCGCTCGTCACTCTGACCGCAACATCGACCGTGGCTGAAGGCGGGACCGTGGTTTACACCGCGTCTGTTACCGCTCCGGTTACCGATTCGCCAGTGGTGGTAACCCTGTCCAACGGCCAGACCATCACCATTCCGGTTGGCGCCAGCAGCGGTTCCGTGAACTTCGTTGCGCCGAACGATGCACTGGCTGGCGGCGGTTCTTTGAGCGTCAAAATCGACGACGCCAAGGGCGGCAACTACGAGAAGCTGGACATCAATGGCGACCCGGCCAAAACGACCGTTACTGACACCACCGACACCACGACCCTCAGCCTGAGCGCGACGGAAACTGTGGCTGAAGGTGGTTCGATCGTTTACACCGCTTCGTTGACCAACGCGGCCGGCACTCCGGTGACCGTGACCCTGTCCAACGGCGCCGTGATCACCATCGCCGCCGGCGCTACCAGCGGCTCCGTGACCGTTGATGCACCGAAAGACGACGTCTACAAAGACGCCGGTAAAGTTGAAGT